>NZ_BSVC01000007.1 GCF_030269905.1 Pelosinus sp. IPA-1 | reverse complement strand
AGCCAGGATCAAACTCTCCAATAAATTATATTAGAGAACCTTGATGGCTCTTTAAAAAACTAGTTTTGTTAATCTCACCGAAGTGGACTAACTTTGTTTTGTACTCAAACGAGTACCGCACATCTGGCTTATTTTAACCTTACTTACATTGTTTAGTTTTCAAGGAACACATTGTCGCTCACAGGCAACTTACATATAATATCATAATTGATTCTACATTGTCAAATGTTTTATTATTTTATTGCTTGGAGATAAAAATAACTGGCGATGGTTATTATCTGTTAGAGTTAAATACTAAATCTCAATAATAACGTCTCGCCAATTATATACTTCATTCAACCTATTAGACTTAACAATATTTAATAATGTAGTTTTCACTCAATTGATCTAAAACACGACGCATTTCTACTATGCTTTCATGAGCCAAATTATATTTAGCAAGATCCTCACTGTGGAGCACCGAAGCTAACTTCTCAATGCGAGACAACAATTCTAATTTTTCCATGTTTCTAATCTACACCTCTATTTTAAAAATCACAAAACTTATTCTATCAATGAAATGGACTCTTGTAAAGAAATAAATCAGAGCTGGAAGCAATATTATAGAAACTTTTGCACGGCACTACCATTCAGGTAATTACAGCGCTTCCCTTGCCAGGTATCACGATCTAGCAAGGTCTTCTCAATTTCATCACGAATTTTCCACCAACCGGTCTGCCAATTCGTAAATAGAGTATTTTTCTCTGGCGCACGACCGATTAGTCGTTGGACGACAATCTCGGGATGCAAGTATTCAAGAAAAGTTACTACTCTTTCTACATATTCCTCTTTTGTAATTAATGATATCTCACCCTTTTGATACCAATCAGCCATAACTGTGTCTTTAACAATATACAGTGCATGTAACTTTACCTGATCTACCCCCATGGCTGACAAAACTTTAGCACTTTCAATTACATCAAGTTCATCATCCCAAGGCAAATTCAATATGATATGAGAACAAACTTCAAGATTGTACCGTTTTATCCGTAGCACCGCATCAAGAAACTCTGCCAAGCTATGGCCTCGATTTACTTTTTTCAAAGAATGATAGTTTACTGTCTGCAGCCCTAATTCAATACTGATATCAACTTTTTTAGATTGGCTAATTTCAGCCAACATTTCTAGGTACTTATCATTTACACAGTCGGGACGAGTTGCTAAGGCAATGCTAACCACATCTTCCTGGCAAGCTTCATGAATATATTGTTCAAGCTGCTCAACTGGTAAATAAGTATTACTAAAGTTCTGAAAATAAGGGATAAACTTTTTCGCCTTATATTTTGCTGCAATATGAATCCGATTGGCAGCAATTTGCATTTCTACTGTCATAGAAGCAGGTAAATTTTCATACCCAGCACCAATTTCACCACAAAAAACGCAGCCCCCGCCCCCACAGCTTCCATCACGGTTAGGACAAGTAACAGGTAAGCTAACAGGTAATTTATAAACTTTCTCACCATACCGCTGGCGAAGATACTCAGAGTAAACATTATAACGCATATTAATCCCGCCCTTCCACCTTTCCAAAATCTCGATCTATAATAGATTGGTACATAGTTGCTTCCGGACTATAGGAAAAGAGTATAGGGGTATCCTTCTCAACAATCTTACCTGGTTGTTTTACATATTCAAGTATATCTATGGAGAAAACTTCAATCCTATATTTCTTTTTAATATCCCGCCATGTTGTAAAACTGTAGTTAGGAATATAGTGACGTGCGATATTGGGGTTACGCCAGAATTCGTTTTTTTCCTCCATCCATAACTCTTGATTCCATGTTAGACATTCCGGCTGAATGGATCCCTTTTCACTCATTAACGCATCGAACTTCAAAAATTCCTGACATATTGCAAGCTTATCCAAATAGTAAAGTTGGCAAAAATCCAATAAATATTGATAGAGAGACTTAGCACTATGTGCAACTATATGTAATTGCTTTTCTTCCCAATAAGCAGACAGTTTCTGATAGAAATGAAAAGCATTGCCCCCTTGTAACCGAATTAGCAAGTCTAGTGTATAGCGAAATCGTCCCGTATTATATACTTGATTAAAAACGTCTTCAAGTATTTTTAGTTTCCTAACTTCACCGTATGTTAACCATTCATTAGCTAATACTTCATAGGGCGCATCATCTACAAAAATATAACCGTACTGGTCAGCAATATTTCGCATTCCAGCACCTTTTAACATCTTTAAGAAACCAATTTGCAACATATGTGGCTGAAGTTGATATACATCATTAAAAGACTGCCCAAACAAAGTAACATTTTCATAGGGCAAACCGATAATCAAATCTAGATGTAGATGGATATTATTATAGGAAACAATACGGGTTACGTGATCAACAATTTTAGGCCAATTATTATGTCGCGAAATTTTATCAAGGGTTTGTTGGTTGGTAGATTGAATACCAATTTCAAATTGAAATCTTCCTAGTGGCACTTCCCGCAGGAAGGTTAATACCTCTTCATCTAAAAGATCAACCGCAATCTCAAAGTGAAAATTAGTTCGACATTCTTGTTTCGCTAAAAAACGTAAGATTGGCAAGTAATGTTCCTTACGAGCATTAAAGGTTCTATCAACAAATTTAACTTGCCTAACATTATGCTTAATAAAAAATTCTAATTCTCTATAGACTCGTTCTAAATTAAAGAATCGTACACCTAAGGTAGCACTCGATAAACAGTACTGACAAGAAAAAGGGCATCCCCGGGCACTTTCATAATAAATAATTTTATCTTTTAGTCCTTCTATATCTTTCTCACAATAGGGAAAGGGTATGGTATTTACATCTCCTACAATCTGAGGTTTACCTACCACTACTTCTCCCTCATGACGGAATGATAAACCTTCAATCGTATTAACAGGTGTCTGGGATAATAACGCTGCCAATAAAGTCCGAAATGTATTTTCCCCCTCGCCTTGGACTATATAATCGATAAAACTATTTTTCTGCATAACTTCTAAAGGATCATAGGAAACTTCTGGTCCACCTAAGATCACTACGACACGTGGTAGCACTTTCTTCAGTAGTCCAGCTAATTTCAACGTCATATCGATATTCCAAATATAACAAGACAAACCAATAATATCGGGCTGCTCACTATAAATATCGCTCAAAATTTCAAGCACTTCATTATTAATTGTATATTCTTTCATCACTATATCAGAATGTACAGAATCACACGCCACCTTTAAATATTTCAAAGCTAAAGAAGAATGAATATACTTCGCATTCAACGTCGCTAAAACAACTTTCACTATACAATCACCCCCGTATGTATTAAAATCTATTATTTTCACTATTATGCTACTATCCTACTTTTCCATTCTATGCCCTATGATTCACCACCTGAAGGTTCTGTGAATACAATAAATAAAAGTAACCTTTAAAGGAAGGTGCCATAATGCGGATAGTCATAGATGGACAAAAAGTACCCGTTAATGTAAGAGTTAGTCGAGATTTACTAATGACACTAAAAGCCATGTCACAAACACTTCATTGGCGCATCACTTATGATACAGCCAATGAATTAGTTTATATTTATTCTCCAAGTTATGTTGTGCCAAGTTCTTTAGATCGTCCTGCACCACTCATAGAGGAGCCAGAAAGCCAACGCTTATTAGGAAAAATAATCTGTCTCGATGCTGGTCATGGTGGAAATGACCCTGGTGCCATAGGCCCATCGAAAACAATGGAAAAAGATAACACCTTAGCAATTGTCTTACTTCTACGGGATATGTTAGAAAGCAATGGCGCAACTGTGGTACTCACTCGCGACACCGACCGAAATGTGGCCTTTCCCGATTCTTCTGCCAGTGAAGAACTTGCAGCAAGGGTCGAAATTGCCAAGGATGCAAATGCAGACATATTCATCAGTATACACAATGATTCCTTTACCAGCAATACAGCCATGGGTACAACTACATTTCATTACGGAGATGCCAAATCAAAAAAACTAGCTTCTCTTGTCCAGAAGAATTTAGTGGCAGAGCTTGGTACTAAGGATAACTCTTCTCGCTTTGCAAGTTTCTATGTTATACGTTATAGCAAGATAACAGCTATACTCATTGAAGTCGCCTTTATTTCTAATCCTGAAGAAGAGGTATTACTCTCTAGTATTGATGGTCGATCGAAAATTGCCGAAAGCATCTTTCAAGGTATTGTTAATTACTTTAAAGTATAAGAAAAATATTTTTCCATATGCTATACAGGAATCCTAACTATTTTTGCCAATATATAGAACTATATCTCTATTTTGTAAAGGAGTGTATCCATGTTTATAGTACCGCACATTTTCCATTTGTCACGCAGCGCTATACAGTGCAGCCATACCGGCGGAGATTCTAGTACAAAAGAGTCTTCTAAAGTGCCCGCCCGCAGTGAAATCCCTGAACAGTACAAGTGGCATCTAAATGACATTTATGAAAACGATGATCTATGGCAAGAAGATTTTAGCAAATTAAAAAATAGCTTGTCTCATATTTCCAACTATGCAGGTACGCTAAAAAACTCTGCACAAGATCTATTGGCTTGCTTGAAAGCAACTGATGAAATCGGTAAACTTGGTGGCAAACTATACGCCTATGCCCGTATGCATCGAGATGAGAACACCGCTGATGCCAACTACCAAGCCATGACAGGCAAACTAGAATCCTTACTAGCAGAAGCTGGGGCAGCCACTGCTTTTATTGAGCCTGAAATTCTTGCTCTGCCTGATGAAACGTTAGCTGCATTTCGTAAACAAGAAACGGGGTTAAAAGAATATAGTTTTTACTTTACTAACCTCGCTAGACAAAAAGAGCATGTACTGTCACCTGCCGAAGAAGCTATTTTATCAAGCTTATCCGACGTTACACAAGCATCCGAAAATACCTTCAACATGCTTGCGCATGCTGATATAGAGTTTCCACAAACCATTAATGAACAAGGTCAAATGGTTGATCTAAGCGAAGGACGTTATAGCTTATTCATCCGCTCAAGTGACCGCAATGTTCGTCAGCAAGCTTTTATTAATTTGTTTAATACCTACAATCACTTTAGAAATACTTTTGCCTCGACTCTAAGTGGAAATGTGAAAAAAAATATTTTTTATGCAAAAACTCGTAAATATAACTCTACATTGGAATCCTCTTTACAAGGCGACAATGTACCCACAGAAGTATATGACAATTTAATTTCTACTGTCCACAACAATCTTACTCCTCTTCACCGTTATGTAGCCTTGAAGAAAAAATATCTCAATCTAGAAGAAATTCACATGTATGATTTATATACACCCCTCGTCAGCGATGTAAAACTTCCCCTTCCTTACGAAGAAGGAGTTAAACTAGTTTCTACTGGTCTAAAGCCTTTAGGCTCAGAATATGCTAATATCTTTGATAAAGGTATAACGTCAGGCTGGATTGATGTTTACGAAAACAAAGGAAAACAAACTGGGGCTTATTCCTGGGGTAATTACGGAACACATCCTTTCGTACTACTGAATTACAACGACCGCTATGATGATGTTTCTACCTTAGCCCATGAGATGGGGCATGCAATCCATAGTTACTACAGCCAAGAAAATCAACCTTACTCTACTTCCTCTTATACTATTTTCTGTGCTGAAGTAGCATCTACTACAAATGAGATACTACTTTTAGACCATATGCTCACTACTACAACAGATAAAAAGATAAAAATGTATCTCATTAATCAATACTTAGAACAAGTAAGAGCTACAGTCTACCGCCAGACTATGTTTGCTGAATTTGAAAAGTTACTTTATGAGATTTCAGAAAAAGGCGAAAGTATTACAGCTGATATGCTTGATGCGTTATGGCATGAACTTAACGTAACCTATTATGGGCCTGATGTGGTTGTTGATAAAGAGGTCGATGTTGAATGGGCGCGCATTCCACACTTTTATTGGGATTTTTACGTGTACCAATATGTTACTGGGTACTCTGCGGCCACTACTTTAGCTGAAAAAATAAAATCAGAAGGGCCAACAGCTCAAGAAAAATATATTAATTTCTTGAAAAGCGGTGGGTCAGATTACTCTCTGAATATTTTAAAGGCGGCAGGTGTTGATATGTCTTCACCAAGGCCTGTTGAAATAACTCTAGAGAAATTCTCCACTATGCTTGGTGAAATGGAAAAACTTTTAGCACAGTAACTAATCAAAGGCCGGGTAACCGGTCTTTTTTTTGTATAGAGAATCAATTATATAAAAATACTAAGAAAATGGAGGGGTACTGATGCAGTTTATAAAACCTATGTTAGCAAAACAAGGTAATCTACCCACGGATGACAATCAATATGGTTTCGAAATTAAATGGGATGGCATGCGCTGCATTCTCTACCATATAAATAACGAAATTGTATTAAGAAGCCGCAATCAAAAAGATATTACATCCCAATACCCGGAACTCCAAGAATTAGGAACAATACTGAACGGACAACAAGTGATCCTTGATGGGGAAATTATTGTCTTAGATACAAGTGGACGTCCATCCTTTTCCTTATTACAACATCGAATGGGCCTTAGCTCCTCTATTGTCATTACAAAAAAAAGGCAAGAGATACCTGTAACTTATATTTCCTTTGATATACTTTACCTCAACAATAAATATTTAATGGACCTTCCATATACAGAGCGACGCCAGATACTTGATAAACTAGAACTTTCTAGTACAAATTTGCAGGTTCCAGCTTATCAATTAGGAAATGGAAAAGAAATACAAAAGGCCGTTTCTAATCTAGGTTTGGAAGGAATTATAGCCAAACGACTTATCAGTCATTATTTGCCTGGCAAACGAAGTGACGATTGGTTAAAGATAAAAAATAACCATCGTCAAGAATTCGTGATTGGTGGTTGGTTACCTGGCAAGGGTCAACGATCTGACGGTATCGGTTCATTAGTATTAGGCTATTATGATATGACACCTAAGCAAGCAAAAGCTGAGAATAAAGAACCACAGTTTCTCTATGCGGGTAAGGTAGGTACCGGTTTCACTAAAGATCTACTCCAAAAGTTGTTAGCTATGTTAACTCCTCTTAAACGAGATAGTAGTCCCTTTTCCACTGATATCTCCCCAAGAGGCACAAACTTTGTTGAACCGCAAATAGTCGGTGAGTTTGAATTTACCGAATGGACGCCAAACAACACTCTCCGGCACCCCTCTTTTAAAGGCCTGCGTTACGATAAATCTGCACCCTTTGTAATAAAAGAAAGTTAAATTTTCAATATTAACTACTTCACTTTTAAGTAATGTAGTCTATAAAAAGGAGAATCATGATATGCCTAGACCAGTATGGAGCGGTTCGATCAGCTTTGGATTAGTCAATATACCTATCAAATTATATAATGCTGTAAAAAAGAAAACATTACATTTTCACCAGCTTCGGAAAAGTGATGGGTGCCGTATCCGGTTAAAACGAGTTTGTGCTAACGATGGCAGTGAAGTGCCAAATGAAGAAATTGTCAAAGGCTACGAGATTTCACCGGAACAGTATGTAGTTTTATCATCTGAAGAAATTGAAAACGTCTATCCGAAAAGCTCACGGCGCATTCAAATTGATGATTTTGTCCGTTTAGAAGAAATTGACCCTATTTATTTCGAGCACTCCTATTATCTGACACCTGATAAAGGAATGGAAAAGGCCTACTCTCTGTTACTATTTGCCATGAAGAAATCACAAAAAACGGCAATCGCTAATTTTGTATTACGTAATAAACAATATATTGCAGCAATACGCCCTACAGAGAATGCAATCACACTGTCAACTATGTTTTTCTCTGATGAAATAATACCGCAAAAAGAGTTAGAAGACCTACCAAGTATCGAGAATGAGCCGGATCAGCGAGAATTAACTATCGCCCTGCAATTAATTGAGTCTCTCTCCAGTAACTTTGCACCAGAAAAATACCATAATGAATACAGAGAAAAAATGTTATCGATGATTGAACGCAAAGCAGAAGGACAAGTAATCACACAGCAGCCCGCAGCCGAACAGGGTGGTAAAGTAGTTGATTTAATGGCAGCACTCGAGGCAAGCCTTGCAGCCTTAAAAAAGAAAACTCCAGCTAAAACTAGGAGGAAAAAAGCTCATGCCTAACAACACCCTAGTTCAAATTGATAATGTACAACTAACCCTCTCAAACCTAGAGAAAATCTTTTATACATCAACCAACTTTACAAAGGCACAGGTAATTGATTACTATAGTCGCATTGCCCCCTTTCTCTTGCCTCACCTGATAGGTCGTCCTTTAACGTTAAAACGGTATCCAAACGGTGCAGAAGCGAAGTTTTTCTATCAAAAACAGTGCCCTGCATTCCGCCCAAATTGGGTAGCTACAGTCCCCGTGTGGAGTGAAGGCAAGAACAAAAATATTGACTTTTGCGTAGTCCAAGACTTAGCCTCTCTTATTTGGGCTGTTAATTTGGCAGCCATTGAACTCCACACGTCCCTGTCACTGGCTGAAGACACTTTGCGTCCTACGCTACTTGTCTTCGATCTTGATCCAGGTCATCCAGCTACTATTGTACAATGCGCTGAGGTTGCCCTTATACTAAAGAAAGTCTTGGAAGATAATAATCTTCAGAGCTTCCCAAAGACATCTGGTTCTAAGGGCTTACAAATTTACGTACCCTTGAATACGGAAGCTGCCAACTATAAACAAACAAAAGATTTTGCTCATGGAATAGCTCGTCTATTAGAACAACAATATCCTTCTCTTGTTGTTTCTAAAATGAGAAAATTCTTGCGTAAAGGTAAAATTTTCATAGACTGGAGCCAAAACGATAACCATAAGACAACAGTTTGCGTATACTCTTTACGGGCAAAAAAATATCCAACTGTTTCTACTCCTATTACGTGGGAAGAAGTAGAAAAAGCCTACAAAGAACAAAATAGTACCCAGTTATCTTTCACTACCGATCAGGTTTTGGAAAGAGTTCAGAGGATCGGCGACTTATTTGCCCCCCTTCTTACACTTAAACAAGAAATACTAAATATTGGCAGTAAATAAAAAATGATCTGAATTTTAATCAGATCATTTTTCTTATTTATTGTTGACTCAAACCTTAGGACCAGCTTCTACTATTTCTGTTGGTATAGAATCTCCAAATTTTTTAATATTTTGATTAAATAACTGAGCAAGTTCCTTGGCCTTACTCTGGTATGCTTCTTTGTCTTGCCACGTATGAATTGGCTTCAAAAGTTCTGACGGTACAGCTGGACATTCCGTAGGAATATAAACATTAAAAATAGTATCCAGTTCGTATTCTACATTATCAAGTTTCCCTTCAATTGCTGCTGTAACCATAGCTCTTGTGTAAGACAATTTCATTCGACTACCTACACCATAAGGTCCGCCTGACCAACCAGTATTGATTAAAAATACATTGGTATCATGCTGATCAAGCTTTTCCCCTAATAACTTAGCATAAACTAGTGGTGATAAAGGTAAAAATGGTGCCCCAAAACAAGATGAAAAAGTAGCTTCTGGCTTAGTAATTCCTCGTTCTGTACCAGCCAATTTGCTAGTATAACCAGATAAAAAGTGATACATAGCCTGCTGTTTGTTTAACTTAGATATAGGTGGCAATACACCAAAAGCATCGGCTGTTAAAAAGACTACTGTTTTAGGATGACCACCAATTCCTGGAATCAAAGCATTCGGTATAAAATCAACAGGATAAGCAACCCTTGTATTTTCTGTTATGGAGTGATCATCGTAATGAGCTACTCTATCTTCGTCAATAACCACATTCTCCAGTACAGCACCAAAGCGTATGGCATCCCAAATTTGTGGCTCTGTTTCATGGCGTAAGCCAATGCATTTTGCATAGCAACCACCTTCAATATTAAAAATACCATGATCACTCCACGCATGTTCATCGTCACCAATGAGCTGGCGCTGTGGATCTGCTGAAAGTGTCGTCTTGCCTGTACCACTTAAGCCAAAAAACAATGCCGTGTCACCACTATGCCCCCTATTAGCTGAACAATGCATTGATAAAATTCCTTGTCGGGGCAATAAATAATTCATAACAGAAAAAATTGATTTTTTCATTTCTCCTGCATAATGTGTGCCGCCAATTAATACCATCTTCTTTTCAAAATGAATAATAATAAAGGCCTCTGAATTCGTGCCATCGATTTCAGGTACAGCTTTAAAACCTGGCATACAACAAATTTGGAAATCCGGCTGAAAATCTTTTTCATTAAGTTCCTGGCGTACTAGTAATTGATGAATAAATAAATTCTGCCAGGCAAACTCATTATAAAATCTTGCCTTTATGTGATATTGCTCATCAGCACCAGCAAAACCCTCAAATACAAATAGTTCACGATTTTCCATATATGCTAACATGCGATTATACAACTGTTCAAACTTTTGTTCCGTAAAAGGTTTATTACTTCCCCAGGAAATTTCACTATGCACTGCTGGCGAATCCACAATAAATTTGTCATTAGGAGAACGCCCCGTATATTTTCCTGTAGCTACCCGTAGTGCACCGTTTGCAGTTAATAAGCCTTCTTTTCTTGCTAAGGAAATTTCTACCAATTCCGACGAAGTTAAATTCCAATGAACCTTACTTGCACCGTTTAGTATAATACTGCTGTCCATCATGTACTCCCCCTTCATATAATAATCCATCAATCGTAACAAAGATGCTTTATCAATAACAATATATGTTTTTCCATATATTGTTATTCCTATTAGTAAAAAATTTCACATGGGAATCGTGACTGCACATAAAAAAAGTACAGTCATATTATTATATTGTGCGTTGGTGTGGAAACCTCGCCTTTAATAACATGACTGCAACATATAATCTAAAGCTTCATTAGTCTTTATTCTTATTTATTATCTTCTTTATAATATTAGGCATATCCTCTTTCTCAATAACAATATTATGATAAATAGTTGCCTTCTCCAGTGCCGCTAGCGCTGGCGGTACTGGCCAGCCACTCACTTTGGCTAATTCATGCAACATGGAGAATTCATCTTTTCCATTCATAACATTGGAGCCTGCAAGCGCAGCTAATACACTCTCGTTAAACTTAAAAGGGCTAGCTGTAGATACAATAACTTGTGGAGTCATATCTTTGGTCTGTTGACGATATCGATCTGCCACTTGCCAAGCTACGGCTGTATGAGGGTCTGCTACATAGTTATATTTACTAAATACATTTGTAATCATCTCTTCAGTACCCTTGTCATCTACCCAATCAGCCCAAAAAGTCTTCTTAATATCTTGTAGAACTTTTTCTCCAACTCGATAATGACCGTTATTGGTTAATTGCGCCATCCATTCCCCTACCTGCTGACTATTACCATCGGTCATGTGATATAACAAACGTTCCAAATTACTAGAGATTAAAATATCCATAGAGGGAGATAGGGTTTTATGAAAAGTCCGTTGTCTATTATACACACCAGTATTCAAAAATTCTGTTAGTACATTATTGTTATTCGATGCACAAATCAGTTTCCCAATTGGCAGTCCCATTAATTTTGCATAATAAGCCGCTAATAAGTTACCAAAATTTCCTGTAGGCACAACAAAATTTACGAGTTGTCCCAACTTAAGGTGACCATCCCGTAGCATATCAGCATAAGCACTAAAATAATATACAATTTGTGGTACTAATCGTCCCCAATTAATTGAATTAGCAGATGATAATTGAAAACCATTCATTGCTAACTCCTTATTATATTGAGGATCATTAAAGATGGTTTTTACACCTGTCTGGGTGTCATCAAAATTCCCCTTCACAGCTACAACAGAAACGTTAGAACCAAGCTGAGTTACCATCTGTAAACGCTGAATTGGACTGACGCCTTCTTCAGGATAAAATACAATGATTTTAATTTGTTCAACGTTGGCAAACCCCTCTAAAGCAGCCTTACCTGTATCTCCTGATGTTGCCGTTAAAATTACAATTTCAGACTTTTCGCCAGTTTTACGAAGGGCTCGTGACATGAGCTGCGGTAGGATTTGTAGCGCCATATCTTTAAAAGCACTTGTTGGGCCATGCCATAATTCAAGAACAGAAGTCTGATCTCCAATAGGAACGATCGGTGCAATCCGAGAGTCATCAAACTTATCTGTTGTGTAAGCAGCAGTAATGCAAGCCCTTAATTCTTCTTCGCTATAATCAGATAAAAACAAGCGTAATACGTGTAATGCTCTCTCTTGATAATCAAAATTCACTAAATTAGCTAGCCACTTTTCATCTACTTTAGGAATTGAATCTGGTACAAATAAGCCACCATCAGCAGCTATTCCTCTTTTTATGGCTTCCGCCGCCAATAGTTTATCATTTTCCCCACGAGTACTACTATACATGCTAAACTCCCTTTCTTAGAACAATGTTTTTTGTCTATTAGCTTGACCAGCACATTTACACTTCAAGAATTGATTTTTTTTCTACAGAGCCACCGTTATAACAAACCATCATCTCACTTGTTACAGTAAGTATCTTTTTGAGCTCTTCTTTTTCTACTTCCCCATCTGCATATATTACTACCAAAATATTACGCGTAGCTAACGTTACCGCTGTACGAGCCGCATCAGCCATTGGATTACCAAATATCCCGTTGTCATCTACCAACAGTGGCGTTACGTTGTGTGAACTATTACTCTTATCATTTTCCTCTACATCCAGCTGGCAGCTTACATTTCCCGCAATTTGATCTAAATCATACAAACCAAAGGGTAACAAAAACTTGATCGCACAGTAATTAGCAACAGCGACTGCACTGTTTACATAGTGGACGCCTTTTCGTTGTAACACCCGACGAACAACTTCTTCTGATGCTGTAGTATGCCGAACTGGATTAAACTCTACTTTTTTTAAACTCCGTACTCCCACTATTGGTGGAATATCCATCAGTTCATCTATATTATAGAATTTAGCTGCTTCAATTTGTAAATGAAAAAATTCTTGAGCCAACGATGGCGGTGTACCTTGTACCACAATATTACGAATAACAAGATAACCTAAACTACGATTAGAACTATACTGCATTTTATTTTTCTGAATATCAAACTGCATAATATGCCTCCATTGAAAATATACAAAGTTAATTTTACACCATATCACGGGCAAGATTACACAATTCGCCCTTTGTGGCGCTCACCAAATCACTGGGAGACACAAGAATCTGACAACCTCGTATGCCAGCGCTGATTGAGATATAAGGCCATTTCATCATACTAGCATCAACATAAACCGCAAACTGTTTTTTTGCGCCTAAAGGCGAAACTCCACCTCGAATATATCCTGTTATCTTCTGAACATCTTTCAATGGCACCATATCAACCTTTTTATTACCACTAACAGTAGCCACAGCTTTTAAATTAAGCTCTGCGCCACCAGGGAGGCAAGCCATAAATACTCCTGTTTTATCACCATATACAACCAATGTTTTGAAAACTTGTTCTAATGGCACTCCTATTTTTTTTGCTACATTTTCTGCACTCAGATCATTTTCATCTACTTTATATTCACGTAATTCATAGGTAATTTTTAGCCCATCTAAAATACGAGCAACATTTGTTTTCTTCAAGAAATCTCCCTCATTTGTTCATTTTGAGCAATTATATTATATTTTTACTATACTATTATGTAACAAAAATTGCATATTTCAAATAGTATATTATTCTTGTAACCTTCTTGTCAATAAACTTTCCAAAGTATACAAAATCGAAAATAACTTGGCTTACACCAAGTTATATAAATGCAAGCACCAAACTATTTTAAAACCAAACTTTTGTTCATCTAAAAGTCCAATACCATATACTTAACTTTTACATTTGGGATCGCCTTTAAATGTTGTTCCAACTCCGCTACGACAGTTTCCTCCCCCTTTAACTGTAAAAGAATCATTCCATTATTAGAACATCCCTCAGTTACATCTCCATGTAGCCCAAGCCTAACCCTAATATAGCAGCCATACTTAGTTAAGACATCTTGAACTTTCACCGCTGTTTCTACTCTATTTTCCTGAAAGATTGCCATGATACTTGAATAATTGTCCATAAGAATCCTCCTAAAAACATAATATTCATTACACTATAAATTATGAACTGTTATACAAAACTCCTGCTTTTTTCTTAGTATACCCATATATATTTTTTAAAATTTTGTCGTGGCTTAATTCTATTATCATGTACTTAAGCTAAGAAGGATCTTTTTCTCCCTTTGGGGCAGGATATCATTATATAATATAGAATTGTTATATTTTAGCTTTATACCTAGCACTCACATTTTCCCTAGATAAGTTTATCTTTAAACCTAAAAAAAGAGGTGACGTCCTTTGCTTAAGATAGCTCTTGCACAAATCGAAATTATCCCTGGCAGACCTGATATTAATACAAAAACCATGCTTACTATGATAAAACAAGCTCGCCAACAATGTGCACAAATGATTATATTCCCTGAAATGTCCATTCCAGGTTACTTTCTTGGCGACACCTGGGAACAGCTTACATTTTTAAAAGACTGTGAAGAGTATGGTCAACGAATCATTAATGCTTCCACCGACATATGTATTGTATTTGGTAATATTGCAATGGATTGGAATAAGGTAAACGATGATGGTCGTGTACGTAAATATAACGCTTGCTTTATCGCTCACCAAGGTAAGCTTTTAGGAAATGATAACTTTCCTTATCCTTACCGCATTAAAACATTACAACCAAATTATCGAGAGTTTGATGATTCACGCCACTTTTATAGCTTACGCAAATTGTCAGTCGAATTAGGCAAAAACGTAGGCCAACTTTTACAACCTGTTACATTAAATATAGCCAATAAACAGCTTAAAGTTGGTTGCTTGCTTTGTGAAGATGGTTGGTGCGATGATTATGCTGTGAAACCCATCGGTGCTATTCACCAGAATGGTCCCGTTGATTTTTTCATCAATATATCAAGCTCGCCTTATACCATTGGGAAAAACAACAAACGAAATCGTCTTTTTTCTTCCCAAGTGAAAAATGTAAATTGTCCCTTAATTTATGTGAATAATACAGGCATACAAAATAATGGAAAAACCATTTACACATTTGATGGCTGCAGCACGGTATACAATCGCAGAGGAGAAATCATTGAATATTGTCCAGCCTTTTCCACTAAACTAGCCTGTGTCGACCTGCATCTTACCACTGAACATATAGAAACAGTAACCGCAACTCCTAATGATGATAGTGATATTCATACTATCTACCAAGGAATTGCTTATGGCACAAAACACTTTCTAGATTCGATTGGTATGAGAAAAGTAGTAATTGGTGCCTCAGGAGGAATTGATTCTGCCGTAAGTGCTGCTATCTATACAAAAATCCTTGGCCCCGATAATGTATTATTAGTAAACATGCCAAGCATATATAATTCCAGAACGACAAAAGACTTATCGGCAAAATTAGCACAGAACTTAGGTTGCCAATATACCATCATTCCCATTCAAGAAGTTGTTGATTATACCGTAGAACAACTTAAAAAATCTTCTATTACAAATCTTTCCACTGGAGATAAGCAACAATTAACCATTAGCCCCTTTGTCATCGAAAACATTCAGGCCCGCGATCGATCAGCTCGTATTTTAGCTGGTGTTGCCGCAGCCTTCGGTGCTGGTTTTACTTGTAACGCTAACAAAAGTGAGATGACGGTAGGTTATTCTACTCTCTATGGAGATCAAGCTGGTTTTTTAGCGGCGTTGTCTGATCTTTGGAAACACCAAGTTTATGAGTTAGCAGAGTACCTCAATCGTCATATTTACAAAAAAGAAGTAATTCCTCAAGATATCATCGACCTTGTTCCTAGTGCTGAACTTTCTTTTGAACAGTCTGTTGATGAAGGAAAAGGTGATCCAATTATTTATCCTTATCATGATTATCTTTTTAGAGCCTTCATGGAACATTGGAACCGTAGAACTCCGGAAGATATACTATTATGGTATGAACAAGGTATCTTAGAAGAAAAAATAGGCTGCCAGACAGGACTTGTAGCTACACTCTTCCCTACTCCTGTTGAATTTATTACTGACCTGGAAAAGTGGTGGAAACTCTATACAGGTATGGCGGTTGCTAAAAGAATTCAAGCACCTCCCGTTTTAGCCGTCAGCAGACGAGCTTATGGCTTTGATCATCGGGAAGCCCAAAATAGAACCTACTTTACAATGAATTATGAATTGTTAAAAGAAAGACTATTACAAAATCGCTCATAAAAAAGGCTAGAGATTCTAAGTTATAAACTTGGAACCTCTAGCCTTTCCTTATGAGTGACTTTTATTTTTAATTAAACAAACTTTATCTTTTTACAAAATACAAAAATAATCCTACTGCAGTGATACAGAAAAGTGCAATAGGCAGAGCAACAATTAATAAGCCTAGAAAAATGATGCCCAACATGATCTTGGTAAACAACCCTGTTTGCCCCGTACCAAAATTTACATGTTTTATATAAATCCGCTGTTTTTCATGATAACCACTATAGGGATTAGAATATTCTTCTGCTGTTTTTTCACCCTCTTGTTCAATCGTAATACCACCAAAATCCTGCTTAGCCTCTGGAGTCAACACCTGAACCTTATGTTCCATATCTATGCATGTAGGGCATTGTTGCGTTTCTGATTGTAATTCGCTGCCACAAACTATACACTTCATGATAATCTCTCCTGACATAGTATAGAATTTCTTAAGCACACTTTTATTGCCTTAGCATAAACCATTACTCTACAAATAAGGATACCACAAATCCGTCCTCACTCAAATAGCGTGCATCAAACGCTTGAAGCTGTAGTACCTCATATAATTCAGTTCTTTTTTTATAAATACTTGCAGTTGAAATGCCCGCCTTAGCAGCAAGTTCCTCAATGATAATATTATTCACACCATTAATTTGTGTATAAGCAAAAAATAGGGCTGTTGCCCAAATTGTTGCTTTACGAACATTAACAGCAGTAAGCTGGCAGTAGTCATACCACATTCTTTCAAGTAATCTTTGATCGTAACTGGAAAGTCCATGCTCTAATACCAAGTCGTGCAATAAACTAATTACCATTTTATTAGGCACTCGCTTCTCTTCAATTTTGGGATAAGTACGCTCCAATTGATTCATTGATGTAACGTTTACTTTTGCAAGAGTCACTAAAATATTTATTGTATGGCGAACGACAAGTGCATGACGTTTAAAAAAGTCCTCTAAAGTTGCCGTAGGCTCTTGAATTGCAAATATTTCTTTTTGCCGAATTACTTCATCCATTATACGTTTTCTAAGATTTACGCTAATCTCCATGCTAGTTACATAATTAATCATTACTAACCCCTGAGAGAAAATATGCCCAAAAAATAATAGCTTTTTTAATGTTTTATAATCAAAGTCAGGAGTAGGTAGTTGAAATACTTCGTTCGTAAATAAATTAATACACTCTACTAAGTCTTGACTCAATATTCTCTTGATATAGAATACTGTAAAACTTGAGCCTAATAAACTTTGTAGTATTTGATACTCATCCGCGTTTAAACGTTCGCGACATGTTGTATGGAAATATTCCAATGGTTTTAAATCATTTTCTAGTAAATGATAGTCGAATAAAAAGTAATCCCAAAAACCTAACCAAAACTCTTCTTCCACTTCCTCAGAAGCATTCTCAAAAGGACCAGTATATAAATATAAGGCACGTTCAAAATCCTCTGTAAACTCCGGTTGTTGAAAGTATTTCCCTAGTTTGAGCATTAAACCTTCGACTGCTTCACCAATCACTATGCCAATAGGCACTTGATCAAATTCATCACCTTGCCTATCACCGTCGAATAATGCCAATTCATTAATTGTAGACTGAGTATTGATAAGTTTTATTACTTTTCCACCACTTATTTCCTGGGCCGCTTGTTTAATTTCATCAATACTCGCAATAAGATTTTTTGTGAGTAAGTAAGTATAAAAGTCGATAAGAACACTAAAAAAGTGACGAACAGGCTTTAATGTTGCTTTAAATCCTACAACATTTTCAGATAGCCATTTGATCATAAAGCTATATTCAGATAAGCTAATTTCATCTAGGTCTTCATTATTAAAATGAGTTAAATAAAGAATAAAGATTTTTACTTGGTACCACAAATCTTTAAGTTTATCATCGTTAATTCCTTGCCAAGCCCTTTGCCGTAAAAATCCTTCTACCCATTCCTGTTTAACAATAGGCTCCCATACAATTGCTTCATCATAAAAAACTTGTACCTGATCATATACATTTTTCTTCATCGAGTATAAATATCTCCTTTAACCCATAGCTTCCAAACCATTTTTCAACATTACAGGTTATTATAACATTTTTCCTAATGCTCAACCAGTACAAAGCAAGGGATTATCCTCTTAATTCTATGATTAGGAATATAGGATTCATTACTATTTCTATAACTAGAAAAATATGTTATAATATAAACCGTGTGAAATTAGTGAGATGAGGTGCTTTCATGTTTAAAAAAACGATTGTATTCCTTTTTATCATACTCCTACTAAATATGAGCCTGTGTTTAGCGGCATCATCTGACGATAATGCAATGATTGCAGTAGCCTTATATATTGATACATCTGGACACTACATTCCAGGTACTGACTTCTTAAATAAAGCACTTAATGAGGTTATCCGTTTTAAGATCAATGCTTTGTTTTTAGGCAGTGAAGTACAGTCTGGTAACGCAGTGCTACGAGACCTTACACGCTGCGGCATTACAAATACAGCATCAGCTACTCCTGATTTATTATCTACATATGCTAGTAATGCGCACGTAAATTATGTAATGCTCTTTACCATTCATCCCTTGGATTTCTCCCTTGACTTAAAAGCCTTCTCCTCTGCAACTAATAGTTATCTTGTGGATAAATCAATTACAAGACCAGATGGAACAGAAGCGTTATCTGCTGTTGATACTTTCTCAGCTATGATCAGTGATCAGCTTACAGAGATTTTTCAAACAATCCACTCTTAAGAAAAGAAATCCTATTCACGAAAGTGAGTAGGATTTCTTTTCTTTTTAAAATTTATCATTCATTAATGATTTCAGAAAAGTAAATTACGGTGACCATATCTTCAATATGTATAGTTCTTTCATAAATTATTTCAAAAAAACTAATTAGCTCATCGACTGTTTTTATATTAGGGTTTTGTTGGCTTAAATCCTGAGTAGTGAGTTCGGAGAATTTTTTAACAATTGCCTTGTCAATAATCGCTGGATACAATTTTCTTTTATTATTCGTTTTTTTTCCGACAGTAATCCAAACTATTGAATTCTCGGGATAGGTCTCTTTGATATCACCTAAGCGGATGGTAACGTTTTTTTGGCGATTCATCAGCAATTTTTCGTTGTGTGGTGATAAAAAATTTAGTGCGAACATAATGTATTCTCCCTTCAGCCCCCTATAGTTGATAGCAATATTATATGACATTTCATTACTTTTTTAAAGAAAAACTGATGAATGTCATATAAATTTATTCAAATAAAACACCTTCACTATGAACATTTCTCCTTTAGATTATTTTTTATTTCTTGCATTTCGAAGAATCTATTGGGAAAACTAATTGTAAGGGGGTGTTAATAATGTCTTGTTATCATTGGCGTCACAATCGGTCCGATACGATGAAAGATTTGCACCACGTGATGGGATCAAAATTAACTATGGTTTTAGTTACTGGAGCACTTGTCTATCTTGGAGCTAAAACTATCCATCACATGATGAATGATTAACACCGCTCAATTGCCCAAGCCAAAAACTTGGGCAATTAATATAGAGACAAAGAGAATCTATTTACCTTAATACAGTCTTCTTGTTGGAGATGTTTATCATGAAATTATACAAGTATACTACTTGGCGCCCTTTTGATGCAGAAGGTAATTCCCATAAATGCAATACTCGCGAAAATTTACTACGTTCTTTACTTTACTTCAACTCTGCCGAAAAATTTAACGATCCCTTTGATCTTTGTCCCTTTTTTGATATTGATTGCTCCGATGACGAGCTTAAAAGAACAACAACAGAAACTATAATGCAAGAGGAAGGCCTTTCTCTACTAAAAGCACGAAGAAAAGCATTGCAGTTAATACGACAGCAAGGTTTACATACCATAAGTGGACGTAAGTCTGCCGTCGAAAAAATTACTGCTAAAATGATGAATGTTGGAGTTTGTTGCTTTACGACAAATCACCCTACTACTATTTTAATGTGGTCTCACTACGGTGATCATCATACAGGACTTTGCCTTGAATTTGATATTCCCAATGAAATGTCCTCAAACGAAAATCTGGAGTGTTCATTTCTTCCACCAGTCCCCGTAACTTATAGTAACCATTTACCAAAGTTTAAATTAGTGAGACATACGCTTGATGACTTATTATGTTGTTTAAGAACAAAATCTATGGAGTGGAAATATGAAAATGAATATCGGGCAATGCATCGTAACTATATCGGAACCATAGCCTACTCCCCCAGCCTCCTACAATCCATTACAGCTGGTTGTAAAATGGAAGATAAGGAGTTTGATGAGCTCTCTAAAACTATTAGAGATATGAAGGTTCATCCGAACTTATTTCGTGCACAAAAAAAGGAACGAGAATTTGGTTTAACACTTATAAAATGCTAATCAGATATTCGTTTATAGTTTAATTAAAAAGTTCCCTATGCACAAAGCTTAGGGAATCTTTTAATTGGCTATATTTGACCACTCATGGATTCATCAAAACACTTTCTACATCTTTGTTAAATTTTTCACTTCTTAGATATACCTCTAATAACTTATAAGTCTCTTCTGATATGACATTCTCTTCATTCAGAAGAAAACTAATCTTTTGAGCCAGCTCCAATTCATTATTTTGTATTAGTTCTTGGTAAACTTGCCTTAATTCTTCTGTATTTCCGTCTTTTACATTACGGATATTGTTAATAATAAAGTTTTGACATTGTGGTAAATACATATATTTGTTTAGGTAACCCATTAATTCATCTTGCTCTCTTTTATCCTGCCAACTAAATACGGATGCTAAATCATTAATAATATTTCTTACACCATCCACAAACATTCCTCCCTTTATTTTTATGATCTACCATATATTGTATGATTAGTCATCTAGTTTTAATAAACCATCTAAACCAATTGTCCCTCCAATCTCTGTCAATTATTCAGAGAATTTTTAGTAGAATTTGGGCAAAAAAAAACGCCTTCTCAGACGTTTGACATTAAAAACATAGATCTTATTAAAAATAAATAACAAGGCTCTTGCTAGCTCCTTTTGTAGCAATTATTGTTACAAGAGTAGCATACATTAAATATGTACAAATCCTATGCATTCTATCACCTCAGTGATAGTGTAACATTTCTATAAATGTTAGCGATACCGGAAATATCTGGTTATGCTTTAGTAGAAACTCTAAGTATTCACCCTATCCGATTCTGAAGCTACCTTTAGTATGCTCACTCTTTATCTCGTTCATAAGATTATGATATTCATTAAGCATAACATCTAGCATTTTACTAACTAAGACTACTTGTGGATCTGTAAAACTTTTTCCTTCTGATACCTTATTTAGTCGTTGTCTTAATTCCTCCGCTTTACTAAGAACTACCTCTGCTTCAGTCATATGATTTTCATCCTTTTAATACTATTTTTCCCCAAAAAGGACTGTGCTATTCCCTGTATATATCGATTGAAAATAATTTTATGTTTTCTTAACGCAAATCCTCAGCTGAAAGGCTCTTCCCCAGCTTACCGATCGCCTTCTTTTCAATTCTAGAGACGCAAATAGCAAACCGCATAATGTTATTATCGACCTTCGCTGATATTTATAGGATGAGATGATTTATTATTTTGCGCTTTGAGAAATAGCATATCCACGTTTAAAATGTTTATCACATGCAGCAGCATATAAAATCATCGCTTGTTTAATATCTATTTTAGATAAGTTCATGCCTGTTAAAGCATTATAGACTATTATCAAGATTTGTTTATCAACCAGCGAATAATAAGTGGCTACTTCATTAATAATATTTTCTTTTGTGTCTAACGTTTTCATTATGTATCAGTTCTCCTTTTATATAAAAAATATTTAATTTGTAAAATATGTTGTTATATTTATTTCCGTCACTACTCGCCATTCTCAATGATGGTTAGCAGTTTTAACGAACACAATCGAACATGTGTTCGATTTATTATACCATACATTTATAATAAATCGATAAATAACCTAAAACTTTCCTAAAATTCTCTTATTTCGACAAAAATAAAAAGACCGCTGCATCTTGCAACGGTCTTAACTGCTATTTAACCTACTCACATAAAACACTCCTTTGTAAAACGTGATTTTTGGGTTTATATAGATTCGACCACTTTTTATTTTCCCCTGCCAGAATTGTATATAAATTTAGATAAATGTTACCAATTTACTTTTTCGGTATATAATTCTGCGACTGCCACTCCGAACGCCATTGCAAGTTTTCTTTCTTGTACTGTTGTCAGCGTTCTCTTTTGACCATTTTTTATTAGCGATAACATACTTTTATCAATTCCAGATCGTCTTGCTAATTCAGCCCACGTGATACAATGTTTTTTCCTTAATTCATCAATCCTTAACTCTACTATAAACCCTCCATTTATGGAGCCGATTTTGTTGTTGTTAAAAGTTGCATTTTATAACATTTTTCGACAATTAATAATAACATCATCTAGTAGTATTAGCAATAGCTAGCGTTAGCCGTGACTAGCTTACAGCAGCCATTCCAAATGTTATATTATTTTTGGGGTGGATTTATGGGAGAATTAAAAAATAGGACATATTTAAATACAATAGTACCTATATGGCAAGCTAAAAAAGTACGGAAATTAAGCAAAGATACGAGAATACCTATATCCCGATTAGCGGAAGAAGCGTATAATGATTTATTAAAGAAATACGGCATAGAATTAGAACTGGAAGAAGAACTTACTGACTGAAATAGCGGTAAGTTTTTCTTTTTTATTACGCATAATAAAAGTTTCCTTCATTAAATACGTTTTTTATGCTAATAGTTTTATTTGGTATTCTTTACTTTCGTGCAGGAATATAATGTTATTTGTTGTATTTTTATATTAAAAACTTAATAGGAGGTACTATTTTGGTATTTATCGGATTACTTTCGATTTTAGGAATCATAATATGTTTAATTGGAACCATTGTCATGGCGATAAAAAGGAACAAACTGTGGAAGAAATGGTTGTTAGGCTCCCTCGGCTGTTTCGTTTTACTTGTGACGGTAGCATTAATAGACAGCCCACAAAGCACTACAACAACTAAAGATCAGCCACCCCAAACAACAACATCTGTACAAGAAAACCAACAACAGCCATTGATTAGTAGTCAGCCCACTACATCTCAGGAACGAATGGAACCAAAAGAACAATTGGAAAAAATAATTAAGGATTCTACAAAAGACAAATTTAAGAAAGTTTCTACTGTTGTTAGAGCAGATGGTAAACTAGCTTCTGAAATCTACATTTCTGGCAATGAAAACCTCACTATTCCCCTAACGCGAAAAGGAATTTATAGAGACGGAGCAGATTTATTCGAAAAAATATATACTTCTGGACTCCCTATTTACGAAATTAGAGAATATATCCATCTACCTCTTACCGATAAATACGGAAATACATCTGACAGCATAGTAGTCAGAATGACACTTAAGCCAGAAACTGCAGCAAAAATCAATTGGAAAAATGTTGATAAACTAGACTTTGCTAACATAGTAGATAATTCCTGGACTCATCCAGCTTTACTCAAGGAATAAGTATGACAGTCAAAGTCATTTATTTTTAGATAATAATTATATAGTCTTTCAAGAAGCTCTCTATGCAATTATGTTAGAGAGTTTTTTCTTACACCAATTAGGTAGGCGACTCTCCTATTATTTACCCCATGATTCCACCCACTACTTATGATATAATAATCATTATTATGTAAACTATAATATAGAAAGGATGTGGGTAAAATGAAATCAATGTGGAAGGGCTTATTGTCTTTTGGCTTAGTCAATGTCCCTGTAACAATGGTTAAGGCTACTCGCTCCAAGGCTATTAGTTTTAACCAGTTGCGGAAAAGTGATTTTAGCAGAATACAGTATAAAAAGGTAGCTAGTGATGGCGCGGAAGTACCAGCAAGCGAGATTATCAAAGGTTATGAGGTATCACCGGACCGATACGTTATTATCACAGATAGTGATTTAGAGGCAATTTCCCCCAAAGCAAGCAGAATTATCGAAATCAGTGACTTTGTGAAACTTGAAGAAATTGATACGAGATTTTATGATAATAGCTATTATCTAGTGCCCGATCAAGGAGCATCCAAAGCCTACTCATTACTGCTCAAAGCTATGACAGATGCAAACGTTGTCGGTATAGCTAAATTTGTCCTAAGGAATAAGGAATATCTTGCAGCTATACGCCCTACCGATAATGTCATTTCGCTCTCAACAATGTTATTTCCGGATGAAATAGTTTCCACAAAGGAACTTGAAAATGATTTACCTGCAAATGTTGAGCTATCAGATAAAGAGCTAAAAATGGCTAAAACCTTGATTGATTCTCTAATCACCAAATTCGATCCGACTAAATACGAGAATGAGTACCAAAAACAAGTTATTAAAATGATTGAAGCCAAGGCTGGTAATGAGGAAATTATTAAAACTACTGATACTACACCTCGTTATTTAGACCTGATGGCAGCGTTGGAAGCGAGTATTGCATCTACAAAAGCAGCATCAAAGGCAAACGAGAAGAAGAAATCTCCTAGAAAATCAAAGAAAACAGCATAAAAAAACCCCCTATATGATTAGGGAGTTTTTCCTATTTCCGTTCCATAAACCATTTTCCTTGATCACAAAATAAATAAACTTGCTTATTACAGATCCTGCAGGTATACCGAGTTCCCATTCCTCCTGCTTTGAGAGATGCAGCTTGTCTAACGTCTAGAAGCCGATCAACTTCAAATACCCGCCCATCTTCCCACTTAATTGATAATGGTCTGATATTACCTTGTAAATCGTGTTTTGCTACGACTTCAACGAAAACTTTGTAATTACTCATATTTCACCTCTAAGACGAACATATGTTTGTTTTATTGTAAGGCTTTTCTAAGCGGATGGCAAGTGGTAGTTGGTGGGAAATAAGAAAATGCCGCCTCACCAGAAGGTAAGGTGGCATTAGTCATCTAATTAAATATGTATTTTATTTAGCAGATTGTTCGATGATATCATAATGAACAACATAATCACAAAAGGCTCGTCCTAAAGGAGTGAAGAGATCCCTTATTAATATTGGATTGAGAATGGCCTCAGTACGAACACTCTTTAAGTAATTTTTTTCGAATAATGACTGATGAACTTTGGTTACGATCTCAGCATATTCTAAACCAGATTTTGTAATTAATTTTATTATAAATTCAGATTGAGAACTTACTGATATTCCTTCTAAATTATATGCTGCAAATAAAACTAATATTTCTCCTGATGTCAATTCCTTTGCCATTTGCATAAATTGAAGGGGCAAAGGACTCTCCCTGCTACTCTTATCCTCGGTTGCAGTAACAATATAAATTTTTTTAAGTAGTTCAAGCCTAGAAGGATCAGGAAGATCTTGTTCTAAACTTCGTAGTAGTTCAATGAAGCACATTAAATTTTGGTCTGATTTAATATAATCATCCTTAATTTTACCAGCATCTATATAATATTTAAATTCTTTTTCTAGAGTTTCAAGAAATTTTCCCGAAAACATACCTTGAATTGCATGCCCTACCGATTGAATCATTTCACTACGCTTAGAACTAATTAATCCAGTAAAAAACTGAGCAGTTACAAGCATCTTATCTTTGTAGTATTGAGACGCTTGTTTTAGTTGTTCTTGACTTATTAAGTCAAAACCATCGCCATCCATTAAGTAACCCCCTTAGCTTAAATATTATTAATTAAGAATTCTAATAGTATTTATTGAATACCTGCATACAAATACACCTTATTTTTTGTTTTAATACAAAAAATCCCCGCCCTACCAATTAAGGTAAGACGGGGATTTTTATGTGGATAATTAATTTTATATTCTACGGCCGTCCCTGGACGTTTTAGAATATAAAAAATAGTTTATCAGTTTTTCTAGTATATGTTACTTCGTAACCTTTTTCTTTGCCTAAAAAATGGTGTTCATATGATACAGCAGCATCTTTACTAAAATTACGTCGCAATTCTACTGGTATGTATCTATCACCGCCATGCTGACCATAACCAGCAGACCACTCCCAATTACGATAGTTATTATTTTTAAACACAGCAACGTCATAAGGGGCCTGTGGCGTTTTATTTGTGTTAGGTGTAACAATTGTATTATCAGTTTTTTCGAGTACTGCAGGTGGTAGCGTAGGATCTTTTGCATTAATTCTATTTGCCACATCTTCAGTAGCTACCTGTACACTAGGCGCCTGCACTGTAAAATGAGTAATTGGCTGCACCTGGCCTGCTTGAGCCTGAGTTATAAATTTGGACAACATCTCAGCATTTTGATTACTCAGGTCTAGCTTATTTTGTAAAACATTAGCATCCTGTGCTTGCTTTTCGGTTAACACAATTGCCTGCTGCAGCTTGGCTTCAGTATCAGCATGCTTTTGCCATGCAAAATATCCTGCAGTAAACACAACTAATATCACCATAAAAATAATAAGCGAGAGGATTACTTTTCCCTTCGCTGTTAACGCATTAAACATATTAAATACCTCCCTGTTGTTGGTACCAATTCGCTTTACCCCGCAGTATATTACCGCCTTCCCCTTTGGCGCCACCAGGTATAAACCATAGATCCCACCGCTCGCAACTATAACCAGGGCCATACTTGCCATCAGGATATCCATTAGATTCATATCCAGGGTTTAGGCCGTCAAGATTATTTCCAGCCTCTGCATGTGTCATAACGCGATAAATATCTACTGTAAGATCGAGTGCCTTTGCTAGTACAGCCACCACCTGGGCCATAGCTTCAATTTGTAATTCCGTTGGAGCTTCAGGGCCGAGGTCATTTGTATTTGCTTGATAGCAACACGCCAGGGCAATTCCAATAGCACCAGTATTTCGTCTATAGGTATGTGACTTAACGGCAGATAAATCATTGGTGCTTATATAAATACCGCCATCTTGATCTATATTAATATGGTAATCATCGAAAAACTGGCCATAATGACCAGCAGACCAATGCAAGTATAATTTTACATCTCTTCCCACGCTCTGAGCCTGATCCCATAAATCACTCTTGGCCTGTAAAGCTAGTTGTTTTAGTTCCATTAAGGTTACTTGTCTCATTTTTACTTTCCTCCTCATTGTGTAAGTTTGGTGTATTAGTTGCCTTCTGCATTTTTCGGATGGCAGCTACTTCTGTATCGATGATCCAGCCGATGAGCGCACCAGGTATTAAAATTTGGCGCCAACCTAAGACATCATTTATCTGCTGGATTGCTGATCTTCGCTTATCGGAATTCTCCATATCATCAGCGAATCGATCTAACTCGAAAATGATATTCTGAATAGCCTCTTTCGTTTTGCTCTCTGGCAACTTTGCGTATAACACGAATAGCCCCATAGCTAAAAGATTAGCCGCTAGGATTACTCCAGCGGCTAATAGTGCAATTTGATATTCATTTACTGACAAATTTAACGCACCTCCATTCCATCTACTCTTTTATGTAAAGACTTTGTAGATTCCTCAACTGCGACAAGTCTTTTATCAATTCCTTTTTGTTCTTGGTCCATTCGAAAAACCATATTTTTCATTTCATTTACTGCTTCTTTTAGTGCTGTTATAGCCGTCTGTAACGGATTAACGATTAGATATTTTACCAACCACGCTGTAAAGGTAATAATCGCTATAATCTGACCAGAATTATTAAAATTTAATTCCAATACCCCACCCCCAAAATATCATAAAAAATAGAGCCCCATTGGCTCCTACTTACTACGACTACAATCTTGATTTGTACATTTACCTTCATTCTCTTTAGACCCACATACAAAACATCGTTTAGCCATCTAGCTCACCTCGCTTGGTGTCGTACTCAATCTTTAAGGCTATGTAATCGGCCTTTATACTAGCAATCAACTCAGTATTATCTGCCAATGTTGCCATACCTAAAGCCTGGGATAGTTCGGTAAATTGTGGCTGATATTTGGCATCTAGCGCGGAAATTTTTTGCTGCTTTATTTCGTCTGCGGTAGGCACATATACGGGTATTTCTGTGGGCTTACCATCTGTCCCCATATAATACTTATTAGTAGCATAAAGAGCCTGTTCTTCGTCAGATATGGGTATTGCGTCAGCTGGTATATCCTTATGTAAGCCTACTACGTAGCTGGTAATTCTTTTACCTTGGTTGTCAAATGTTGCTAAGTACATTTATTTACCCTCCTTTTTAAATCCCTATCGCTAGGGTCTCAAATACTACCGTCTGGGCTACTGTCGAGTAACATGCCGCTGTCACTGCAGTTTTTGTCGCGCTAACCCGCTGGCTGTAAACATGTAAAAACGGCAGAGTACTCACGTTACCGCAACAAAACAAAGCTGCGGAAGGAAACGCTATAGGTAAAGCCGCAGAGTACGGGCCAGAGTCCACCCCTGCCCCTACTGTAACAGATACAGGCAGCCATTGCAGAATCAAATCAACTTTTACCCCATTAGCTACTACAGGAATCTTTGCCCACCCATTTGCCTGGAGGCTAGCCGTCAACTGGCCCAACGTTACTACGTCGTCAAAATCTTCGGCTGGTAAAGCCTTTAACTTCGTTTTATTGTAGTCATACGTAATGTAGCTTACGATCTTTCCTGCGCTGTCTACTACAGCCTCGCCTAAGAATTTACGTACTACAGTAGTCCAGTTCGTACCGTCGAAGTAGCGACTAACGCCTTGGTATGGGTCGTATACTGTTAAGTCTGTACATATTTCGTGCATGGTTAACTCTGTGATACACCATAAGTAGGTTGGTCCTCCAGAAGTTTGCGCGTTTGCTAAAACCCTCCAGTATCTACTTGGCGTACTGCTGGGTAGAGTAATAGTATTTACCCCACTAGTTAATCCTGTAGCCGTATACACGTCGTTCCAGGTTGTTCCATCCGTAGACCGTTGCACTTTTACGCTAGACATAAAGTGTAGGGCGTCGGTCATAGTGTGGTCTATCACCATTTTTCTAATATGTCGCGCAACCCCAAAATCATAGATGATATTATCCCCGCTGCCCCCTGGGTTGTTGCTCTCCCAATAGGTACTCTGGTTTCCATCAAATGCATTTTGCACGGATGTCGCGCCATATACACTACTCGCGGAAAACGCGCCGCCTACACAACGATTTTCGCTATATGCGTAATCGTCTACCGCTAATACCCCCGCCGTAATTTGGCTACCGTATTGCTTGCCAGTTTTAGGCTTTTGCCTAGTAGCACCGTAGGTAACTGTTCCGTCTGCCGCCCTTGTAGCGTATATGTAGTATGTTTGAAGAGCTTCGTACATTTCGATTTCGTATATAGCCCACCCATACCCGCTAGCTAAGTTACTGTTAGCTAGTAATCGCCAATACTGGTAAGCCCCTATAGGTGGTACTGTAATATAGTTACTAGCCCCTATGGTGGTATCCAGCGATTGACTGCATGCATCATTCCAGTTAGTGCCGTTGCTGGAATATTGAACTTTTACGCTTGCGATATTATTGGCTACGTTAAGAGAGTTAATCGTTTTTATTTTTCGTATCGCTTTAGCTACGCCGAAATTGTACCCCACATAGGATGCTCCCAGCTGGTTTGCGGTTACTTGACTCCCTTGCCAGTATGTTGCAGTGTTGTTATCAAAAGCTTGACCGACTGGTAAACTCGCGTAATCACCGCCACTTATCGCTGTACCTCCGTTACACAAATCAGCCGTATACTGCAATGGTATTGTATTTGCATCGGCAGCAGCTAACGTGACAGGTGCATCGGCTAGAACATTGTAAGGTATATCATTCTGATTTACACCATTAAACCCATTCGCAAAATTTATTATTGTACCAGCTTTAATTTTTATTGGGCTTGTCGTTAAATCAGAATAAAGAGCAGCCGCGTTGCCATTGCTATCTATAGGGCCAGTAATGACAGAATTTCTTGCTGAGTTACTACCTTTCTTCGTTGCCTCAGAATAAATGGCTGCTAATGTACTTTGCACATCAGTAGTGGCTAATCCACTAATCAGAGAATTAATGATATTACCTGCACTCAACTTAGCACCATCGATGCCACCACTATGACCATGTGTTGCTAAACTTTTTAATGTCGGTCTTTCATCTAAGATATCCGTTTGTAGGATTGAAGTTGTATTTTTCCTAACTTTCACTTGAGCTAAACTAACCCATCCATCTGGAATAGTGGGTGCAGCTGGTACCGGAGCCGCTACGCCATTTACTACCATAAAATTAATTGATGCGGATACCCTGGTCATAACTGATTGTTGTGTGACTTGCCTCGATACGGTATCAACCATTACATTACGCGTTTCTGGCATATCCGCGATATCCTGATATTGGGCGCATATTCGATCAATGCGATCATAAGTAGGGTGTGCGGCGGTAATAACTAACGGGGGGTTACTATTTACAGTAATTTCGCCCTGTTCCCCTTTTTGATATATGCGCCCTGGTTTACTGTATACGCTCATATCAGGCGTTAACTGTGCCGTTACATCTAATCCCAATACAGCAACATCTTGCGAAAGAAAATCACTGATGAGTAGATTTATAGCTTTATCGATATAACCTGATTGCCTTAAAAAATCCTCGACTAGAATTTCCGAAAACGGATTAAAATTCACCTTATCCAATATGAATCACCTCACTGTAAAAATTCAACAAAAATCTGTGTACCGGCAGGCTGTACCAAGTGAACCGCGTTTGCGATATCATCCCTTGTCAAAGCTCTTTTCGTATCAACTGTAGAGGAAAAGAAAAACATTCGACTAGTAAAAACCAGCGAATCAAAATAGGACAATCCTGCACCACCATGATAATCCCCCGCTAAGCGCACACGAACATAACCGGTATAAGTCGTATCTTGACTTGTTCCCATCCTAGCGCAATACACACCAGTTCCATCTGTTGCCGCTGCTGTATCAGCTTCCTGTTTTGGAGTATAAAAAAAGCCGGCATTCCAATATGCCGTATCTCGAATTGGCTCAAAAATTTCAATCGGATCATTGCCTGTCGAAATTTTAATAACCTGCTTAATAGATTTTCGAATCCCCTTTATTCGAAACAAAGTCAAAATAATCCTTGTCCGAAAAGCCTCATCACTTTCCAATGTTTGGCGACGCAATCTTGCCAAATCCCACCCCCAGCGATCTAGCCATATGCCAGTTGCTGTCATCAGGTATATTTGATTAATTAAATACGTTATACCGGACTCAACAGCATCTACAATAGTTTGAATCGTTGCAGCCGTTATATAAAGGACCGTTCCTGGTTTGATTGCATCTTCACCAAACCACTTCAAATATTCAATAATTTTCATAGAATCACAACCTTATCAGCTGTAGTCCTTAATATTTGATCATTAGTAGCTATTACATCACTTGCTGGAGCTATGATTCGAACATTCTCTACACCATCAATACCTCTGGCCAAATAGATTAAATCAGCAAGATATAAAGGTACTCCCATCTTTAAGGAATTTACATAATTTACAATTGCTAACTGCACTAAATTTTTTACCTGGTCTAACTTTGTATCATCGTCTTTTATTGTTATTTGCAGTTGTGCACTAAAATCCAGCACCTTAGCGGTATCAACAACATACTGAACCGTAAAGGCTCTGTAATCTTCCAATATAGCACGTACCGATTGCAGTAAGGTTTGGTTAGCAATGCCTGATCCATCATCAATATAAACTGTAAACCATCCTTTTGACGGGTAATTTTCTTTTAACGTTACTGATTCTACGCCTTTCACTGTAGATGCTGCATATTTGATTGCTGGAGCAGTTCCGCGACTTAGGGAATCAAAGTAATCAGGGACGCGATTTTTATAATCATCATCAGACTCAATATCTTCACCGCCACCCATAATTTTAATCTTTGCCCACTCGATCCCTGAGATTGCTATTCCAGCTTGTTTAAGCACCGTTCCTGAAGCTAAATTATAATCAGTTCCGGTGTCTACCGCCTGGGCTGTGACTTCAACAGTAGAATCACCAATGTTTAATCTAGCATCACCCTGAGTAATAAACTGCAATTCACCGGTATCATTTTGAAAAATTGTACCAGCTGATATCAAAATACTAATCGGTGAAGGTGAATCACGACCAATGGTGATAGTTCCGTAAGCTTCCGATCCTTCTTTTCGTTCCATTCCAAAATCATTCAAACGCCGATCGATCCATTCTCCCTGGGATGAATCTAAGAAAAACAAGGAAACAAAAAACTGTAGCTTATACCATAGTTCCTCCACTATGGCAGCTACAGCTTCGAGAATTGTCCGTAAAACAGATCCAACATTAAAATCAGTAACTACTTTGCTTTCTCCAATGTAGTTAAATAAATCAGTTAGAATGTCCTGAAACTTTTTAAACACTATCCGTCACCGCCTCTGGTGCATAGTCCCATACTAAATTATCTTTACGCCCATCTATAACACTATACAGAATAGTGAATGTAACTTGCCTATCTTGTGGTACGGAATCATAAGTCACACTAATTACTTGTGACCTGGGATCATCATTGATACAATCACGTATGGTTGATACAGCCTGTTTATACCAGGTGTCGGTCATTAACTCAGAAAGAATATCCCAAATATCACAACCATACTCAGGATGCGCCCAAAGCTCACCTTTTCTAGTATTTAGCCTTTTTACTAACGCCTGGCGTACAACTTCTAAATCATCTATAACAGCCAAATCGTTAGTATCCGTAGTCCTTATATCACCTGTAGCAGCAAGCAAATTTGAATTACTTTCAAGCGCAATATCGATTCCTAATGCTTTATTTTTTATAACTATCACCCCCCAATAAAAACATTTGGAGAACCTGACGAATGACTCCCTGATTGACCGCATAACAGGCATGTGGTTGTATCTCCTATCCGTGTTGCAGGCTGACCATTGATAAATACGGTACTTGATCCACCCACACTTTGAAATGTTCCTCCATGAGGACAATTTGTAGGCCCAGTGTCATGTAATCGATGTACAGGCTTACCATTAACATAAACATTGGGACTATCTGTCTGATTTGTTCCTGAGCGCCCATGAGGGCAGCATGGTAAACCTAAATTACAAACACCTGTAGTTGAATCCCCTTGCCTAGTCACAGCTGCCATACAACCACCTCATTCGTTGATATACACATTCGCGCCGCGTAGTGTTAAATTGCCCTTGGCTTCTAAAGTAACATTACCGGCTTTATCAAACCGTAAAATTGAACCAGATTCATGCACTAGCGTCAAGGAATCCCCCTCTTGAGGAGCAGGATCGCATTCTTCACTATAAAGCCTGCAAGCTACAATACCGTTATTCAAGTCACCGTTTGGGAAAATAACTAAAACTTCATCCCCTACATGTGGTAATGCATACAAGCCCCAACCAGCACCAACATACTGACTACCAACACGAATATAATCATTTTCAATGTCAAGCAGTGGTATATACACTTTTACCCTATACCTGGTTTGATCTACGCTTGTCACAACTCCGCACTGTGGCAGTGTATCTTGTTTTGGCTCTCTTCGCATACGCTCACCTACATTTTTCTTTCTTCATAATTATATAAATCTTTCCGGTATTGTGCCGCACTATCAGGACGTTCAGAAGTTACATTTACTTCTGTAAAAAATCCGCTGGTTTTTGAAAAAGTATGATGCACTTTCTCAATATAATAGTTGCTATCAAATCTGCCACAACCTTTTACAGATACCATTTTTTCAGGTTCCATAAGTGGTGACGAAGCGACTCGGATCTGTTCTCCTGTTACTACTGTCCTAGACCATTCTTTTAATTTCTTTGCAGCAATTTGATCCGCTAATTCCTTTGTTTTAGCTTTCGGATCATAAACGACTCTTTTCTTTTCTCCATAAGCTTCAATAAGGTCTTGATTCTTGGCCTCTCCCACAATGAGTCCTTTTTTCTTTCCAGACCAATGACGTACAATAACGTAATTAATGACACCCACTAAACTATCATCAAACTGGATGGATAATACATTGGACCTTTCTTTTTGCCTATAGTTCAATTCCGCAATAATCGTATCATCATTATCTTTTCTCGGCCCAAAATACAGTACTTTATCCTTTTTTACATAGCAAACATATCCTTCGCGATCTGCCAGCTCCTGAAGGATGGCCCACTCTTTACGATCTTTGTATAGGTCTTTTTCAATTACTACTTCTGTTGGAACTACCTCATAGGCAAGATCATGCTTCTTCGCCAACAGAATCGCAATTTGCGAAGCCGTTCTTTCCGCAAAGGCAACTGAGAACTCAGTATCAATTAGCCTGGATGAATAATCGCGGCCAACCAACTGCACTGTCATTTGGTCACCAAAAAAAGGACGTACTCCATCAATCTTACCAGTAAATACGTGAGTAAGTTCCTCTTTACCCCATTGATTCGGATTCGCTACGGATCCAATCCAAAAAGAAATCTCCTGCTCTTTCCGTAAATACTCGGAGAGAAGGAGATCATTTCGTAATGTACAATCAAAACTGTCGGCAGCCAAGTATAAAGATAAATCAATATTTAGATTGATAATATCCGTCCATCTAACAGCCACTAGTTCACTTGTATTAGGATCTACAACCTCTATCCAGCATCGATGCGCCCCCATATGATCACCTCAAATTCCTTGGTAAATAATTAGATACCGCTTTAGGTAGTTGGCTGACTTGCTCATCAATCATACTTTGAATATTGGCTAGATTGGTGTTATCCGGTACCTTTACTGTTTTTATACCGGAGGGAATAATACTACTTGATAAGCGGTTAAGCTGAGCTAGTAAAATCCACTGATGAGGATTCCCTAAAACCTCCGTAGCGATCGATCGTAATGAATCACCCTGCTTTACTTGTCTTGTCTTCATCTGTGAAATGACTTCCTCTAGCCTAATCCCTAAGCTTCTTTGTTGTGCTAATACTACTAACGATTGCGCCAATGGTATCGTTGTTTGCATGGTTTTAAGAGCATCAGTTAATTCATGCCTACTTGATGGAGTTGATACGCGCCCAATCGAATGGTTAACCGTTGCCAAGGTACGATCAAAAGCACTTTTTACATTTGTAAGCTGCTGTTTCATATTTTTAATTGGGCTTGTAACCGAATTTACTACGGATAAATAAGACTTTCTTGCATTGTATAGGCTTTGCTGAATTTTTTGCGCGGTCTTTGAAACATCATTAACCGTTTTCATTGCCTTATTGATATCATCTTTCAATTTATCCAAGCCGCTTTTTGCTTTTGCCACCTTATCGGTTTTTGTTTTTTCCTGAGCATCTTTTTTATCATAATCACTTTCAAGACGTACCAACTCAATATCATAGCGAACTTTATCTTTTCGATAGTATTGAAAAGAATAGCTTTTAATCAATACCCGACAAGAAATATCTTCGAATAAAAATAAGAAACCACCTTTTTCAGTTCCATCATCAATATTCTTACCGCTATCATAATAAGCTTGTAGGGCTAATGCCTGGTCATAAGCACCATCCCCATAAAAGATACCATTCCATTTAACGGTTCTTTCATCACGCCCCATATCTTGATACCTGGGACGATCACCAGGTACATCATATTTGACCATGGTACGCATGCCAGTAAAATCAATTTTACGCTCGGGTGGAATTGCTATTTTAATGTCACCTAATACGATTTCCATTACATCACCTCACTAGAAAGAGAATCTAGGGTTATAATCATCACTTTTATACTTACCTGGTACTTCTAAATTGGCTATAAATTGATTTGCTTCATTGGTAGTAGGGACATTCACATTGACATTTTGTATAACATTGCTTGTATTACTACGTTTTCCACCAATAAACGGTTGATCACCTGTAGCAAGCTCTACCCCCTTGATTGGGCCGTAAAACTGCATTTTTTGTGATAAGCCGAGGTATTCTTTTACTCGGTCAATAAGTCTTCCTAGCCGATCAACTATATTATTGACAACATCCCCAAACCCCAAAAAGTTATTTTTCCAAGCCCAAACAGCTGCCACAATTGCAGCAGTTACACCTAAAATAATCCAGCCTACTGGTCCTAAAGCAATAAGCCATCCTGCACCTATTCTGGCCGCATTCGATAGCCATATGGGAGTAAATCCAACTACCCAACCGCTCAATTTACTCAACCAAGGAAAAGCTAATTGGGCTCCTTGCCATAACGATCCCCAAAATCCAGCTCCAGTAGCTTTAAATAATCCAAACCCGACGTTTAAATCTATAAGTTTCTTTAAAATCCAACCTACACCAGTAGATATCCCTCCAAAAACTTTCATTCCTCCGCCGAAGGTTGTTAAAAGAGTACCAAAGATAATTTGTACAACCCCGACAACGACTTTTAAAGCCCCCATAGCAAGTATAAATTTTAACATACCACTTACAACTCCCGGATGAGCAGTCGTGAATTCTCTTATGTTTTTAACCCATTCGCGCAATGTTTGTGATGCCTGTGTCAAACTCGGCAATAATAAATCCCCAGCTTCTATTTCTAAGTTATGTATTGAGGCTTTAAAAGCCTTATAGCTACCCATGTACCCTTTTGCGTATTCGTTTATTTGTTCTTCAATAGGCTTAACTTTCTGGGCATCTCCAACCATTTGAGTAATAACATCGTAATTTTTAGCCACTAAAAGCGCCGTTTTCTCCCCTTGCTCCCCGAGCACTTTATGCATATCTGCAGCAAAAAGAGCCATGCCATTCGGCAAATCTTTATACTTCTCATATGATTTAGAAAACTGCCCGAATACTTCAAGCATATTCTTCGTTGAACCATCTTTATTGAGCATTACACTTCCGCCAATACTATCAAAGGCTGTGCGCCCAGACTTCATTTTATGAGTCTCTACATCATTCAGCCAGCCAAGCCGCTCCATTGCATCCAAATGCTGATCCGGCCGCCCTTGTTTTAACCACTTATACGGATTAAGACGAGAGATCATATCTTTTAAGTCAGTTCCAGCAACGCTGCCTTCCAAACCAAACCTGGCGGCAATACCCTGTGACCACATCATATCTTTTTCATTCCATCCAGCAATTTGTGCTGTAGGCTCCAAATACTTACTGGACTCATGTAACTCCCGCATGCCGGCAGTGGTCACAGTAGCAACCTGGTTGGTAATTTCCAAAAATTCATTCCAGCGCTCTATGTTGGGATCACGCAATACACCTCCGCGCTCAGCCATTTGAGCCAGTATTTTTGCAGTTTCAGTTCCTTCCGTTCCGCGCCGGATATTTTCAAGTTCTGCAAACCTTACTAACCGGTCAGATCCTCGAAGTATGTTGCCTTCTAGCATCCCTGATTGACGCATGTTTAAAAACATATCGGCAATTTCAGTTTTATCAAACAGAATTCTTTGTTGTATAAATTCGTCTGCTTTTGCCATTAAATTATCCACGCCTTGCCCACTAATACCAGACATTCCCATTGATGCCTTTTTCATTTGAAGTTTTCCAGCTTCTTCTGCCATATGTAATACAGGGGCCATTAGTGATGCCCCTTCAACAGTATTCCGCATACCAGATTGTTGCAGTTTTTCACCTTGCTCAGTGATTCGTTTGCCGGAATCTTTAAGCTCTTTACCTATTCTCTTAGCAGCCTCAGCCACTCGGTTAATTTTATTTTCCCAACCTTCTACAGGATTCAATTGGCTACTTTGTTTGGCAACGTCCTTAAAAGATTGTCCTAGACTGCTAATCATCCGCTGAGCGCTCTGGATTCCAGGTCCCATATTATTAACGGCCTGTAGCATCATAGCAACAGAAAAAGAAACATTCACCTTCTCACCCCTTTAGGAGTCAGGAGGTAACCCCTGACTCAATCCTCTTGTTCCTGATTTTCCTTTTCTTTTTCGTTAGCCCATTCCAAAACTAAATATAAGGCATCCCTTTCAATCTCAGACAGTGTTAGCCAGCCGTGGTAGTCGATTGCGTGCCCGTATTTACTGCACTGAATGAACCTATAGAGGTCTGCCCGCTCCGCAAGTTTTTTGCGGCTTCTTTCGCCTGCTCTTTCTTATCATCATTCATACCAAACATTTCAGAATAAACAGCCTGGTAAAACGACAGATCTTCATCTTTCATAGAATCATAGGTATTTTTATAATTATCCCTAATCTCATTGCCATCAATTTCAGTAATACATTTAACAGCAACATAACCGTCAACCAGCACAGCCCCTGATCCAATATTGTCCATTCCCATTTTTAACATCTGAACAACACTTACCCGATCCATGCCTACTGGTTCACGAAACTTTATTTGCTTACCGCTTGGTAGCTCCAAAGGTCCAAAAATTTGTTTATCATTAGCCATTTATATACACTCTCCTTAAATTTAAGAGGCAGTATTAAGGCTGCCTCTTTTTTTATGCTTCTGAAATACCTTCTGCTTTAAAGCTCATATCCTTACTTACTACGCCTTTACCGGCCTTAATACCGATACTGATTTCATTGAACTTGCAATCTTCTAATTGAATCCGGCCTAACAACCCTTTAGATGGTGCGTCAACAGTAGCCGTAATTGTAAATCTAAGACTGCTTAATGTACTCTCACCGCGTCGGATCGATGACTGACCATATAACCGAGAAATAATATCCAAGCTTACCCAGCCACGCTTTAATTTTCCCGTAATTTTGATATCACCATCTAGCAGCATCGCTGTCCGGCTTCCAGTCAACCAATATTCCTCATCTTCATCCTGAATTTTAAATTCAAGTTCCTGGTACTCACCAACAAATTCAGGCCCATTTGGTCCCATCACTGAGATACTTACATCAAACCCTTGTACAGGTCTTTGCTCTGCGTGATTTTGTAAGTTAAATTCAAAGTTTAACAATATCTATTCACCTCCTATTATGCCTTTGCACTTGGCAACTCTCGTTTCATTTTCAAAATAAGAAAATCTGCTGCATAGAGTGGTTTCCAGCGAGCAACAAATGTCAAAATGCGAGCAATAATGTTCTCATCGGGATTGGTTTGACTATTGCAAAGCGTTGGTAAATATCCCATGATAAACCCAAGATTTTGCTGAGTTCGTAAATATGCATCTGCTTGCGTTGATATAGCATCCCACAGCTTTGGATCATGATTTTCTGATATAGCCCATTGCATCGAATGATACAATTCCATTTCCATTTTGTCTTGTTGTCGACGAATATTCGTCTGCCCCCATGCAGTATCAGAGGACAGCGTTACACCATTACGAATTCGAAATCCGCGATTTGGGACTAATGTAATAGGGCTAATTCTAGCCAATGTAAGTACCTTAACCTCAGCATAAGTAAAATCTCTTTCCAATTTACGAATACCAAGGATTTGCTTGTTACTTGGAGACTGACAGGGATTTAATGTAGCCAAACGTCCAGCATAATAGCCATCAGGTGCAACAAAAACATCGTCGTCTAGCTCATCCTCTGGAGTCACCCAAGGATACGTGAAAATACCACGACCGTCAGAAGTATCCAATGTTGTAGTTTGAACACAAGCAGCATCAATGCCTAAAATAGGTGCCGAGTTTAGGATCGGAATCCGTAAACCTTCCTCCACGTCACAATTTTCCGCCCAGGTAATAAGAGCATGATGAATATTCGAGCTATACTGCTGAGCGCAAAGAGCAATTCCGCACTGCACTGGTTCTAATGCTTTTAGACCGCTACGTTTACCACTTCCAGTAATTGTACCAATGTAATCAGTATCTGTTACTGTTGCCCCATCATTACCACCAGTTAAAGATTGATTTGAAACAGCTACTGGTAATCCCGTAGCACCATCAGCCTTTTTAATAGTCACAAGATTTTTTGTAATTGGTAGGCTGTCCAGTGTTACTCCTCGAAAAACGTCTGTGCTATCCCCATCCGTGACAGTTATATCAACATTACCAGTATTAGCTACGACTGTAGCTTTTAAAGTATTGCCCCATACGCCTGGACTTGTAGCAGTAACTATTATGCTAGGCTCAGGGGTAGATTCTCCATCCTTCAATGTTAATGTTGATGCAGCAGCTCCCGCACCTACGATCCTGACAATTCGTAAATCATTAGCGCCTTGAGCAAAGCACCCTTTTACCGACTTTGGTCCTGTCAATCCAGCTGCATCATTGCCAAATACTTTTACATACTTAGTTTCATCACCAATTGTAGTTGGCGTATTCACCGGTCCCTTTTGAAATGTGCCAACTATACCAATTCCAGCAAGACTCAGCTGCTGTGTTGGCCTTGTCCCAACATCAGATTCATCAATCTGCATGCCAGGCACTATAAATTCCATTGCCAAATTAACCACTCCTTTCTAAGAAATTTCTACATTTTCACCATTTATATCAAAAATGATTTTTCCTACTTTTACATTTTCATTGTCAGCAGAGAATCGCCAAGTTACTGGAATAGCCGTGCCTGCTGCTGGTCCTTTACCTGACTTCCACTGAATACCGTTTTCTTCCGTTATATAATCTACCCCTTGCACATAACCAGGAATATCAACAATAGAAACAACTGGAGAAATCGGCAACGATGTTAAGCTACCAGGGCCAGTCATTACAATTGGCATCGTCATTTCACGATAAGGTGATTCACGAGTTGCATAGAATTTTACCTCAAAAGAAATAACGGCGATGTGCAAGTCTCTATGCTCATCCGCCGTTACATATTCAATCTTAGGGACAAAACTCGTATCTGCTACTCCATCAAGCGAGTGATTCGACACTAAACACAACCTGATATTATTAGCAAATTGACGGATACAACGCTCACCATACTCCAATCGATGTTCTTCAGTACGTCTGCTATTTGCCGAAAGTTCACGATTATCCAATGAAGCATAAATTTTTAATTTAACAATTCCTTCATCTAAACTTCTGGTATATTCATTGTAATCTTCATCATCACAACCTACGCTTACAGTTCGCTTTTGTCCAGGTACTAAACCGTTAATTTTATGCCAATTTACAACATTGGCCAAACTCGGTTCTTTTTTAAGTAGCTCAGAAGTTTTATCAATAATAGTATCGATCAAGGTTTCACCTCCTTACTAAGTTCATTAATGGTGATACTGGCCAATAAAGGTATCTCACTAGTAGGGACAATGAGATAAGGACGCGCAGGAATCGTGACGCTTTTTAGGCGTAATATCCGATTCCCGCAGGGTACCATTAATGCATTGGCTTTTTTAGGTCGAATCACACCACCCAATTGATGAATACGGGCGTATGGAATTCCTCCGCCTGGACCAACTAGCACCCGATCATTCTGAGCATCAAATGTGATTGACTTTTTTAAGTCACCGGAACGCGAAAGTATCTTATTACTCATAGCCTTCAACGACTCACGGCGCATAATGGATGCTTTCCCTTGAGACTTTGCATTTTGGTAACGCTTAGTATTTTTAGCATTTCCCTGGGCACCCATGGCCAAATTAGCTTGACTGATAGGGCTTCTAGGTTTCCACTTTGTTGGTCTGCCTTCCGCTTCAAAATTACGATCAACAATACCAACCATGGCGGTACCTAATTTACGCATAACTGGTTGTAATTTCGTACCTCGTTCATGCATCAGCTGTAAAGCGTTTTTAACCTTCTCTAATTCCTTGGTTTCAATTTTGATTTCTACGGCCATCTGCTTAATACTCTATCCATTTCGCTTTGGTAAGGAGTAGTAGACATTACAGCTGGACGTGCAAGCTCCGAAGGCTCTACTGGTGAAGGAGGCGCATACTCTACGCCTTCCATCCCATCCAGCAAAGAATTATCAAGGATATCTTGCAAATCGGCTTCAGCACGTTTAATCAAAACTTCCGCCAAATATGGCTCGTTTTTTTCCGGCCTATCCGAATAGTCTTTTTCAATTGCAAAGCCAGCTGCAAAGTTTGTTGCAATACTTTCAATAATAGACGGTACTGGATCAGCAAAAGGAACTTTATACTTTCTTCTTAGCTTAATATCAATTTTTGCTTGTGCATCCTTAATATGTTGTTCGGCATTGAAATCAAACTCATTTTCAAGCTTAGATTTACCTTTTACTAATTCTTCAGTTGTATAAGGCATAAAAAAACCTCCTTATGCTTTAGGAGTTTCGGTTTCAGGTTCTTTTGGTACTTCAACAGTAAATTCTTTTGCACCCTCTTTTAACTCTTCAGCTAGTTTGGGGAAATTACCATTTACCAGCATGGCCAACGTATTAAGCGCCAATGCTATTGCAGCTTTTTGTTTATCATCCATTGTGGAATCCTCCAATCCTTTTTAATTAAAATACTTTTGCAGACACAATCCATTCAGGATGGAACAAACGAGGTAATCCGTAAATACCAGTAGTTATATCGATGTAAGGATTTTTCTTCTTTTGACTTTCATCCTCAACGATAGCAAACTTGCCAGGTGAAGGTTTATCAATTCCACCATTATGCAGCGAAATAGTGGATACAAAGTCCATCATTTTTTCACCGGTATACTCACCGATCATAGTTACACGCCCATCTGGAATAAATGGCTGGAAGGTTTTTGTTTCATCCAAATAACCACCATCATAAATCTCAAAATCAAGGTTAGGAATCAACATTTTTAGTACATCAGGCATTTGCTGAACACCAAGATTTTTGACATACTGGGTATTCTTTAGCAAGTTTTGAATCGCGGTGCTGCGAGTAAGATACTTTGCTGTAATTTGATTGAAAAATACCTTTGAAGGTTTTGCTCCTGAGCCACGGTAAAGAGCAACCCAATCATTGAAATTGTCAACAGGGGTACAAGTTGCAGCACTCCATTTATAAGTAGCATCAGCTGATAAATCAATCTTATTAGCTGATGGCAAATTATAAGGAACTGTATAATTCACATTATTATCATTCACTATGATCTGACCATTGATAAGAGGCTGCCAAGCCAACCATTCGAGACGTGTCTCAAGTCTAGTATCAAGATGCAAGGCTCTTTGTACTACTAAATCGCGCCCAGCACGTTGATTATAACTACCAGCTTGTCTTGCATATAGCAATTCTTTTTCATTCAAACGAAGCGTTTCTTTCCAGTAGGCTGTCCCGAATCTTTGTGTAGACATTACAGGAACATTAGTCGTTGCAGGATCCGATCCTATATTATGCGCTCTGGTCATTCCAAAGCTAGGGGCTAAAACATCATATTGAATATCTAAAGCATATTCAGGGGTAACAGGGCAAAAAGATCTAGCCCGAAAAGTAGAAAGGTCAACAACCCTATTTCTTACTACGTGGCTAATCTCTTGTGTTGTTGGAAATTGCATTATTTAATCACTCCTCATACTAATTTATTAACAACCAGGTACTACTAAGATTCCAGGAATCGGCTCTCTGGCCCCAAGTGCCGTAATGGCTCCGGCATCCAATCCAGTAAGTTTTGCCTTTTGGAAAATTCCACAAAGATAAACACTCACAATTTGTGTTCCTGTACTAATGTCGGCATCATCTGCAAGGATTACCTTGGCTGCTTGAGATCCATCACTATTACCTGTAGCATACGCAGTATAAGTGTTACTTGCAGTAATCATCCCTAGTACTGTACCGGCTTGTAAAATGCCTGTTTGCGGTGCTAATGTAACAGGCAATAGTATTTCATCTGTTATAACCGCCCTAATTTCTGTGCGAGCATACTGCACAATTTGAGAACTACCCATTTGCATAGAAAACCCTCCATTCTTTTTACTAAAATAAATAGATCATCTTACTAGAAGATGATCTTAGATGATATATTTACCTGTCTTTTCATCCAAACGACCGCCAGCTGCAATAATATCTTCATCAGCAGCCAACTTGATTTTTTCAGCTTCGGTAGGATCTCCACCTTGCTGCCCTTTCTGTCCTAGCTGAATACGGTTTTCCTTAGGCATGGCCAAAAGCATTGCTTTCATCGAATCAGCCTGGGTCATTTCTTTTCCATCAGCTAGTTTAATTGTGGAGCTACCTGCTTCACTTACTGCAAGTTGTTTCCATTGTTCAACCATTACAGGCGGAATACCCTCGGCAACCATATCTTTTACTTGGGACTCAACAACAGCTAATTTTCTTTCGGATTCAGAGTTATCAGCTGCAGCAGAAAGTTTTATATTAATTGCTTGAGCCTCTTCTAATTTAACTTTCATTTCAGCAAGAGCCTTTGTGGTATCCTCATTTGTTTTTTGTTGTCCAGTTACAAATCCTGTAACTGTTTCAGATAGTTTTTTTAACATTTCCAAAATGTCCATTTTCTCTTTTCCCCCTTTGTCTTCACTTAATAATTGATAATCCATTATAAATAAATCTGGTTGCTCAGCAAGTACAATCGCTTCTGGCAACTTAGTCAGGAATGGTTCATTCGTTAATGCTATTGCTAGTAATACAGGACCAACTTTTTTACCGCTTTCCCTATCGGTATAATTCTCGTTATACTCAGCACTAGCAAATTTGTACCGTTTATCCTTAACCAGTTTTTCATCTTCTGGCGTAGCAGGCTCAGTAAACGCATAAATTACGTCGCCTTCCTGTTTTAATTCTTTAACCCACCCTTTAGCCTCAGCTCCACCAAAAGTTTCACCAGAGCCTTTATCATGGCCAATACGAATAAATACCTCGCGGCCTAGTACATTTTTCTTGAAATTATCCATCATTTCCGATAAAAATGTTTGAGTTGCTTTAATATCACCATAGGCAGGGTGCTTCCATGTTCCTAATCTAAAAAACGGAATCTTTAACATCTTTTTTCACCTCCTTTCACATTATCGTTAATTTAGTCCTTTGGTAGTTTATTACATGCCTCATTTATAATGCTTTTCAGCTTTAGCAGGGTTTCTTTTTCTTGCGAGCTAAAACATATCTCTCTATCATAGATATCAGCCTGAATAAGAATGGTTAATAAATTTTTAATATCCTTGTTTGTCAAATCTTCCAAGGTTAAACTGTGCTTAGTTGTCAATTTTCCTATCATAAATCGTCCATCCTTTCTTTAAAACATCTACTAAAAATAGACAATAAGAAAACCGCCTCCATAAAAGAGCCGGTTAATAGTTACTATTTAATTACTAAGCTTTATACGTAATCCCATTATCACCAGGGTACTGCTTAGAGTGATCATTTTTACCGTTCCAAATCTCTAACGGTATTCCATTAGGAAACGCATGACAATTATGTTTTTCCTCAGAAAGTATATGAGAGCATAACAAACATGGAAAACCTCCAGCAGGATAAACGGCATACCCCTTACTATCCTTGCCATCTAAAACATATTTTTCTGTTGCATCCATTACCTTCACCACTTTTCAAATTTATACTCGAATCCGAATCGTTTTGCCAGTCCTTTGTTGATTCTATCAGAATGGGCAATCCAAGCTTTCTTCTGGTCCATTTCACCATCCCGTATCTTATCGCGGTAATAATTCATATATGCATCCCGTTCTTCTTTATACGCTTTTAGGTACTCATCCTTAGTAAAAGGAATCCAGCGTCCTGGCGCTTTGGCTATGAATACCCCATCGACCGTAACCGCACGAATTTCCTTTAACGATGTGATACGCATACATAAAATATCTTCAGCTGAAAACGAAGAATTGTTTGGATGATTATGAGTAAGTATATTACCCCTCATTTTTGCAGCTTCCTGATTCGTGAAATTAACACTAGATTCGTCGCCGCCTTTAGAAAATACAACACGTCCCTGCCCATCAAATAAAATAGCAGTTTCTGTTTTCTTGCCGGCTATTCTTTTTTCTTCAGCATTAATATTGTCATAAGGATTCTTCTTAGAGCTTGGCTTTTCCTTTATTTTACTACTTTGTGGCTCTTTTGCAATAGAATTATTATTTCCATCCATTCGCCATCCTTTTGGCAATGGTGACACCTTGCTCCAATCTGTTGTCTGCTGTGTTATTTTATTTGGTTCATACTTACTATATACAGGTGATAATACCGACCTACAACGCCCATGCAATGGCGGCGTATTACTGGCCAATTGTGGGCTATCCATTCGCATTACTAAACCATGCCTACTCTTACATTGAGCGCTTGTACGCATATCTAAAACAGCACTAAACTGCACATAATCGACCTCATTAGCGGCATAAGACGCTAAACGACCACGATTATAAGCATAGGTTGTCTCAGTCGTACAAATCAACTGACCGCGCTTATACGTCACATTAAGTGCATCAGCTATCGCTGCATTAGCAGCAATTGCAGTTAAGCCTTGATTCATGTGGTTTAACAATATACTTTTAATATCAGATAATATATCTGCCTCTATATCGCCGGCAAGTATTAATTCTTTTGCATCGAGCGCCGCAATTGCCTCAGTGGGATGTATCCAGAAATTTGCTGAGTCATAACCAACAGCCAACTTAATAACCTCTGATTCTACACTCGGAACCCATACGGCTAATTTCTTTTTATCAAATTTCTTGATTAATTGCTGACATAAAATATCGCCATGAGCGCGGCCCATAGCGAACATATCTCGAATATATGGAGTTAATATCTTGCCTAACCTTCCAGGAGCCCAAAACTGCAAAGAGCTTATCTGCTGGTAGCCGTGAACGGGTGGCAAATACATTACCTGCTGCAAATATTGTTTAAATTGACGTATGAAATCGGCTTCCATTCCATCAATCCGTTTTAATAGTGTGATTTCCTGCATGATTACTCACCTTCTAGCGGATCGCCAATATCATCCTGCGCCCTGGTGTAGCGATTGAATTCCGCTTTCGCCTTATCCATCATATCGTCAACCGGTTTTTTTATATCTCTTGGTGGTGCGCCTGCTGCTTCACGTACATAATCAAAATCTTCTTGTATTTGAGGGTCAAGATATCCTGTATTAGTAAGCTGCGTAAAACCATCGAATAATAGCTTCTTATCTTCTTCAGCAATTTTTTTCTCAGCAAAGTTACCTAGGTCCTTTTGTTCACCAAAATTATAAGCAAGCATAGGACGGACAACCTGCTCGATGAGGGCCTCTTTAAAACCTCGGTAAATACCTGAAGTCATCATGTTATAAATTGCAAAATGGGATTGGCCAAGAGCGTAACTACCACTTTTCTGCCCTTCATCAAAAACTAAACTAGGAACTAATAGCCCTCGTAGCATCATTTTATTATAATAACTAGCGGCTGCCATAAATGCTTCACCGACGCCAGCGCCACCGCTAGTGAGTGCCTTTATATCGGTAGTAGCTTCACCCTTTAGTGCACTTTTAAGCACGACTCCAGTTCCATTTTGTATATTGGCCAACATTCTTAAAACATAGGCCATCTGACTAATTTCATTCTCAGTATTTTCCGGATCCTTAATAACTTCATCAGGAACGACGGCGCCTAGTAAGGGAGTGCCAAAACGATCTAATGCTCTGGCCCACATTTTGAGTACAGGGTCTTTTAATAACCAATTCTTACGGATCGGCTTACACATTGACCTTCCGTAATGATTGCCGAACTTCTTGCCAATGTTGAACAGGATAACTTTTTCTTTTGGAATATCTACTGGAGATCCGGCAAACCATCTCCACTGTTTTATTCCTTCATAATCACCAGTTTCCTGATTGACGCGAACTAATACTGTTCGGGGGTGATAGGTTGTTAATTTATCCAACATAATTCGACTTCCACTAGGCTTCCAACAAATTTCAGTTCCCGAAAATCCTGCCCATAATGCCGAAAGAATATCCTCGCCAGCTGTGTATAAATTGCCTTGCATTGATTCAAAGTTATCATTAACAAACTTACTTATCTTTGGATCACTATGTTCATACTCTCCGAGCTTCAATAGCACCGACATAGTTAAAAACTGAATACCTACAGCAATAGTCTCATCCGTATCGATCATACGCTCGTATTCTTTTACATCGACATCATCCATATTTCGAATACAATCGTCAAATAAAAAGAATGTCGAATCTAACTGACTACCAATTTGTCCAGCCTCAGGCTGATATGTTTTTGGTTTATCCATATGTTCACCCCCTTACCATCCTATATCCGCAACTGGTGTTCTACCGGCTATCGCTCCTATTGGGCCGCCGATATTTCCTCTTTTCCCACGATCTAAAGCATGATTAGCAAGAGCCAGTCCCCAAAATTTATCACCATGATGCTGATCGTTTCTTTCAACAGAATAACGGAATGCACCGGTGCTGGTTACTTCTCTTTTGATGGCCACTATTTGACTAATCAAATCCCTCTCATTAGGAATCAATATTCCTGAACGGCCTTTCTCAAATTCATTATGAAGTGATACGGCCATAGATTCTTTAATTGAGTTCGTGAATGTAATGGCCTCAACCTTACTCCCGTGTTCACGCTGTAAGTTTTCAGGCATTTCCATGCCAAGCCCTGTGGAATCCATACATAAACGAATAGGCTTTGCTATTTTTAAATGTCGTGATAGTTCTTTTTCTTGTAAGTGAAATGCGACATTTTTATAAGATTCTTGATATCGCATTATTTTTGTAGTTTCCGTTTCATCTAGACTTATTAACTCCGACGTATCTTTTCTACGGCCAACATCAAAACCACTACCAAGCCTACCAGTCGTTTTATCAAATAATTCTTGAAAGCTTTTCGCCATCAGACGATCCTGCTCTGACAGCATCCCCTCTTCAGCTTCATCGTTCATTACGCATTTATAAACCATCTCTAACGGGAAGTAGGAAGAACTATCATCAATAAATGCACATTCAAATTCTTGTTGGAATGATTCCAGATCCATTGCATTAAATAATTCGTGTAACTGCTCAGTGCCAAAGATCTCAACCCTTTGGAGTGTATGCATATGTTTGGCATGCTCACGGGCCTCAGGAACGTTCTTACACAATAAAGAAAAGTCCCACCAGTAAATGGTGCGACGCTTATAATTCTTGTATTTTCGGATTTCATTCCATATCTCAAAGAACTTACCAAACTTACCGAGTGGTGTAGATATGATAGTCAATGATCCATACTTAACACGCGTAAAAATAGGTACGACTGAAGTATAAACCGTAGCAGCAAAGGTACCAAAGAAAGCAAACTCATCCAGGATAACATCTAGTACACCATTGGAGCCCTTACCACGAACAGGCCCTTTGCCCTGGGCTATAATTCGAGTCCCTGTACTTTTTCTACCAGATCTATCAACAAACTCCAAAGAAGTGGCGTTATCTGTGAGCTTCTTCTTTTTATAGGCATCAGGTAAACTATCATAAATTTGATTCGCATAACGAATTTTTTCCTTTGCATCATCTGATTTATACGAAGATATAATGCACGTATAATCATCAAGATTCTGTGAACGTGCCAAAGCGCGAGCTGCTGAAACAAATGAAAAGCCTAACTGCCTACCTTTTAACCATATTTGGAATCTATCTAGCGACTCCAAGAATTCCCTTTGGTAATCGTCAAATACTATTTGCGGCTCAGTTAGCATCTCAATATAACCTGATTCCGTGGCAAGTACGTCCTCTAATGTTTTAGTAGTGATTGGCTTTTGAGTAATGATAGTTGGTCCCTTACTCATCGATCTCATTCACCTGCCCATAACGAGCCGCGAAACGATCCTGAACAACATTAAATGTAACACCAACATTGATATTATTAACTTGTGGACCTGCGTCTTTGCTTGCTTTAGGAGTCATTAAGAAATCATTTAAATTGATTCCCAGGGTCTTGCAAATATTAGCAGCCTGTTGTAATGCGGGGTGCGCCATCTTTTCTTTATAAGTACCGTATTTACCCTCTTTTGTACTCTCAACAATAGCACCATCAATGATCGCCTTCTCAATTAGCCTATAAACTTGAACAGCTAAAGCACCCGCTACGGCTCCTGCATCATCTTTTATCTTATCCATATTACCCTGTCTAAAGGCAACCTGCCATTTCTTAATTTGCCTTAGCTCTGGCTTGCATAAATCACCATCAAATACTCGCCCTTTTACATAGTCACGGCAGCGATCACGATTTGGACAGTCGCTAGTACAGGGCCGGACTGGAATCTCGCTCGTAAGATATGTTTTACGCTTATTGATGGCGGCTTCACGTTTAGCCTCAACTATTTCCTGCTGCTGTTTGGCAATTAACGCATTATACGCCTCTTCTGATGGTACAGTCACCAGTTGTGTGTGTTCATCAGCCGGTGAAGGCGACATGGCTTTAACTTCAGCTAGAAAATCATCGTCAAATTCATCTGTTATATTATAAAACATTTGTTATCACCTGCCCTTCAATTAAAAAGAAAAGAGCCTTTCGGCTCTTATGCTTTGTACAACTATTGACTTCTTTATACATATTCAATTTTATCTACGGCATCCTGCAAATCATTCATGCTTGGTCTAGTATATATTGCTGTTGTATTTAGGCTAGAATGCCCCAATAATAAGGCAACTTTGTCTAAACTCACACCAACCCCTAATAGATCGTGCGCAAAGGTATGTCTTAATACGTGAGGTGTTAGTCGATCAATTTTGGCTTTTTCTCCGAACTTATTACATATTAATTGAACGGCGCGTGATGTTAAACTAGGAGCACGTTGCCCTTCAAAAAGATATTCACCAAGAGATCTATTATTAAAAATATATTCAACTAAGAAATTACGCAATTCCTTACGCAAAGGTATTTGGCGAAACTTATTCCCTTTACCAGCGCGTACCGTTATCATCCCTTTTCGATCTCCAATAACTACATCATCGACAGTTAAGGAAATCAATTCAGATACACGTACACCTGTATCCAGCAATGTAAGTATAATAGCGCCATCTCGTTTATTCTTGCTATTTTCAATAGCGCGTAATAATCTATGCTTTTCATTTTTACTTAGCCCCCTAGGAGCTGTTTTCGCAATGCCGATCTGCTCTACCTTTTTTACTGGATTATGAGACATTTTTCTATCATCATACATCCATTGACAAAAGGAATTTATAGATGACAGTGCAATATTTATTGAATTTGGCTTTAAACCTTTATTTTGCAAATACTTTCTATATTTTACTGCGTCTATGGATGTAATTTCTAATGGGTTATCTGATTCAGTTGTTTCCTTTAGCCAAAACAAAAAGCTGTTTAATTGTGCCTTACGCGTCGCTATAGTTCTATCACTTTTACCCGTTGCTTTTAGTATAGAAAGATATTCGTTCAACATATTTATACCTCCTACATAATATACGAACAGTTTTATTGTGTATAACAACTGTTTAAACTGCTATTATATGTAGTTAGTATAACATAACTATTCGCATATTGCATAGTATACGAACAGTTTTATTTTATTGCAAAATGGTCATGATGGCAGTCTCAGAACGGCGCGAGCGTGTATGTTTTTCATCATTTCAACACTCCACTACGTTTACTTTTGTATCCTTTATTAGTCCCCTTACAATTGCAATTTATTTGCTTCATTAGCTCTTGGGTATAACTTTTACCCGCCCTTCTACCAGTAACACAAAAGCGGTCTGTACTATGGTATATCTCAGAAGCTGTACAACCGTTGGGATTATAATACTGGCATTCGGTATCATCGCAATATGTCATACTACACACCTCTCTTGTTTTTATGTTAAAGAAAAAGAGCCCGAAGGCTCAATTATAAAAAGCTTTATATACCTGTGCGGCTGTCATTACTGCCATTATGATAGTTAGCCACCCCATTAACTTTGTCCATTTCTCAATGCCTCGGTTGTTCTCTTCAGCCATTTTGTAATAAAAGAACTCGTTAAATCCTGGTATTGCTTCCCAAGTCTTTAGTTTATGTACACTTACGATTTTTATTAAATCTTCTTTTCTGACATTATTAATCCCCTGAGTTAAAACAAAATCCAAGAATTTTCCCTCTGTTAAGGTAATTTTTTCATTTGTTAATTCATCAATTCTGGTCATATAATTTACCTCCTATGCTTTTCTACAAACTTCGCCAGAAGGCAATATTATCCTTTATTAGAAAAACCACCCGCAATTAGCAGGTGGTTTTTTTAAATGTCCAGTGCTGGTCCGCATATTAAGAGGCGTCACTGGCTCTGTTATAAATTTTTCACAATATCATTATCTCACATTAAAAGTCGCATGTCAGTTTCATCTTTGTCGCATGACCGAAAGCCCATCGATACCGAATATTAAACCACTTAGCCTTTTACTAATTTCGTTAATGTCACGAAAGTAAGTACTTCTATCTATATTTTCTTGCTCACATATATCAGTCATTTTAAGATCGTCTATGTATTTTGACCTCATAACTCTATACCGTCTTCCGTCCTCTAACTTATTTGATGACTCACAATAAGATCTATACATCCCCATCATTACATCAATATGAGCCATTATAACATATGTTCTTGTCGTACTTCTTTTAATTGACTCAATGTAAGAACCTTCACTGCTGTCTAAAGAATCTAAAATATCAATAGCATTTTCCGTAGGCTTTATATCGTCTAATTTACTAATTGAATTTTCGCAATGATCCTTTAAAACATTATAGTTTTCTAATAATAGTTTAGTATTGTAAAGTCGTTTGCTTTGACGAGATTTGATTTCTTTGTTTTTTTCTTGCTCGATGTGTTTTATTGCTGCAGCTGTCCCTGCTTCTACCGCCAGTTTAATTATTTCAGCTTTATCCATTAAAGGTTCCATAACATTGCTCTTATTCATGTAAGCCCCTCCTTATTCTTTCTATTTTAGCTTTCACAGCCTCTAACAAAGCATTTTGTCCTACTGCCTTATTTTCAATAGATCTCATTACGTCCTCATCCATGGTGCTTTCTGTGACAAGGTGATTGATGATAACCCCGTTCTTTTGTCCTTGTCGGTCTAGTCTTGCATTCGCCTGCTGGTATAATTCTAAACTCCATGGAATCCCAAACCATATGATCACATTGCCCCCGGCTTGTAAATTAAGTCCATGCCCCGTTGATGCTGGATGAGCTACCATCACAGATACTTTTCCGATATTCCAATCTTTAATATCTTGTGCTGTTTTTAGTTCCCTCACTTGATACTTTTTAAGATAAGATTGGATTCTAGTTAAATCGTGCTTGTAGCTGTAAAAGACTAATACCGGATTACCGTTTGCTGATTCGATAAGATCTGATAAAGCTTCCAGTTTACCTTGATGTATTTCAAATGCTTGTCCATTTTCATCATAAACGGCACCATTTGCCATCTGTAAAAGCTTATTAGATAATACAGCTGCTGTATTGGCTACTATATCACTATCAGTTAGAGGTAACAGCAAATCCTTTTCTAACTGCTTATATTTTAACTTAGCCTCATCAGGCAATTTAACCTTAATCACATTATTGATTCTCTCTGGCATTGTCAACCAATCTTTGGCCAACATACTTACGCAGATATCAGAGATTTTCGCATAAATGGCTTCTTCGGCTCCAGGCTTCAGTCTCCAACTATAAACAATATGACCATTTCTTTTATCTGGCTCAAAATATCTCTCCTTGTAACCAGTGAAGGTTTTTCCTAATCGTTCTCCTTGATCTAACAGATACACTTGCGCCCAAAGGTCTAAGTATCCATTAGGACTCGGTGTACCAGTTAAACCTAAAACCCGTTTGATTAAGGCTCTTACTTTTTTAAGCTTTTTAAATCGTTGTGATGCTGGAGATTTAAAATTTGATAATTCATCGATAACCACCATATCAAAAGGCCACTTCTTACCGTACAGCTCAACAAGCCATTTTACATTTTCCCTATTGATGGTAAAGATATTAACCTTTTGACGCAGTGCTGCTAATCGATCTTTCTCTTCGCCTAACACTTTTGCAATTCTTAAGCCTTTTAGATGCTCCCACTTTTCAATTTCATCTGTCCAGGTGCTTTCTGCTACTCGTAAAGGCGCTATGATTAAAACCTTACTTACTTCAAACAGGTTGAAAAGTAATTCGTCAAGTGCGGTCAAGGCGCTTGCTGTTTTGCCCATGCCCATATCTAGGAATAATCCACACTCGGGAAGTTCAAGTATTTTTTTTATCGCGTACTCTTGGTACTGATGTGGTTTAAATATCATCCAAATACCTCCTTTACGAGATCATTTACTTTTTGCTTGGTATCAATGCATCTCACATCATGCCCTAAGGCTTTTAATTCATTCGCTCTTTTTACTTGCAAAGGTTCTAATTTTTTACCGGTGTCTTTCATCTCGATAAATTTGATTCCTCCGGAGGGAAAAAGTAGAATCCGATCTGGCACTCCTGCCATCCCCGGTGAAACGAATTTAAGAAATTTCCCGCCATGCTTTTCAACTTTATCTCTAAGATATTTCTCGATAGCTTTTTCCAATTTATTTCACCTGCTTATTTTTAAGTGGGTACAGAAACAGTGGTTACAGTTTTTTTTGAAAACTTTTTTAAATTAAGAGATTTAAGAATTTAAGAGAATCCCCTATACGTATATATGTACGCGCGCTCTTTATTCTCTTAATTATATTAAATCAATAGTAAAAACTGTAACCACTGTAACCAACACCCTTTAAATCCTTTTGTTATATGGTGTGAAGGTGGTTACAATTGCCCTAAACTGGTCTGTAACCACTGTAACCACTGTAACCACCTACCACATTATTCTATAAAAAACTGTAACCACTCAAAATAATCTGTAACCACTTAAATTCTTATAAAAGCTCTTTGTCTTCCATATAAATTTCCAAATCGCAATGTTCCATTTGCTGATACATGAGGCCTCCATCCTTTAGTTTTTTTCAAAATATCATTAATTTCTCGACTCGCCATATTTGTTAATTGTTTGGTGCTTCCCTCATAGAGTTCAACCCATATCTCCATAACACAAACACGCTGCCTTTGTTCAGTACCTTCCATCGCTTCACCAAAATCACGATTATGGATGAAATTACGCCTTGCGGCTATATCCATTTGCTCCCAAGTATCAGGCAGTAGCCTATCTAAATACTCTCTAACAACTCCCGCCATAGGGCTTTCTTCAACGTGTTTATCTTGTACCTCTAATGCTTGTTGCTCCATTTCAGTACCCAGATATAGAGTCTCACCGCTCTGCCAAGCATCCACGGCTTCCGCCCATATCTGGTTAATTTCGTGCTTGGTCATGTCCTTCCATAGGTTTTTTGTACGTTCTGCCCCGCCCACTTCTACTGGCCAAAATCTTCTATTACCTGTCTTATCTCTCAAAAATAAGGTATCGTTGGTAGTCCCGAAGAACACGCATTGACGTGGAAATACAGATATTTGGCGACCGTAGGCCACCCTATAAGCATCTTCTTGCTTACTAATAAAATGCTTTACGGCTTCAGCCTCAGCCTTTCTAGTCGCTGACAATTCCGCTAGTTCTATTAACCAAGCCCCTTGTAATTGTTCAAAGGCTTCTTTACCTATTACAGTATTAATGGAATCAGAATGCCACTTCTGCCCTAGTAATTTTAATATATAGCTCTTCCCAACCCCTTGCGGTCCAACCATAACTAGTACATTATCAAACTTGATTCCTGGCACTGAGGCTCTAGCTACAGCAGCAACTAACATCTTTCTAGTTACAGCCCTCGTATAAGGCGAATCTATAGCCCCTAAGTAATCAATTAGTAGTGAGTCAATACGTTCTATCCCATCCCACTCTAAACCCGTTAAATACTCTCGCACGGGATGATACGCATTTTTTAATAATACTTCACTAAGTGCGTCAATAATGATTCCCTGACCTTTGATAGTGTAGACTTTACTTAGATAATTTCTAAGACCGGAATCGTCCGCATCACTCCAAAAACTACCCCGATCAAGCTTACGCCAAGGTAAATCATCTTTAATAACGATTCTATGAGCAAAATCATCGAGGGCAATCTTGCCGGCTACATTTGGATCATGGCTTAAGATCAAAATTACATTATGAGCAGTTGATATATATTGGCCAGTTTTATTTACTTCTAATTTTTCTAACCAGTTATTATCTGTGACAACGTCGAAATCTGCGTTTGCTTCTGCCAGCCGTTCTTCGCCTAAAGTTCGCTTTACACTACTATCTTTAGTAGAATATTCGATCATAGCTAAATAGGAAGGTAAACGTGATACTGGAGTACCAGGCTCTGCGGCTTCGTCTAACTCACCAAACTTATGCAGCCTGTATAAATCAAAAGCATTCACTAACTTACCGCTGATTGGATCTGTACCATGATGGCTAAAGGCGAATTTATCTTCGTATAGAATTAAACCACCTGAAGCAGTACCTTCTTTATATGTATAACGCCCTTCTGTAGCGCAGGGCTCGTATACATCACTTAGAAATTGTTCTAATACGTCAACCACTGAGTAGGTACGGCAAAAGGCTCCGATTACACCAGGCTTTAGTAATGGGTCTCCTTGTTTATCAGCTAATCGTTTCCGATCTTTTTCAGCCTTCGCAGGTTCCGGCCATAATGCTTGATCTCGCCAATCATCATACCTAGCAAGTACTTCGTCAGCATCCATCCAAGGACCATCTTGAAATTCAAAAAGGAATTCTCCGTCTGTAGGAGTAGAAGGCCAGTACATGAGTCGATGAGGTTCATAGGTTGTTGAGTCAAATAAATCAATACTAATGTCTGCTGCAATACGTCTTGCAATCGCTTGATATTCATCCGGATTCACAGGACGATTTAAAGGGAACACTAATCGCAATCTACATTTACCAGCAACAGGTTCATGCTTGTGGGTACTATACACTAAAGCGGATGCATCACCAACAATCAGTGTTGCTGTAGGCCAAAAATCAGGACCTGCAAAATCGGCATCCAGTGTTACAATTTGGCGCCAAGCAACATTTACAGCTGTTCGGCGCCCTCCTTTTAATGTTCCCCCAACAAACCCGCCCACATCTTTAATCTCATCTTGCTGGCTTTTAGGTAGTTTTTTATATTCCTCAACAGTTTCCCGGGTTCGCGTTGTATCTCTAAGCTTGTCTACTAAATCAGACCATTGCATTTCGCGGTTTTTCCATTCAGTGGCTTTGCGACTACGTCCTACTGCAATGGCTATCTTTCCATCATATTTTAAGTTCGGAGGGGTTGACTTCGATTGTATATTCATAGCAACATTAACCACCTCTTTTTAAGACAATAAATCATCTTCCTCATCTATTTTTATATCCGGTTCACCTTTCACGTCACTTGGAAAATCAGTAGCGCTCATACCGTCAAATTTTTGATTAATAGCATAGTTTAAATCATCTATTTTAGCTACCACCCCTTGTAAATCTTCGGGTACCTTAATTGCTTTTTCTACTAACCCCCTAGCAGTTGATGATAACGTTGGATAATAACCATCGTTCACCCATACTTCTTTCCCTATATTTTCTACATTATCAGTCTTTTGCACGACCTTACGCTGCTGCAGTATCCAATTGCGATCATCAGATGTGATACGCCAGTCTTGGTCAATTATAATTGTAGCCATTACTATTTACCCCCAGGAATAATTCTTTTCCCGTCTAAAGCATCGCACAACCAAATAACATATTGCTTCGCTTTACCTGCATCCTCTCGGGTGCTATTTTTTCTCCCCATACGGATTAAATATTTTAGCGCATTACCTCGGAGAAAACCAATAAACTGTTCGGGACTTAGGTTTTCTTGTTGGATTTCAATTTGTTGTAGCGTACCAGCTATATAATGCTTTGCTTCTTCAGTGGATCCCGTTTGCTTATTCATATTGCCAATCCCCTCCTCCTCTTTAACCAACTGCAGCAATAGCTATGTCCTCTGTAGTTACATGCACATCAGATGTATTTATTTCGATATTTGCATTATTTGCCCAGGCGACCACTTCAGAATTTAACTTTTCATCTCGCGATACGCGTTGATTATTAATCAATTTAGCCTGTACTAAGGCATTACCCTCAACTTCCAAACATGCCGCCAACTTGCCTTTATCATCAGCGACTAATACAATCCACTTCTTATGATTCTTCATAGCGGTACCGTAACTAGCTACACAGTTATGAAGTTCTGCCCCCGCTTCTAATAGTTCTATTGACTCTTTAGGAAGAAAGAATTTCAACTTATCCTTCTGCATTGATAAACGATTAATGATATGATTGGGTACATCAAGAGCAACATTTGTGTGAATCTGTCTGCGATGACATTTCGCCATCCAATCGTGTAAATCTCGAGGCCTTACTCGTTCCGTCTGTATCGCTTGCCTACTTTCATCATTCAGCTGATCATATAAGCGAATACAATCCCTTATATTAACTTCATCAGCGGATTCTACTAAGGCCACCAATCCACTTTCACCATAAATATTTAACATATCACCAAGAAATTCAAATAGATCTCTGTTATAGAATGTACCTTGCGCTGCATCCAATAATGGTTTAATTCCTGCATGGAATCGAAGTGCATAATCATAATTTTTAACAAGATCAAAGGATGCTACCAATCGCCCACATTCAAAGAAATTCTGCCTTATCTCACGTCTGACTACCGCCGTATTCGGTAAGCTTGTAGCAGTAATAACCGCTGTTATGAAATCCGTACCTTTCCTAGCTAGTTCCCTGGCATCCTGCATGAAAGAGTAATTAGAGATCCTATGTTTTTCCCATAAAGTATTTATATCTGCTATACGATCCCGATACACTGCTGGTAGATTTGGAGCGTCCGGAAAAGTAACACGAAAGGCTATATTTTGTAGAGGTACTAAAAACATTCCTCGTAACGTTCCGGAACTAACAAAGAGTGATTTGACTTTATATCTTTTTTCCATTCTTCTCTGCACTGCTTCACGTAGTTCCTTTAAGAGCCCAACTAATTCTGACTTTTGGTTATTTATTGCTAAACTGTCAGCAGTGAAAAATCGTAAGACACTTTCCTTAAACACATTCAGTTCAAAAGGATTACTGATATCTATTACCTCACCAGAGCCTTTTCCGTAACGACTACTGAAAGTAGCAGTCTGCTTGGCAATATCGAAACGGAAAGTCTCTCTACCATTTTTCCTACCCCTGACTCCAAACACATCATCAAAATATACTGACTCATAATGTACTTCTAAGATAACTAGATCTTTAAATGTTTTTAAACTAAGCCTTACTTTATAAGGGCATTCCTCATGCCTTTTTATGTTTGCCACATGTTTACTATGCTGCTTCCCGCAATGTGGACAATAGAAGTGATTACCACGCCAAGAGCCATTCATCCCTGGAGATAACCCCCAAGCACTAGCAAAAGCCTGATCACATTCTTCACAAAAGTACTGTGTATGGTTAAGCTGGTTTTGCACCCAGCCGATGTGTTCTGCATAAGCAGTAAACATTTGAGGGATTACAACCTCTGAAATTATCAATTTACACCCTCCTAATCTAGAAGATCATCAAAATTTTCTTCTACAGGTTCTGGCTCAACCTTCGCTTTTCTTGTCCGAGATCTCTTTGCAGGCTCTTTGACCACTCCAGTAGAAGGGGTTTTTTGAGCACCTTCTACTGGATGAATTGAAGTCTCCTCTTCATTATCCGCTTCATTAATTACAGCCTCTGCTTTATCGATTGCTTGATAGTGTTGAGAAATAGCCATTGCAGTTTCACACACTTTTTTCAAACGGTCTACATGATCCTTAAATAGAGCAATATCTTCTTTCGAGATTGTATGTGTAGGATCTTGTTTACTATCAAGATCAAGTAATTCTTCTAGATCTTTTATGGCGCCAAGCTGTTGACGCATCAAATTGTTAACACCATTGAAATTCATGTTTAACCCCTCCTATTTAAGCATTAAAGACGCTAGGTAATTAGATTCTATCTCCCTTGTCGGAACTATCATATGAACACCTGCAGCTACTAATGGGCTATCAACATCCGCTTGATACAAATCGACAAGACCATTGAGCATATCAACATATGAACTTCTTACACCAACATATTGCCCTTCAGCCTCGTAAAGTTTTAGGCCGCCTAAAGAAAGATCCGTATGTTCAATGATCTCTAAATCGGATCTATTGACCAGTCTAAAATAGCTATTAACTTCTAAGTCATTAACGGGCTCGTCTTCAACTAATCCTTCTTTACTCATAAAGAACCATACGCCAATTCTTTTAGCTTCCAATTTGCATTGAATTTTCCAAAACTGTTCACTGGTTAAATTCAGAATAAAATTACGAGTGATTAACAAATTGTTTTCACTATCTTTGGAATACAAAGCAAACCAGCTTTGATCCTTAACTGCTCTAAACACCTTATTAACATTCACTAACTTTCTGATATCTTGTTCTATATTTTTCATTTTGTTCTCTCCTCTAATCTTTCTTATAATAACTCGTCTCGTATCCATCGCCCCGGAGTAGTAAACCAGGAGCCCACTTGATCGGTTCTGCCATAATTTCCGTTAGTTGTTTAAGCGAACCAAAGCCATTAGGAACATCAACTATTAATTCATCATGTACATGCATAGCTGTCTTATAACCCTCTGCAGCCACCCTTAACATTGATTCTCTAAGGCAGTCACGAGCAATGGCTTGTACAATATTCTCTACTAACTTACCTCCGTAAGTGTTCAGCTTTCCCCACTGTTTCGTCTCTTGGTTCATACCCTCATACGTAATACTCATTTTGCCGAACCGTTCTTCTACTTCCATTCTTGGCCTAGCATAAGCAAGGCGACGACCAGACGGTAAGCGAATAAATAAGATCCCGGATTCTACCGAAAAAACCATTCCGTATTTGAAGCGTACAGCCATTTTATCTTCTATTGCTTTTATTACTCCCGCTTCAACATCAAACCAAAGTTTGACGATTGCACGATTAGCATTACGCCACATCTTAACAAGTGCCGGTAGTTCTTCTACTGTTAAGCCCATACTTAAGGCCCCCATTTTTTCGAGTGCTTTAGGTCCACCTTGATAACCTAACGCTAGTTCAGATACTTTGCCTTTTTGCCTTAATGGTGAATGTTTGTCGATGCTTTCAATTGGCACTTTAAACATTTGACTAGCAGATGCCTCGTAGATTTTTCCATGGCTGGCGAATACATCAAGCCGCCATTTCTCTCCAGCTAACCAAGCTATTACTCTTGCTTCAATTGCGCTAAAATCGGATACGATAAATCGACTATTCTCAGTAGGAACAAACGCGGTTCGGATCAACTGTGATAAAACATCCGGCACACTGCCAAATAATAATTCAAGATTTTCATAATCACCCGACCTTAATAAATTCCTAGCAAGATCAAGATCATCTAATTTATTTTGAGGAAGGTTCTGCACCTGTACTAAACGCCCTGCCCATCTACCCGTTCGATTCGCTCCATAGAATTGAAGCAATCCGCGTATTCGACTATCTTTACATACCGCACGTTCCATAGCTAAATACTTTTTAACAGAGGTCTTAGACATTTCCTGCCTTAGTTCCAATACTCGTTTAACTTTAAGCGATTCCGTTTCTTTAAGTAACTCTTTCGTAGAGTCTTTTGTGAGCGACCCAACTTCTATACCCTCTGCTTCACCAATCCATTTCTTTAATTGTGCAGCACTGTTAGGATTCGATAGCCCTGTTAGCTCTACAGCTTCTGTGAGCAATTTTGCTTGGTATAGTTCATCACACTCAATGGCGTTTTTGACTAACACCTGGTCTACTTGTACGCCCATATCGTTAATTTTCTGATCTAAATACCATATTTTATGTTCTTCAGGTGGTGGAGGAAAACGGAGCAACTTACCTCGTATTGTTCTTTCCACCTCAACATCTTGTTTGCAATACTCTTTAAAGAGTTCCCACTTCTCCGGTGCATGTTCTGGCTGATTCCGTGTTCTACTGCCATTGGCTTTAGTAGGGGCACAAGGGCAACAAAAGTATTTGATTAAGGCTTTACCAGTAGTTAGCTTCTGCTTGTCCTCAGGTAGCTTTAGAGCTTTACCAACCATAGCCAAATTAGTTGGTAATCCTAGAGTTAAAGCGTGAACTGCTGTACACTGCCATTGCTCTACCAGTACTGCTTTATTAGTGAATTTAGATAAACATAATCTTTCAAAGTTAGCATTAAACGCAGCCTTTAATATTTTCGGATCAAATAAAGCGTCTATAACATTTTGAGGAACGGCTTCAAAGTCTGTAAGATCAATCACTGTTACGGGATCATCATTAAAAGCATAAGCGAATAGTAATATTTCAAAGTCATCTGACTCAACATATTTGTATGCACCTTGAGTAGTAATGTCGATGCTGCTATAAGTCTCTAAGTCAATACTGAGTACATCCATATCACTCTAACAACTCCCTCAGTTCTTGCCTTTGCTTATGACCTTCTACATCAATCTTTTGCACAATCCAAGCCTTAGCATTTTTAGATACCGGTATAAATCCTGCTACGGTTCCGATGGAGTAGCCGGAGCCTGTTTCACAAACAACAGGCTCCCCTACACTTAAGTCCAAATCAGTGAAGTAATCATATAGTTTGGCATAATTACCCCGGAAAGCAATTTGTACTATTTTCATAATTAATCAAGCATTCCATCAGTTTCAATTGCTTCGAAATCATCTTCAGCCTTAGGAGCAACTCCGCCTAAAGATTCACCGTCAGCGATTTTTTGAATGTTATTAAGTCCGCAGCCAATACCTTTGCTACCTGAGTTGTTGTATGGAAAGAAGTTAACACTTACACGAGCATAGCAACCACTGTAAACTTCTGATTGATCAAGAATTGGATTAACATTTGCATCTACGATACCAGGTTTATTGTTGCTGTTAGCATTCATAAAATAGCATCCTGCATAAGCTTCATCATCTGGACGTTCCACATCACCGTCACGAAGAGGAGTTTTAAGCATTGGAGGAACTTTACCGCCCCACTTAGCTGCACCTGTTGCTTTTACTGCTGCAATGCAAGCATTGTATTTCGCAACAGTAGCCTTATCTGATTTTGGAATGATGATTGACACTGAGTATTTTTCTACACCTTGTTCGTTAGCTTTAGGAGCCCAGATATTTGCATAGGATAGACGCGCTTTACCAGTTACCAATTTTGTAGAAGTTGTTGTATTTTGATTAGCCATTATATTTAATCCCCTTTAAATTTTTTTTTTTAATCTAATAGACTTGCATCAACTGGACCAAAATCTGATTCAGCTGCTGCTGTAGATGATATTTCATCCCGTTTGTCCGACTCTGGAACAAGAGTAGGTTTTCCAGTAGGTTTTACTACAAGATCACTGAGTAAGATACCAAATTGCTTTTTACTGATCGACTTTTCAAGAGCTGTAATACCGAGCAATTTTTGAGGTTCGTAGATTTTATCATCTTTATAACCAGCATTTTTCAAAGTTTCAGCAACTTTGAGATCATCCGTGTATTTTCGATTACTACGACCTTCAACCAATTTCCAACCGGGCCATTTCTTACCGTGTTTTTCTGCATGTTCTAAAGCATAATCTTGTACATCTTTAGCCCATTTTTGAAGTTCTTCTGCTTTACCAAGAATCTCGCCAACTTCTTCATCAGTAAGTAATGGGTCTTTGCGAAACTCATATTTCAATAGCTCTAGATTTTCATCGGCTCTAGCTTTACAAGTTGCCTTGGCTCTGCAAAATCTGCAATGATCACCTGCAACAAAATCACCTTCACCTTTGATTGCCATATCAGCCCTTGGCTTAACGTAATGGTCACCCCAGGCTAATAGTTCATAGATTGGCATTTCATAGGTGGAAACGCTGTCTAGACGTGGCTGGCAAATAGTCATTCGTGCAGTATGTATGTCATATAAGTGTTCAAATTTAGCTATAGCACCTAATGCGTAAAGCATCATCTGCGTATTTTCTTCTGCTGACACCGGCACACCCTTGCCATACTTTAGATCAACTATTTCAATGCAACCATCACCGATAATCACAACGTCACCAGTACCGAATCCCTGTGGTACCCATCTACTAAAATCCAATTTTTCTTCAATAAGAACAATTGCATCTTCAGTTTTTTGTTGCGCTTCAGCGACTTTACTAAATACAAGATCGGCATATTCCTGAGTCGCCTGCTCTAGCTCTTCACAATAAAAATTATTTTTCTTGATAACTTCATATTGCTTTTTATATTCAGGTTCTTGAATCAATACTAGATCGCGCCTGATCTTCACTTCACCGACCGAGTGAGCGAATGATCCTTCATCCGCATATACACTCGTAGAGTTTGGAAACTGTTGTTCCAGTTCTGCACTTGGCGTACAACTTAACCAACGCTTTGATCCTGAAGCACTCAGTTTTGCATGTGCCGCCATTAACCTATTTCCTCTGCAAATGCCATAAGTTCCACATAGTTTTCTTCTGGAACTTCGGTTAATTTCTTAGCACCAAACTTACCGAACAACTCTTTTATTTGAGGAGCGTGACCAGCAGCAGACAGAGCTGCAAGTTTTGCACGAACCTCAACAAGGGTATATGTCTTAGCAGTTTCCTCTTGGTTTTTAACTTGTTCATCTTTTTCAGTAACAGTTTGTACGACTTCAGTGGTTGCCTCAACGGTAGAAGCGGTTTCAGTTATCTGTGCAGTTTCAGCGGTTTTTGATGTTCTTGATTTACGAGTTGCAGGTTGTGCTTGCTCTACAGCTCCTACGGATTGGCTTCCCATATTTAAGATTGCACTAGCTAAATTGTCGATTGCCACGCATATTTCAGTTGCCTTAATATTTAAATTGATATTCATATCCATAATTTTTTTATCTCCCTTTATTTTAAATTTGTGAATTTGTGGTATACTACAGGTGTAAAAATTTATCTAATTCCCGAAAGCCGTCAGTCTGCAAACTGGCGGTTTTCACTTTTTTTTACCCATCCTCAATCACCAACATGATTGTCACCTCCCTTCACTGGAATGGTCTAATTAGTGGCGAATCTATTGGTTTTCCTAAACAGCGGTTGCCTTACCAGCATACCGTTGTTAGATACTGTTACCCCTGGAATAAACTTATTTCCATCCCATACCCACCCGCTAGCACTATAACTTCTTGGTCTTTGAGATAATGAACATACGGGTTTTTCCAGCCCCATTTGCTGACATACGTGTTCTGCCAACTCTTTATCTGCAATTATTTTTAACTCTGATTTGATGACTGGTGGCATCGGCTTATCAGTTTCAACATATTTGTCAGAAGCCAATTTTCTTGAAGCCCTTTTACTTCCGTAATAAACTACAGAGCCGTAACTTATTCCGGTAGCTTTTGCTATTTCATTCGTTGATTTGCCCTGAGCTTTCAATTCAGCAATTAATCTTTGCTGATCCGGGGTTACCTTCATGCACACCTTCTATTCCCTCCTATTGTTTTTAATGATTTTGTGATATAATTCAATTGATAGTTTTCCTGAGGCCGCTCTGCAAAGCGGTCTTTTTTTATTGCCAATAATTAATTTGGAGCTTATCTCCGGGGTAGATCATGCGATCCGGCCTATTAGCAAATACCGTCTCGTAATTTAGTTCTATAATCCCGTGGTAAAATTCGCGAATATCACGTGGTCCATATGTGTTCTTTGCCATATACTTTTCCGCTATAGTCCATAACGTGTCTCCCGATTGTACTATGTAAGTTTCTGTAATCAGCGTTCCTTTTGGCTCCGCGCTGCCACAACTAGCAAGGGATAAAATCAGTAGACCTACTAAAGCTACTACCATTAATGCCTTTCGTTGCCGATGCGTTAACAAATATATCACCTCCCTGTGCGGAATAATCGCCACTCCTTAACTTCATTGCATTCTGACGGTTTATTGCATGTATGAATTTGACCACAGACCAAAGCGCACTTCTTAGGTTGTCCGTCTTTGAAGCAGGATTGACAGGGGCATGGTTTCTCATGGCTCATAGATACCTCCTTAAAATTACGATTACCACTGACCAAAATATCAGACCCAATATTAATCCATTCATTATCCCTCGCGCTGGCCTTAAATCATCATTCATACACATACCTCACAGCCAATCTATGGACCATAACCATCTTGCCGTAAATCATTCTTTTAAAACAACTGCGATCATCTCTACATAGTGGCTTCGAATTATCATCATCTTCAGTGGTTGTCCAATTTACAGTGTCTTCGTTAATTGACTTGCCACATCGAGCGCAAATCATTTTTACTCGCTTCCTTCGCATCGTTTACCCATTTCAACCAAATCTTCTACCGTGATAATTTTGCGGGTATAAGGGAATCTTGCGTTGAAATCAGCGTCACATATTACAGCAATTGCATTTCTCAATATCTGCTCTACAGAGTCCATATTTTCACCTCACAATTTTTATTTACAGGAAATTAATGGTTTTCGTCGAAGTACGCCTCAAAGGGAGGTGATCTAGATGAAAAAAGTTTATGCTAATTTGTTAGGAACATGGATTGATATTACTGAAACTGGAACACTTCATAATCGCAATCCGTTAACCTACGTTGACGAAGAAATAACGGAAATGTTCAAATATGATTACATTAACGTAGGCTATAATAATAAAAACTATCGAATTCATCCTATGTTAATTCAAGTAGTTACTGAGTAGTGGAGGTATCGCTTTGTTTAAAACTAGAAATCCTGGTAAAAAGATTAAAGAAGTTTTGTTAAAACTTGGTGATAAATACACCATTAGAATCATTGACTTTGAAAATTGTATTTATTTAAAACTTAAAAACGGTTATTATTTTGAAGTTAGTGGTTTAGATAATGCAAAGAAATCATTTAACGCCACCCTTTACATATGGGATGATTCCATTAAGAAAATCGTTGAAACAATATCTAATATCACTTCTTTTGATATGTTGAAAGACTGTCTAGAAGTGGCTGAGGAGAAATACCTAAAGCTTCAAAATTCAGTCGAACAGTAGATAAAATCAAAGTTATTTGTTGTTTAGTAATTCCACAATAATACAGATTGGCAAAAGCTTGTAATTGTTCTTCATTATCTGTAAGTGGAATAAAATGATTTAATTTTTCGCCACTACTGGTAGTGGCGGTTTCTTTTTGCATTGACAATTTTTATTCACATCCTGCGTATAATTTTCGATTCATGGGCATACTCTATACTGGGGAAGTGTTTTTGCTTTTCGCAACTGAGATCAAAAAAAATTGAACTTACTTTTCTTCGCTTGTCCACTTTCTAAGCAGCCGGATTATCCGGCTGGATAAGAACTGACCCTTTCGTTGTACTTTTGGTTTAAATACTCAACATAATTAAAGTTAGGATCAACATTTTTAGTCCTTTTTGCTCCCATTGGAATTAATACTGCATCAAGTTTAGCTTCATGTTCTTTAGAAGGATAAGTATGCCATTCCCCATCCCAGAACCAACCTAGAAAAGCCATTAATCATCCCCTCCTAGTTATACTTATGCTGGCAATGGCAATCTATTGATTGATAATATTTAAATCCTCTTGACTATCTTTAAATAAAGAATCTATGGATACGCCAAAGTATTGTGCCACTTTTAAGACCTTAGATATTGACGGATCGTTTATATCCCATTTGTACATAGAACCTTTACTAAATCCGAGTTCCTTTTCTAATTTAGGAATTGTTGTATTTTTACTAGGACATAAATTTTGAATGTTATTGAGTAAGGACATTAATGCAACCCTCCTCCCCTTACGACATTTTCATTAAAGCGTCAACTACCGATTCGTTACATTAAACCCTCCTTATTTCATTGTTAAATTTCACAAAAACCTTGACAAATGACTGAAAATATTCTAATATTAAATGCATAGCAAATAAATCGTTACACAACGATTTCTCTAAAGGGTTCGCCAAAACCCTCTGGTTTTTTATTGCCTTTTGTCGTGATTTCTGTCGTTAAGGTTATTATAGTGTTAAATTTGCAGTTAGTCAATAGTGAATTGTTAAATTTAACAATAATAATCTTCAACCCAAAGGAGAGTTTGCATGTCAATAGTTGAAAATATGCAGTGTGCATGTAGGAAAAACGGTATAACAATTCCTGAAGTCGAGAAAGAATTAGGATTCGGCAAGGGATCTATGTATAAATGGGACAAAAATCTTCCGGCCTTTGATAAAATTCAAAAAGTAGCCAATTACCTTAAAGTAACTACTGATTATTTGGTTTATGGCCACAATCGAAGTCTTCTCGCTTCTACCTTACGTGTAATAATGAACGGGAGAACACTTGAAAAATATTCTAATGACACAGGTGTTGCAATTGCTGAATTAGCTTATTTGCTTGAGGAAATAGCCGAACAGCGGCCATCTATTGAAATTATTGAAAAAATTATAAAAGATAATCCACTTTCTTTTATGTTTACTGCCGAAGATATTTATAAACACGCTGGTTACGACGTACCGGAGAAATATAGAGATCAACCACACTTACCTGCCCCATCAACTTGTCAAAGCACTGAGATCGACCAAGACGAAGAAAAACTTTTAAAAATATTTAAAACACTTTCCAATAAAAATAAAGCTGCCCTTCTTCTTCGCGCCTATGAACTAGAAGAAGAACAAAACAAATAAGCCAGCACCTAAAAGGTACTGGCTAAAATATTTTGAGGTGGTAACATGTCTTATATCCCTTATAGTAATGAGCGCATCATTGCAATTTATGTTAGAGTGTCAACCGAAGAACAAGCAAAAAGTGGTTACTCCTTAGCTGATCAATTAAGGCGTTGCAAAGAAAAAGCAGGTTGTACCATTGTTAATGAATATATTGATGATGGATATTCAGGAGAATTTATGGAACGCCCCGCTCTTGATGAACTACGAAATGATCTGCACAAGGGGTTAATAAAAACAGTTATTGTTTATGATCTTGATCGATTATCTAGAGAGACAGATCACCTTCTTATTCTAGTAAAAGAAATAGAAAAACGAGCTGAATTAATATTTGTAACGAATGAATATGCTAAAACCCCCGCTGGGGAGTTGTTTATGACTATACATGCCGCCATGGCTAAATACGAAAAAGAAACAATAAAAAGCCGTACAATGCGCGGGAAACGTCAAAAAGCTTTATCAGGAAAACTTGTTTTTAATGATAAGGCTTATGGATACAATTTTAACAATGAAAAATCAATGTATGAAGTAAATTTAAAAGAAGCAGAAATAGTTAGGCTAATGTTTAATACTTATATTGATAGAAATTATGGAGTTCGTTCTTTAGCTTTCGAATTAAAAGCTATGGGAATAACCAATAGACTTGGTAAACCATTTACGATTAGCAATATTCATAGGATATTATCAAATGAAATGTATGCTGGAACTAAGTGGTCATTTAAGTATTATGAAAAAAAAGTCGGACAGTATAAGTCAGAAAGAACAATTCGTGATCAATCGGAATGGATACCTATTAGCGTCCCAGTTATTGTTGATGTAGAAATTTGGATGAAAGTTCAAGCTATGCTTAAACAAAATATGAATTTTTCTAAACGTAACACAAAACGAGAGTATTTACTTCGAGGAATAATCCGTTGTGGTAGTTGTGGATATTCAATGATTGGCTCACGAAAATTAATAAAAGACAAAGAATATTTATATTATACGTGTCCATCAAAAATGGAAAAGCGCGAATGTCACAATGGTACAGTTCGCGCAGATAAACTAGATAGTAATGTTTGGACATATATTGAAAATTGGTCAGCTGATGGTCACGATCTTAACAATTTAGTAACTATCAATTCACCCACTGATAACGGTATGATTACTAAAATAAGAGAGCAAATAAATGAACTAAACGAATCCAAATCGGAAATTTTGTATTTAATAAGAAAAAGGAAAATAACCATTGAAGAAGCTGATAATGATATTGATATTATTAATAAAGAATTAAATATAGCAAATGATACCCTAAATAAATTAACTAAAGTTGAACATCCTAAAACCACTGTAACACATCTAGATATATTAAATGCCGATACATTTGAAAAACGCAGAAAAGTTATACTGAGCTTAAATATATACATTAAAGCCATACGTACAGGTTGGAAGCCTGAAAATATAGATTGGGGATTTGAATAAAGTTTGTTGTTTGCGTCTCTTGTTTCTCAATTCTTGAGACATACGAACGAGAAATTCCTAACATTCTTGCAATGTCTCTTTGGGTCTTACGGTTACCATTTGGCATGCCAAACCTCATCTCTAGAACCCACTTTTCTCTACTACTCAAGCGATTTATTTGCTTATTTAATCGTTCATGTTCACATTGAGTTTCAACAGCCTCAGCTACTACATCAGGTGCAGTGCCTAATACATCAATTAACGTTATTTCATTTCCTTCACAAGTTTATCTGTAACGAATTTAATAAATTTTAAAATCTTGATTCTTATTTAATTTATTCCAACTTCAAGACGCAACATTATAGTACCACAAAATAAAAAAGCCCGCCTTACCAATTAAGGTAAGACGGACTCGGCATTTAAGCCATAGGAGCTTCAACAATTACCTACTCTTTACTAATCACAACATGCACATCTATTCATATTGTAAAGAAAGTTCCACTTTATTGAATGTTTCATTTCATCTGTGATTATTTCAAATAGCATATCTCTATGCCTTTGTGAGCATAAACCAAACATAATTTTCCTATAAAGTTCTACTGCCTTTAGCTCCCCGAATAAAGCCATTTCAATTGCGTTACAGTAGCTCTCTGGTCGCTCGAATTCTTCTCCTTGCTGTTTACAAGGTTGTTCACAAGTTATTTCTTCATAAATTGCTCGAAACATTTCAAAATGCTTAATCTCATCATTTCTGATACTTTCAATAATTTTACATTGTTTTCTATCAGGTACAATCTGTAACAAATATTGATAAAACATCCGGTCATGGGTTTCATCACCTAATGCTTCAATAATAAGACCTAGAGAACATTGAACAAGTTTAGGATCACAACAGAACTCAGTATTGCCGTACATCGCTGAATCCCCCCTTCAATTAACATATTCACTATACATTATTCAAAACAACGTATAAAAGTGACTTTATTGAACTTACTTTGTCAACCCTATAATAAAAGAAGAGCCTCGCCTTACCAATTAAGGTAAGAAGGGCTAAAATGTCCCAGTACTCTATTTATATATTGCTCAATATTTTTTCATAGGCAAGTACTCCCTAGGCATTTATGCCTAGAGCGTTATTATATACGTTTGGTACTTTAAGGTTTTGTGAATGAAAAGCAAGTAACAGTTGTTGGAAAAACAAAAAAACGCTCCCGAAGGAGCAGTTATCTATGGATAAAACGCGAGTTCTGGGAAAAGTGCGAGTGGAGAAGTTGCAAGTAAAAGTTCTGGGAAGAACACGAAACCAGGTTGTGGAGGATCGTCACTATTATTAAAGTTCGGTTTATCACCGCAATAAGGGCATACACCATGAAAGAAGTAATAATTGAATTCGCAATCGCACCATAAGCATACCTTATATAATCTAGTAAAATAAACTTCATATAATTTTAAGGTTAAAGTATAGGTATTGATGCAGTTTTTAGTGGACTTTGAGAAGTACCAATTTGGTACACCAGAATAGTAATCCACAAGGATGCCTCCCATATTGATTTTTAATCTATTATATGTAAACTTCCAACCGTCCGCCACAAAAAAGGCATAAAAAAAAACATCACCCTACCAATTAAGGTAAGATGACGCTTGGCTATATACCAGTATGGCAGATGGTTAACTGCGCTATACTGATAGTTAGCTTAAAGATGCAGGATCTATATAAATTCCCAAAGAAGCTTCATACAATACTAAAGCAGCTAAAGCTATCACGAATAAAATATAGCCACCAATTACAACTTTATCACTAATCTCTGTATCATTACTTTCTTTACCTGTGGGGTCACAGTATCCGTTATGACAATATGTATTCGCCATTATAATCATTCCCTCCGGCCAATATCTTATCTTTGAGCTTAATATATACTTTTTGATAATCGTTGTCAATTAGAAAATATATTCCGTTAAAAGGAACAATTGTGTTAATTATAAATATTAAATATTGCCGAAATTGTTTGTAAATAAAACAAACCCGCCCACCAATTTAGGTAGCACGGGGTTTGTTGTAGATAATCACTATGCTTTCCTATAATGTTTTAAAACTTAAATCCTATCCCAACATAAGCGGCCGATTGACTACCAGCTAACTGATAAGCATTTATTTTACCTAGACTGCCAGTGTATCCAGCGGCAGAACCTTACCTTTAGTAAACATCGCACCAACAGTAAGCACATTATGACGTGTGAGGTCAATTGTAGGTATTTCAGCTTGTATTTTTATTGTACTGGTTTGTTTTAAATCCAACATACTTTTATCAAAAATATATTGTTCATCGTCTGTTTTTGTAAATTTGCCAACTTTCCCATTCACTTGATAAACAAAATCTGGCTTACCAATATCAAACTTTCCATCTAATTTCGTAGATGCTGCACCAGGTGTATTTTTATCAACTGTCGAGACTGGTACTTCTCGAACTTCACTTGGTAAGTACACTGTTTCCCCTGGAACATAAGCAATTTTAGTATCAGTTACCGTTTTCACCGTCTCCTTAATTACAGGAGGCTTATTTTTTTCTATCGCGAGGGCTTGCCTATCACCCTCCCCTAAAACATGGCATATGGTATAGCCTGTAACAATACCAACAACAAACGAGCTTACAGCAACAATGATCATGTTTTTAATCGTATATTTTCCAGTTCCTAATTTTGAATTAATCAAATTTAATAATTCTTCTTCAGACATATTACACCCCACTCACAAAATCAGTAATCCCCCCTAGTAATAACTTCTGTAAACTGGTCACGCTTTGCTTCATCATATGCATTAGAAGTGAAGGCTGTTTCTATTAAGACTATTTGTATTTCGTAATACTGCGAAAATTATTTGGCTTTTCCCCAGGGACCAACTCCCATTGCCAAGTTTAATCATCTTTTGATTTAATACATTAAGAGGATGGTATTACAGCACATACCTCACTCGTAACTAAAATAGTAACAGCCACCGGCTTGTTTCATCCAGTGGCTGTTTAAATAATTCTATTAATTTCCATCTCAAATATATTCACCTCCCGAATTTAACAATCATACAATGTGCTATAAATATAAAGGAGGAATACATATGGGCTTCGGTGGTTTTGGAGGCGGTCGTCATGGCTTTGGGCATTCTGGTTGTATTATTATTATAATTATCCTTTTGTTATTTTTCTGCTGCAATGAAGAAGACTCTTCCACTTGTTGTTAAAACCCTAAACTAATCCACTAAAACTTCAACCTCTTGCCAACCACGCTTACGGTAAGCGTGGTTTGTTTTTATTTAAGAAAATCGTGCCGTGATTGAGACGTTTCAACATATAGCCCTTATGGCCACTCAATATAACCTTAATATTTTTTCTTATTATATATCCGATAATATACAATGCATATAAGTAAGGTTAAACTAACAAAATAAATCTTTATGGTTACAATAGACAATTCTATACCCTCCACTTAATATTCTTTACTATTAAGTATCTTATTATTTTATTAAATTTACCTTTAGTTAGTATAAAAATCACCCGTAATTTCGCATGTGGCTCGCTGTTCGTTCATAAAAGAAAATCCTATTCGGCCGGTCAGTTAATTGTCTTTTAAAATGCATAACCTTTATAACTCGCTCCTTGGGGTATACTGGTTGCAGAATCCATATCGATCCCCCCCTGTATATAATCAAAATGATAAGTTAAAACTAATTTATATTAAATAGTGATTGGAAGTGACTCTTTTGAGTACTAATGTTATTATGTGGTCAATGTTTTTCATTCCTTGGTTATCTCTCTTTTTCCTGAGGAAAGAAGAGGTAAAGCATTGGATGCCTGTTTCCATGTTTGCCATAGTCTTGACTACTATAATTCACGACGTAGGTACTACATTAGGATTTTGGGCCACTCGGGTATCAGTATTTCCTTTTTATCAATTGTTTCCTTACTACTTCGGTACTATGCCAGTATTAACAATATGGATTTTTAAGTTCACCTATGGAGATTTTGGGAAGTATTTAATCTCCAATACAATTCTAGACATTGGGTTTAATTTTTTTCTGCTAAATTACTTTTTACCTAGTATAGGTGTATTCGAGTTTAACCTATTGCCCTTTCTATCATTGCCAATCACTTTAATCCATGCAGTAGTAATTTACGGCTATCAAATGTGGCAGGATGATGTTCTCTTTGATGCTAGGCATATTATCGCTAATAATATACAACCTGCTGCAGCAAAACCTCCTTCTAATCATCAACAAGAGGATGAGGATCTCGACTAGAAAATTTTATTGTTTCTATTTCCCTAGTAAGGAGCAATTTACATGACCTTCTTCTATGTCCGTTTTGTATTATCTTGGGTTTGTTGGGTATTATTTGCTGATAAAAAACGTTGGAAAGAAATATTCCCCGTTTGTATTTTTGCATCATTTTTGAGTTTAATTGCAGACCAAATTGTCTATTTCTATATAACTTATTGGGAGTATTACGGATTTGAGCCTACTATTATAAGAAATCTTATGGATGATTTTGGGGTTTATATGGTTGTTACTTATCTTTTTATTCAGTGGCTGCCTCAAAAACAGACATTCATTCGTATGTTTTCTTATTGGTTTGCTTGGGCCGCCTTAGCTATTACTATAGAATATGTCCATTTGATAACTGGACACATGGCACATTATAACGGATGGTCCTTATGGCATTCTTATGTATCTGATTGGATATTGTATTGGATTTTTTATCAGTATCATAAGATTTTTCAACTAGAAAAATTATCTAAAAAGTGCAATCTCATCTAAGAAAAGAATGATTCTATGACGATAGATGGAAAGGGTCTTCTTTATTTTTTTGGATAGTAACGACGTTGAGTATATTCTTATTTATTCCTAAAGATAAGGTTCGCTTAGCATGTCAATTCTCATTTCCTCAGGAACTAATCTCATAGCATTTCCGATATTTTCCGACAAATTAGTGCACTTTTTCGTAAAATGCGATATAATGTACCTTAAAAAAAGACTGAGAGGTAAAATATAAATGGATATTTCACATTTTGAACATACATACAAAGAAAAAGCTAAAAAAATGTTAATCGCATATGACATATCAAATAAAAACTTCGCCGACTTTATAACAATTAAAAATGTACTTGAAAACGAATTAGGTTGTGTTCCTATCCAACAATCTTCATGGGTTGGGAATATTCAGCAAGAACCAGAAGAAGTTGTTAACAAATTATTAAACACGGTAGAATCTAGTCATATTATAGAAATCAAGAATCGCCTTTTTGTTGGATTACTTTCAGATAATGCAACTTGGTATAATGAACAATGCAACCTTTAAATGTTTAAAATAGCATTCTCCCAATTTAAGCTCTCTCTTTAGAGAGCTTTCTTTTTTATCATCCCGTCTAAAAGTAGCCAGCTTACCCTTACTCGTTATACTTACATTGACTATCACATCCGATTTTGAGTCTAATACTAGTTTCAAGGTTAAATAAAGAATAAACGTAACATGTTGCTATCACCATACATAAAATATACCAAACCTAAAAATATTGGAGGTATAATAATGGGATCCTACAAATCAAGAGGTAACTGTATGACTGGATGTGATTGTATGCCAAGTTGTGAGCCTATGCCTATGTGTGAACCCATGCCTAGGTGTGAAAGAAGGTGTATTGGAACCCATACCACAATGCACAGAATTTATCAGAACTGTTCTTATGAAATCTGCAAAGTCTGTTCTTGCTGCGGCAACGAATATGATGAACGCCGTTATGAGAAATGTCCAATGTGTGGCGCACCAACTTACGGCGCTGTTTCAATGGATGCTCCTATGGACGATCCCCCTCGATTTGGAGGGTTCAGCAGATTTGGTCGATTCGGTGGTTTTGGTGATTTTGGCAGACGCAGATTTAGTGGGTTTGGTGACTTTGATGACTTCGGTAGACGTAGATTTGGATTTTTCCCATTCTTCCCATTTTTCCCATTCTTCCCTTTCCGTCACTTTCGACGGTTTTGACAAAGAATAATTTATTTAAGGTCGTTGGAACCTAATGTTTCAACTAGATGACTACTGGAAAAATCACCAAAAATGTAATCATCTTACGCGGCTTTAAACTTGGCTGTTCTTTTAGAGCAGCCATTTTAAATTTATACCACTCTTATTTCAATTTCTGCCAAAACAACTCCACGTTATTTTCCTAGTTCACACTGTATAAAAATGAATAGGTGAATATGCCTTACATTTAATAAAAAACTAGGGGAAAACTATATTAGGAGGTGATTTTATGGATAAAAAAACTATAATTGATGGCTCATACACACGTTATAGAATGCCTAGTGAAGGAGGTCTTGCAAAGGACCTAGTAAATGGTGATATTGAAAAAGAAGTATCTAAAAAAACGAGTCCTAAAAGTGTTACAGAATCCTACGTCTTCGAACATAATTCTGTCGAGTGATTGTAATAAGGTCAGTCTTATGACTGGCCTTTTAATTATTTAAATTCCGCCCTTACATTTTACTTACCACGTCCCCGCCACATAAGCCTTTTTGCTTTCTTACTGCTCCGCTGCCGAGGCTGCATCAGCAGCACGCCTTTTTTGTCCATCCTTTTCAAATACCTGATTTGTAACCGCCTTCTACTAGGACCCGACACCTCTTAGTAAGATTATTACCACAAACTTCGCCTAGTTTTTCCCAGGAAATAACAGGTATGAAGTCAGCTATTTTGCAATCTCCATAGCCTGTATTTACTGCTACGGTGAAACTAGAAACTGCCTTACCTATTTGGGTATATCATACTTCTGGATCACGGATTAAGCGACAGACTATATCTTTTGTACATAAACACATGCTTCCCTACAAATTAATCAAATGCGTCAGAGTTACCCAACACTCAGTTTTTAGATATTGCAAGTTATTATATTGTTCGCTATTTCTCAAATCCCAGAATTACATTGCAACTATTGGATAAAATAAAGTACAAGGAGGCTAGGACATGACAAATCCCGAACTGATAGCTGCAACCAAAGGTGCTCTATGGAACGAACTTTATACATCCTGGATAACCACAGAACTTTTTTCTTTTACATGGTGGTTTACTGTACTATTTCTTATTACCAGTTATTTCGTTTGGTGGAAACTACTTGATAAATCAAGACTAGTAGAACTGCTCTTATTCGGCTCACTACTAGCAGTGATGTCGGCTGTTATTGACACGGTTGCTGATAACTTATTACTTTGGCAGTACTTAGTGAGGATTTTCCCCTTTACACCTGGCTTTTTCCCATATCATTTGACACTTGCCCCCATCGTCCTTATGGTTGTCTACCAGTATGCGAATACTTGGTCTAAATATCTTATTGGCACAGTGTTCGCAGGAACTATCTATTGTTTTGTTATTGCCCCTCTATTCGTTGCCATAGGTGAGGTACGACTCTTAAACTGGAATCATGGTTATACCTTTATTACCTTTATAACCCGTGCCATGATAGCTCGATGGATAGTTCTTCTTTGCAAACAAATTCAATATACATATGAAGGGCAATCGGAATCTTCGCACCGATTTATTCCAATCTTTCAACCTACAGCAAAACCTATGGCCGACAAGAAAGATGATAAAGAAGATCGGCCTGATAAATGAATAAAGGATAGATTATAAACACCTTATTGACCGCCAATTATATGGCGTGTTCTTTCAACACCTTTCATGTGATAATTTATATAAGCGGACAATATTCTTTACGTTCTCATCCCCACTTGCCGATCCACTGAACGGACATTCTTTTTTAAAATTGATAGTATCGTTAAATAAAGATTTCTTTACCGATTGGATTTATGATACGGAAGCGAATATTTTCAAATTGCCCCCACTGCACTGCTTGTACATAATTTAAGTACCGGAATTACCCGGCTACTCATACTCTGCATTAATCCTCAGGCGTTCCTCAACTGACAGTGAGTTCCAGGCATTCCAGGCATGATGATAAAACTCACGAAGTATCTTTTCCTTCTCCGCTTCTGACATGGGAGGAGGAGCAACTATATGAACGACAGTATTGCCTAGATGATATGTTGCATCATATTTCCGTTCCATAGAACCATCACCTCAACTATATATATGAGGATGATCCCGGGGGACGACCCTAGAAACTGGTCTTTATGATCACTCCTTTAGATTTTTTTTAGTTTATGTTTATATCCACTAATATTTCTTCGCCGTCTTAGCCAGTACGAAATCGGCAGCGGATTGTACGACTTGGGAACTAGCGGAAAACTTTAATATCACAGAAGAGTTTGCGACTTTTCGGAACGGAAAAATATCATGATGCAGCAAAAAGACACAGCACTATTCCATTACTAGGATGAATGGGCTATGTCTTTTATAATATGTTTTTACAAACGTTTGCCTTTGCTTATATTACCCTTTATCTAATCTACTCTCTGCAATACCTACCATAAGACTCACGTAGATGGTTCTGTTGAGTAATTTTTTACTTTTAATAACTTCTCTATATTCATATTGGGAACAGCAATCTGTCCATATCTAGAAATTACCAGTTTTCCCATCTCGAAAAGCAGGGCTGTATTTTGCTAGGTCTGGAGAAACTAAAGAATGGAGGTAATATCTTGGTAGAACTTCTTAAAAATCTAGAGTAAGCGATGCAAAAAAGGAGGAATCCTTATGTCCCAAAATCATATTAAATACGGCGGTGTAGGGTTTAATGCCAAAGTACCAACAACAAAGATAAATCGCTTCGTCAATAACCTGCCTGAGGCGAAAAAACAATCCTTATTTCAAGTAGCGGAAGAACTACAATCAGCAGGAATGATCGAAGAAACTAAAAATTTCACTCATAAGCATAATAAAGGTATCGACTACTTTGTTGAAGAATTCAAATAGCTTCCCGTAAGCCAAGAGATTCCTCTGAGTTTCACCTCTTTAGATAGATAAACAGCACCACTGTCTAAAGGGGTGTTTCATCTCACTAAGAATAAAGCCTCTAACCCCAGTTTCCTAAAATAAAGAGAATCTCATAAACAAAAAAACTCCTACCAACTTAGCAGGAGTTTTTTCGCTATTACTTCTTGATAGGAATCCAAATCTCACATCTGTAATCCGGAGAGTATATATCACCTTTAGGATAGACCTCAAGCTCTGGTGCACAATCATGTTGATATCCTGCAGCAGGCAACCACTCTGTAAATATCCTTCGAGTAAGATCCTGGATCGCTTCAGGCAGTGCTCCGACTGATTCAAATATAGCCCAGGTTGCTGCTGGTATCGTTGTCGAAATATATCCACTGGGAAGAGTTTCTTTGATGTTCTCAATTGCTATCATATAATTAAATTCATCTTTATACTTACCAAAATCCTTACATATACCTAACACGCCACGTTCACCGGCTCTTGAGTAAATCCACTCGTATGATCCATCGTTTATACAATCGTTCCAAAATTGAGGCACCTGTTTGAAATTTTCTCCGTCTACCATAGTTATCCTTCGTTGTTTACCTACTACTATAAAGCTTTCTTTCTCAACAATCTTATAATCCATATTTTTATCTCCTTTTATTGAAATGTGAAAGGAGAGCTTAGGATATGCCTTGAGATTCGCTCCCGGCTCGCGCGCAGCCGAAGGGCTTATTCCATGCATTTTCCCAAAAGCTTTTGTGAATGCTTCAGGCGTCTCATAGCCATACTTATAAGCCACATTAATGATCTTTTCGCCAGATACAATATCCTGAGCAGCAAGTGTGAGCCTTCTTCTGCGTATATATTCAGCTATTGTAATACCAGTAATCATGTGATACATACGCTGAAAGTGAAACGTGGAGGATAAGGCGATTTTCGCCACCTTCTCAATGTCAAGCTTTTCAGTAATGTTATCCTCCAGATACTCTACTGCCTTATTCATTGCATCAAGCCAATTCATCAATCCACCCCTCTCTATTTCTATATTAAATACTTTCTGCTTATCTGTCCTGTCTTTAAATGCTTTCTGATGACAGGTTTGAAAAAACGCTTCTTAACTTCTTTTCCCTAAAAACAAATAAACTCCTACTATAGATTAGAAGGAGTTTTTCTTTAGTATAAATAACAAAGATCCGCGTATCATTGCTAAAGGTGAACTATTTCAAAACTTCTAACTCTAATTTTTACTGCACTACAGTAGGACTTTTTTCCTTTTTATGGAATATTACTATTAAATTAACTTGGAGGTGTTTTATGTTTAATTTTAAATCTGCGACGTTCATCATAGCAATTGTCTTACTTCTTATATCACCAACTGCTTTCGCTACTAGTAGTCAAGACGTTACCCTATTATTAAACCTCGGTAATCAACAACTAAATGACAAACAATACGATGATTCAATCGCTACCTTCTCCCAACTTCTAGAACTCGATTCCACTAATCCAACAGCCTACAATCAACGCGGTTTTGCATATCTAAGAAAAAATAATTATTCCTTAGCCATTAACGATTTTACTAAAGCTATCGAGCTCAATCCACAATATTACCAAGCCTTTGCCCACCGCGGTACGGCTTATTCTCTCGTTGGTCAAAATGAACTGGCACTCACCGATTACGCAACCTCAATTCGGCTTAATCCTGGGTATCCTGTACCATATTTTTCACGCGGCAATTTTTATGTTTATTTAAAGAAATATGACTTAGCAATTGACGACTTTACCAAACTTATCGAAATTACACCAATTTCGATATCGTATTTATATCGGGCTAGGGTCTACTATTTTGAAACTAAACAATATGAACTTGCTCTCGCAGATGTGAATAAAGCAATCGAACTCGACCCTCGAAACATTCGTGCCTATGAAATTCGGAGCTTGGTTAATGGCCGACTAAAGAATTATGATCAAGACATATCCGATTGTTCAACAATTCTTGAACTTGATCCCTCCAACTTTGGGGCTCTAATTAACCGTAGCAACGCTTACGGCCTATTGGGCCAATATGACAATTCCATTACGGACTCTCTAAAAGCCATTCAACTTAACGATAAGATATTAATGGCTCATTTCAATTTGGCCCAAGGATATGAACTTAGCGGACAAAAAGAGGCCGCCCTGAAAGAATACCAAATTTCTCTCAATATTCTCCAATACTATCCCTCTCTTTACACTACAGAACGTCAAAAGGCTCAATCCCGACTAAACGGCGAGTGGAATACTTACAATGAATGGTTATAATTACTGAGAGTTTAAACGGCAACTGGGATTAACTATACTGAGTGGATTTAGTCTCAAATAAGATTTTCCTCACTCTCACAACTACTCTGACATACTCCACTCTAGGCAAAGGTTGAGGCCATTTTTCCGCCGTTACAAAAAATAAATTCCATGTCCCATAAAAAATAACTCCTGCCGACTTGGCAGGAGTTATTTTTTTAGAGGTGATATGGCTCTGCATACCACTTATAATGGCTCTTTAAAGAGTATTTCAAATATACTGGCCTAGTCCGTTAAGTAATGTTAGCTAATTTGTTTTGCCTTTTCCTTGTATACTAGCTCTAGCAATGCATCGACTACTCTTGGATCGAATTGTTGTTTCTTTCCTGCTTGTATTATGCCTAACGCTTGTTTGGGTCTCATTGCCTTACGATATACTCGATCAGAGGTAAGTGCCTCAAAAACGTCCGCAACGGTGAGAATTCTGGCAATCATAGATATCTCCTCATTCTTCTTACCGTTAGGATATCCTTCTCCGTTATAGTGTTCGTGATGGTCTCGAATGGCCTCGCTAACTTTTTGTAGTTGCTTGATATTCTTAATTGCATCGTACCCGATCTGAGGGTGACGCTGTATTATCGAAAACTCAAAATCCGTTAGGCGTCCCGGTTTGTTTAGAATTGATTCAGGTATCCCTATTTTTCCAATGTCATGTAGAATTGCTGCGATACTCAGTTCTTTGAGGTCCTTGTCATTTAATTCCATGATTTTACCAATGGATAAGGCTATACTTTGTACGTTGATACAATGGGCACCTGTTGACGGGTCTCTACTTTCAATAAGGTGGGCCATCGAGGTTACAATATCCATGAGAATCTCTAGATTTTCTCTCTCCAAAGCTACTTCTTGTGTCATATCTATTACTATCTCATAAAGATACTCAATATTTCCATATCGGTCTTTAATCGGAATAACTGTCTGTTTTCCGTATTTTTGTTTACCACCTACCTCGTATGTAAGCTGGGTGCCGCATTCTGGTTTTCCGGATATCAACGCTTTCTGCACAAGGCAATCATAACAAATATCTCCATTTCCTAACACGTCATAACACTTTTTTCCTTTTATGTCACGAGAATGGAAGCCTGTAACTTTACTTACTAATTCGTTCACATCAATAATAGTGAAGTCTTTCTCCAGAGTCATTACAGCGCCCGGCATATACTTAAATAGCGATTTCATCGCATCAGAAGATGCCAGGCTCTCAGGTTGAGTATCCTTCGTTGTTTTTCGATACTCTAAAAAAATAGCATAAGCAATGAACATAAGTAGCAGGAAGCTTACGCTAGGTTGTAATATGAAAAAATTAATCCCTTGGTACTCCGTTAATTCATGTTTAATAGTGCTGAGAATATTAAATGAGATCCCCATAAAACATACTAGCACTGCTATTTTTTTCACCTAATTCCATCACTACCCTTCTCAATCTAGGCTTATGAGTAACAACCTGACAATCATAGTCTCAAGGTCTTAGACCTAGTTCTTATTTATTTCAGCTTTGTTCTCACCAGATTTTCGAACTTTTAAATTCCCCATATTTTATAGATTGGCAAAAGCGAATTTTCTTATTTTTTCTTGGAAATACATAAATCAATATCATGAGTATTAAACTTAAAAAGAATATAGTTATCGGCATTATAAGTTCTTCCAATATAATCACCTCCGCTTTAATTTCTCCCAAGCTAGATTTCATCCCTATGTTCACTCCAGAAAAAACATAGCACTCATCTATACAGACAAGTGCTATTAATTACAATTCATAATCAAATTGGCAACCTGGCAGTCATAGACAATCCGTCCGTAGACCCATGGCTTTGCGTCCCTATCTTTCGACAAGTTTGCTAATATTCTATTCATCAATATCCTTTAATGTATTATTTTGGAATATTATACGTTTTATTGTACCAGTATTCAAATATTTGTCAATGTTTTTTTTAGGACCAATATCCCCAGCAACAGGACATTGGTACTACACATTAAAGGGGTCCACTTTGCAAGGCAGTTCGCTACTAACCATTTTTCGTCCTTAGAGATGATATGGTTCTCCTTAATTAATCGTAAACGCCCCCTATCTGCAACTCTGCAAACAAAATCTTTATAAGCTTTGAAGGATTTTTTCGATTATAATATAAAGTGAATGCTAAATATGTTTGAAGAGATATCACAGCAAGGAAGGTGCTAATGTGAGCAACCAGAATCATAAAGACCTAGAGCCTTCTTGTTTCTATCTCCGTAAATCAAGAGAAGATCAGGAAGCAGAATCCAGAGGTGAAGGCGAAACTCTCGCTAAGCATAAAAAAGCATTATTTAAAACAGCTAAATTATATGGTGTAAATATTTCTAAAGTCTTTGAAGAAGTTGTGTCAGGTGAGAGTATCATCCATCGGCCTGAGATGTTGAGCCTTTTAAAGGAAATTGAAGAAGGAAAATGGAAGTCTGTTTTTTGTATGGATATTGATCGTCTTGGTCGTGGCAAAATGCAAGATCAAGGTTTAATTATAGAAACTTTTAAACAAGCAAAAACTAAGATCGTAACTCCACGTAAAATATATGATTTAAACGATGAATGGGACGAAGAATATACTGAGTTTGAATCCTTCATGGCACGCAAAGAGTTGAAGATCATCACCAGACGCTTACAAAGCGGCCGAATTAGATCCTTGGAAGATGGTAACTACCTTGGCACCGTACCGCCATATGGATACCTAATTGATAAAAAAGACCGCAAGAGATACTTAATTAAGAACCCAGAACAAAGTGAGCCTACGACTTTAATTTGGAAGTTATACAGGATGAACATGGGAACCAATAAGATAGCCAATGAACTGAATGACATGGGATATCTATCTTATACGGGTAAGAAATGGTCTGCCTCATCGATTTTAGCGATTTTAAAGAATCCTGCCTACGCTGGTGTCAATGCATGGAAGAAAGTAGCTTCTAAAAAATCTACCACTCGCATTGGCAGAGAAACAAAATTGCGCCCCAAGGAAGAACAGATTTGGATTTACGATTGTCACGAACCTTATGTCACTCTTGAAGAATTTGAGCAGGTGCAACAAATGCTGTCAAAAAAATATCACCCACCCTATCAGCTTATTAACGGCATTACCAATCCCCTAGCTGGATTAATTAAATGCGATATATGCGGCGGTTCAATGATCTATCGCCCTTATCAGCATCAACAGTACCCTCACCTTATGTGCTATAATCGGCATTGTAGTAATAAAAGCTGCCGCTTTGAATATGTGGAGCAGAAAATAGTAGAGAGCCTGCAGCTATGGCTTAACGAATATCGAGCTCAGTGGGATAATTTTAAGGCTAGTGAACAGGATAATACCATTGACCTCAAAGAGAAAGTATATAAAAACCTCAAAAAGGAATTAAAAGAATTAGAGCTGCAAAAAGACAATTTACATGACTTATTAGAAAAAGGGATTTATAATGCTGATACCTACCTAGAAAGATCAGCAAAAATATCTGAGAAAATTGCTAATACACAAAAAAATATCGACAAGACAGAATTTGCCTTGTCGAATGAGATTCAACATGAGAAAGCTAAAAAGGATATTATTCCTAAGGTTCAACACGTTTTAGAAGTCTATGAAAAATCCAATAACCCTACTGAGAAAAATAATATGTTAAAGTCAGTGCTAGAAAATGTCACCTATCGCAAGGAAAAATGGCAAAAAGGCGATCAATTTACACTAGTGATAAATCCCCGTTTACCCCAGTAATTACGTGGCTTCAATGCCCAATACAGATAAGAATATGATGTAAATTCATTTCCTTCCTTATCCACCCCAATAGGATCGTATAAGCTAACTTCAGCACGCGTGCGACGTGTACTTCTAAGATGCATTAAAATTTCATTTTCAATACATCTAGCTGCGTAGGTTGCTAAGCGAATTTTTTTCGCTACATCAAAAGTATTAATCGCTTTTATTAGCCCGATTGTGCCGATTGAAATTAAATCATCAATATCTTCACCCGTATTATCAAATTTTTTAACAATGTGTGCTACTAATCTTAGATTTCTCTCGATTAATATGCTTTTCGCATTTTCATCTCCGTTTTTTAGCCGTTCCAAGTATATTTGTTCTTCCTTTTCTGAAAGAGGTAAGGGAAAAGTATTATTGGTTACGTAAGAAACCAGTAGGGAAAGGCCATTCACAATAGAGACTGCTAATGCCGCAAAAAAAGACACCACAACATTCACCCCCGCAAATCACTTGCTTCATTGTATGGTATAACATCTCTTCATGTGCCTGTTAATTTTTGTATATCATAGATCTTTTTGAAAATCCCCTTAAACTTCCAATTCTTACTCGTATTTTTTCCTCTCGTTCAATGAATGTATAACTCTACTGAATTCAGATATTGATGAAAGAGTACTGACTTTTTTAATAATAGACTTGCGTCTTTCTAGCACGTAGCATATAATCGCAAAAGGAGAGTGATATCATGGAACAATATGCTGGTGATTTCCAACTACTAATTGCCTGTATTCTTATTCTGGTCTACGTAATATGGGAAAGATTATTTCCAGATTGATAAGTTTTCCATAAGTTAAACTGCATCATAATCCGTAACGTAATTAATCACATCACTTATCACCTTACCAATGCAATTACTAAGTTTTATAACAATCGATAATGAGGCACTCTGTAAATCTAAATATCCCATATAGCCTCCCGCGTTTACTACACCAATAATCGAAATGGTGCCGATATAAGGTAATTTATTGCCAACAGCAATACCAGCCTCTATACCTCCCTCCCATATTTCCATATTGCCAATTTCATTATTTTTACCTAAACATGCGTCAACAGCAATAATAATAGGCTGATGATGCTTTTTTTCTATACTCTGAATTACTTCTACTAAATTTCCTGCATGAACAGGATTATCCAAGCTACCATAAACAATGCTTTTTGTGTTTTCTAGCAAATAAGAGCCCACTAAGGGACCAAGAGCGTCGCCAATATATCTATCCGATCCAATACATAAAATAATGATTTTTCTATTATTCAGTTCTTTCTGTTGTTTTAATAAATACAATAAATACGGATGCATTTTGTTATAAGCCACAGCATCATTTATATTAGTAACTAATTTTTCAGCGACAATCTTCTTCATTTTATGATCTCCTTTTATAATATTACCAATAATATCTATGCACCCTTCCTACAAAGAATACTTGATTCTGTCGAAGCACCTTGCTCCTAGCCAACCCATACTGCACCAAAAAACCGCCTTGCAATATTTGCAAAGGCGGTTTCCTATAAAAATTCTTTGTTTTAGAATCATAGCTAGTAACATACATTATATTGCAACTTGAAGATGGAGGTAATGCAATGTATGTTATGCTACTATTGAGTCTAATCGGTACCACACTGTTATTGGGTGGTATTTACTTCATGCGTCTTGGTCTACAAAAACTATTATGGACTAAATTACAATCACTCTTAAGCCAACTAACTAAAACTCCTTTGCGTGGTTTATTTGTAGGTATGTTTGCCGCTGCGATTATGCAAAGCAGTACTGCAGTTTCATTATTAACTATAGGCTTGGTCCATGCAGAGTATTTATCTTTTTATCAAGGCTTAGGGATTATTCTAGGAGCAAATATTGGCACATGTTCCACAGTACAATTGATGACTATCACAATACCAGAGCAAGTTATCTTACCATTATTTCTATTTACTTTATTACTTACAATCATATTTAAAAAACTTCGCTACCTGGGTATGGCAGCTTCAGGATTACTTAGTATGTTTATTGGCATGAGTATTTTATCAGAAGCCTTAAGCAGTCTTTCAGAATTTACAACTGTTGTTAGTTATTTGCTTGCCGCCAAAGAAAATTGTATTTATGGAATCTTTGGTGGAATGATCATTACTCTTTTATTTCAATCTAGCAGCGCCGCCACAGGTGTATTAATGGTCCTGGCTAACGACGGGATTATCGATCTAACAACAGCTACTTATGTAGTCTACGGCAACAATATTGGATCCTGTTTATCTTCCATTATTGTAGCATTAACAGCATCTTTATCAGCTAAACGTCTCGCTGCAGCCCATATCCTTCTTAATGTATTAGGTGTTTTTATTTTCTTACCATTTACAAATTTACTAGTGAAAATAGCCACCTATCTCACAGCAGACTTTGCTGGACAGGTGGCCATAGTACATACACTATTTAATATTATTTCTTCTGTGGCTGTATTACCAATACTACGCCAATACGCAAATCTAGTTATGTTATTGGTTCCCAAAAGAAGATGAAGTACCTACATCTTGTCTTTCCTTCCGATTCATACTCATTCTTACAATCGATATAAAAATATATTCCAAAACGGCAGTCATTACAATGGTACCACCGGGAGCAATATCCAAATAAAAAGAAGATGTTAGACCAATGAGTACAGATATTATAGAAAATACTACTGCCCATCCCATGGTAGCCTTAAATCCCACTCTGAGCAGATGAGCTGTTGCCACGGGTATTATCATTAACGCACTGACAAGTAAGATACCAACTATCGTCATGCCAACGACAACGACTAAAGCTGTCAATATGCTAAACAGCATATTAATCATTCCCGTATTAATCCCTGCAACCTTTGCAATATCTTCATCTAAGGCCATTAACACAAGCTTATCAAATAAAAAATAAACAATAGCTAATACTAGAGTTCCAGAACAAGCTATTGTTATCACATCAACAAGAGATACGGTAATAATACTCCCAAACAAAAAGCTTAATAATCCAGAACTGGGCATACGAGTCATCGTACTAAAAATAATAGCCATAGCCGCGCCCGCATAAAAGAATATTGCTAATCCCATATCAGCAAATTCCATATGGCGCCTACGAACTAGTTCAATCCCCACTGCACCCGCTATGGTCATAATCAAAGCTCCAACTACTGGATATAATCCTACCATATAGCCGCCTGTTACACCAGCAAAAGCAATATGTCCTAAGCCATCACCAATTAGAGATTGACGACGCACCACTACAAAACTTCCGATAAGTGGGCAAACAATCCCCGTTATGAGACCTGCCAATAGTGCCCTTTGAATAAAATCATACTGAAAAAATTCCATCATTTCACCTCATCACCCTGTATAATACCACAAATGCCGAGCCTGAGCATGAGTAGCTTCAAACTCTTCACTACTACCATAGAAACATAGTTTTCGATTGATACATGCTACTTTATTAGCCCATGATACCGCTTTTTCAATATCATGAGAAACCATAACTACTGTAATACCTAGATTTTTATTTAAAGTACCTAAGAGCTCGTAGATTTTTGCACTTGCTTCATAATCAATTCCGCTAGTGGGTTCATCTAATAATAGTAACTCTGGATTCGCTGCCAAAGCCATTGCCACCATAACCCTCTGTTGCTGCCCGCCTGAAAGCTCACCAATACGCCGATCGCGTAAGTTCTCTGCCCCCACCAACTCTAACATATGGCTAGTAATGTGCTTGGCAGCCTGATGATTATTCCGAGTAGCTGCTGAACCTAACGTTAATCCCAGTGCTACGACCTCTTTCACAGTTGCTGGAAATCCCATTATATTCTTTCCATAATTTTGCGGTACATAACCAATTAAGCCATGTCCTTTTGCGGTAAGTAAATCTTTTCCACCGATACTTACCTCTCCACGGTTGGGTTTTAAAAGTCCGGCTGTAACTCTAAGCATCGTACTTTTACCAGCTCCGTTTGGACCAACTACAGCAACAAAATCCCCTTTTGAAACCGTTAGAGATATATTTTCTAACGCAACCGTATTATTATAAGAAAAATTAATATCTACTAGTTTTACTTCACACATTTTCTATTCTCCTCACAGACTTTTACAATCCGTACATAGACCTAGTAATTCAACATTATGACGAATTAATTCATATCCATTCATCCTGAGCATTTCAATAAATTCTTGATTAATTGGACAATAATCAATACAAACCGCCTGCCCACACTTTACACAAACAACATGATGATGGTGATTGGCGTGAGCCAATTCATATCGTGTACTCTCTTTTCCCGTTCCGGAAATTGGTATAAGAATCCCCATCTCTGTTAACATACTAATATTTCGATAAATTGTGTCTAGCCCAATGTCGCTATATTCTTGACGCACTAAATTCCAGATTTCAGCTGCCGTTAACAATCCTGCCGTATGTACAATTTTTTCTATAATAACGCGCCGCTGAGGCGTAATTCGAAATCCTTTGTCTTTTAATTGTTTCATTACTTCATATATCATTTTATATTTTTCCTTTAAATAAGTAATAACATTCTTATTAGCAACATAAAAATAAGTAAAGAGTGCAAAGCCCTTGGCGAGTATCACTACCCGCCCTACTTTTTATGCCTGCAGCTCTTCATTAAATACGGCCTTAGCATACACTCCGCCTCGTTCTATAAGTTCTGCGTGTGTTCCTGCTTCTGTAATTCTGCCATTCATTAAACAAATCACTTTATCTGAATCTAATAAACTAGACAATCGATGGGTAATTAGAAACGTTGTACGATTTTCACTAACTTTGCGTATGGACTCCATAACCAATTTCTCAGCCTCTGTATCAAGAGCTGCTGTTGGTTCATCCAATAATAAAATTGGTGGTTCAACAATAATGGCACGAGCAATTGCAATACGCTGCCGCTGTCCCCCGGATACATTATTACCCAATTCACCAACAATATAATCATAACCACCAGGCAAATTCATTATAAAATCATGGGCATTCGCTAATTTTGCTGCTTTTTTTACTTCATCGAAGGTAGCATTTGGTCGTCCATATCGAATGTTCTCTAAAATACTTATATTAAATAAAATCGGTTGTTGTTGAATAAATCCGATCTGTTTACGTAAAAAACTCATCTTTATCTCTTTTATATTAAGATCATCCAATAAAATAACCCCGGAAATAGGATCATAAAAACGTAGGAGCAAATTCGCAAAAGATGATTTTCCGGCACCACTTGGTCCTACAATGGCCACCATATCACCTGGACGTATTATAAAATTAATTCCCCTTAAGGTCCCTAGTTCTGGGAGATATTCAAAATTTACATCTCTAAATTCAACCTTTCCCATAACGTTATCAATTTCTTGTTTTCCGTCAAACACTACCTTCGTTTCTCTTTCCAAACTACTAACCCTTTGCCAAGCAACAATGCCTAACTTCATACTAGAAACAGCTTCACTAATCTTTCTGATAGGCGTTGGAATATTAATAATATATACCAAAAAAGCAAACATGCCGCCTATGGTTAACTTATCATTAATTACTTCTCGACCACCATACCATATAATTCCCGTCAGGCCGATGGACGCTAGGAATTCTACTAAAGCAATTAAAATAGCCCTTAATCGCTGTACTTTAATAAAATCACCAGCTGCCTTACGCATATGCAAGCAAAATTTTTGTGATTCATACTCTTCTCGCACATAGCTTTGTACCACTTTTATCGATAATAATGCCTGATGCAATATGCTAGTCACTTCACCCAAAGTTTCTTCTACCAATTTGCCTAATCCACTAATTTTTTCATTAAAAAAGCTAGTAGCAAGAATAATAAAGGGCAAAGTAGCAAAGGTCACTAATGCCAGTTGCCAATCAAAGTAAATCATAATCATTAGGATAGCAATTAAATTAAGTGACTCCACTAACAAATCAGGTACCGCTACCGAAACAGATTGTTGAATTAGCCCTAGGTCATTCGTAAATAAAGAAATAATTTCGCCAGTTGGGGTATTAACAAAATATGCATAATCTAATTGTTGTAATCGTTCAAACATTCGCTGTCGCAGTTTCGCCAACATCAGATTACCCGCTTTGGCTATCTTTTGTCCATAAATATAAGAAAATATCCCCCGTAATAAATATAATCCAATGACACCTGCTATAATCAGATGTAAAAATTCCTCATCCCCACCAATTAATGCATCATCAATTAAAAACTTTATAACTAAGGGGGCCAATAAACCTGCAATACTGGCAATGATAAAGCATATCAATGCCAACAATACCATCGCCCAATGCGGTACTATAAATTTTTTCCAATATAATTTAAACATACAAGCCTCCGTGCTTAATAGAGGCAACTCTCTGGTGCCCAATTATACAAATGCTTATTTACTATTAAAATAAAAAGCCTTTAGTATAGTATAACTTATTTAATGATAAATATATATAAGATAAACATATAAAAACTAGGCCTCCCACCAAAGTATTGCACCGGCAGAGCCTAGTTTGGTTATATTGTGTTCCTGTAATACTAAAAATAAAAGCAAGGAGGCGTACTAGCCTCCCCCTACACTGCATTATAGCACCCGACGCGCTCCTAGGTAACGTGCTCCCCAGTAACCACTATCCAATCGATCAATTACTACTCCGCGACTTGAAGTAGCGCTAATAAACTGCCCATTGCCCACATAAATACCAGAATGGGAAGCACCAGCTTCATAGGTAGTAAAAAACACAGTGTCTCCTGGTTGTAGGCGACTGTAGGATACAGGTTGCCCAACTTCATACTGTTCATCAGCAGCTCTTGGCAAATAAACACCAGCTTGCGCGAATACATAGCGAGTAAAACCCGAACAATCAAAACCATTCGGTGTAGTCCCACCAAAAACATAAGGTACACCTTGATAACGCAATGCTGTCTGTATTACCCGCCTAGTTGCAGCACTAGAACTATCACGACTAACTGACATCTCTCTGCCCATGATCGCACGGTATGTTTGCATACCAATCACTCCATCAGCGTCTAGACCTCTGTCTCTTTGAAAGTTTTTTACTGCCTTAACTGTTACTTCACCAAAATCCCCATCTGGGCTACCAGCATTATACCCAAGTGCATTTAATTGTGCTTGAATACTAGCTATGTCATCACCCTGATCGCCTTGATGGTAAGCAGCTGCCGCGCAGGTTATGGTTCCTGCACTAACTAAAAATAGCAACAACACCACGACTCGAAAAAATTTAGTCAATATACATACCCCTCTCACTAGCCTCCGAGGTTAGCTGACGGGTTAGGGTTGAGATCCCCCTACCTCTAGGCAAATAAAACTCAGCCAAAAGGTTTCACCCCAAAACTTTGGTTCCCCCGGTCCTGTGCATTGATTAGGCTTTTATAAAACTGCACATTTTTTACTATTCGCTTTTTAAGTGAATATTCCTGCCATACATCTCATTATTTTACAATTAATATTCTCTTTTACAAGTTTGGTATGAATTATCCACTTTTAGCAAAATCATAATTTCATTTATTCTTTTTGTTGTTGCTTCAATTCTACACGCAACAAATACAAGGGACGTTGCTTTACTTCTTCAAATATGCGCCCTACATATTCCCCAATAATACCTAGCCCTAACAATTGTAATCCACCTAAGAATAATATACTTGCAGAAATAGTCGCCCACCCTGGTACTGCCTCTAGAGTAAACAACTTAATATATACAACATGCATTGTCACAGCAAAACTAATCAGCGCAAATAACAATCCCATAAAAAAGGCAAAACGTAAAGGTAATTTAGAATAAGCAGTAATTCCATCAAGAGCAAAATGCATCATTTTTCGCAGAGAGAATTTAGATGTACCAGCAAAACGTTTCGGCGCAACAAACTCTACCAATGCTTGCCGATAACCGATTGCTCCGATCATACCCCGAATAAAGCGAGCCCTTTCTTTGTAACGGCGAAAACTTTGTACAACAGCTTTATCTAATAAACGAAAATCCGAGCCACCTTCTTGAATATGCACTTTAGACATAGCATTAATTAACTTATAAAATAGACCAGAAGTAACAGACTTAAACCAGGAAACTCCTTCGGTACTAATTCTTATCGTTTGAACTACCTCAAATCCCTCTTCCCATTTTGCCAAAAGAACTGGCAACATTTCAGGTGGATGTTGCATATCTCCATCCATTGTAATAACTCCATCGCCATCAGCATGATCAAGACCACAAGTCAAAGCTAATTGATGTCCATAATTTCGCGCCATAATCAATCCTCTAACCCTGCTGTCTTGCTGCGATATTTTCTCTAATAGCAGGGGTGTCGCATCACTTGAACCATCATCGACAAAAAGTAATTCAAACTTATAAGGTAATGACTCCATATGTTTACAAACTTCCTGGTAAAAAAATTCAATATTCTCTTCTTCATTATATACAGGTACAACAATCGAGATGAATTTCATTATTTTCTCCTCTATTCCTAACTTGTCCTAACTTTATTATGATCATTCATAAAAGTAAGCCTTTGCCTCCCATAGCAAAGGCTTACTTTTAATTATTATTATAAGCCTATAGATTAAACTTATAATAATGCAATTAAAAGACAAGTCTATTTTTCTTTATTAATATCTTGCCGCAATACTACTGCGCCTCTTAAATATAAATGACTAATCGCTTTCTGTGGCAAATCGGTATTTAACAATATAAGTACACGAATACAGTGCGCTACCCCATTTGGGCTATCAATTTCCTGCGTACCGAACAAAGGTACTTCTGTCCATCCTAAATTCCTTGCAGCTATAGCAGGAAACGCCGAATTAACATCTGGAGTCGAGCTGAAAATTACAGCCCCAATATCTTCTATGTCGATTTTATTTGCCTCAACCAGAGCTGATAGAAGCTCCATTACGTTGCTAATAATCTCAGTTGACTCATTTTTCTCCACCGTAGTGGCACCTCGGATACCACGCACCAACCTTATCATCCTCTCTTGCTACTATTCTAGTAAATAATTCGTTATTCGCCACGTGATATCCTCTATCCTTTTAGAAAATCATCAGGATTTATTACAATAACAAGCTCCACACTGGTGGCATATCCACCATCCGCACCGAGGACAAATTGAATTAGATTCATTTAGCACGATATATTTGCCTTCATTATAATCCTTCCAACAAAAAACACTGCCTAAATCTTTATACAGTAACACTTCATAAGCATCCGCCCACGTTTTTTGATTATCTAAAGCAAATAGTACTTCATTATGCCCTGTACTGTTATTCTTACGATACTCCTCTATTTTGATTTTTTCCTGTTTATCATCCCGTATCACAACAACATATAAATTCTTAATATCCATACTCCCACCCCCATAAATATATATGGCTGCCTAGAAGTATGTATACCAAAAGGAATATAAAATCAGCATAGCCGAATTTTATATTCCCTCTAAAACTTTCTTTACTTTTGATAAAAAGTTTTACAGTTTGTTTGTTCACTTTGATTAGCGGCTTTACCACCACCATCTACATTGACCTCAATTGCAGAAGCATCACAATGTTCACCATTTCTCCAATATTTACAATTTGATACAGTACATTTTACACCTGATAGCATGTGCATTCACCTCCCTTTTTTCAAATTTAGTATGTAGACTTTTCTTTCTCTTTATCCATTGAAACTAGGAATATATAACAAAAATACTGAATGAGAAGGCTCCTAACTACCTTCTCATTCAGTATTTTACGCTAACTTTAGTGTTAATTTTTGCAACCCTATATTTATATCTTCAATTTGTGCAGAAGCTACTTGAGGATAATTGCCGATTTCGATCGTCTCAAGTATAGGGTTTTTTGTCTGATCATAAAATACACCGTACCATATTCCTGCTATACCACTTTCCATCCACTCCGCTGGTTCAGCAGTATCAGACAAGTGGACGGTAATACTCCCGAGACCGAGAAAATCTCGAATTTCTTGACGCTCATCATCAGTAAGAGACATCTTATTAATAAAGACACTCCATGTTTCACCAGTCAACGTAAAGCGTTTTAATGCCTCGTTTATCTCAAACAAGACTGCCTTACTCTTTTGCGATAATACTGCTTCATTCATGAATTTTCCCAACCTCTACCTGCCAATCTTTCAATACTTGCAATATCTCTTTTACTACATTATCCATTGTTTCTGCTACTATAGGTGTTAATTCTAGTCCAATATCAATCGCAAATGGTTGTACTCCCATTATCATGATTTCCTTAGCAGGTTTTTCTAATACTTCCATTATTGCGAGTACATCTTGAATACCAAGTTCATGCATCGATACTTTCTCTTTAAAGTATGCCTTAACTTCGTCATTTTCAAACCGATAAAAAGATCCGGGTGGTAATTGCCCTGACACAGCATCAATTAAAATTAAATTATCTGTTCCAACTAAAAAACGTAACAACTCCATACCTAGCGTACCGCCATCTAATACCTGTACGTTGGGAGGAAAGGAGTAGTGGCTAAGCAAACGTTCCACTACTCTTACACCAAACCCTTCATCCTGCATCAAAATGTTTCCTACCCCTAAAACCGTGATTTGCTTCATTCTTTTAGATCTCCTATATCATCCGGCTCTTTATCATAAAACTTAACTCCTGAAAACATTGCAGATATCTCACCATATTTTTCACTCATGTCAGCCCTTGTCGCCATATATACATGGATAATGACAAATAAAACAATCATCCACGCTACGTAATGATGAATTAGATGCACAGTATATTCATCAATTAATAAATGGTTGATAGGTCCAAACAACTTAGCAAGTCCGCTATTAGGATTAACTTGTGCATACATAGCAAATCCTGTAAAGGCTTCTAAAAAAATCATACCATACACGCCACCATATCCTGACCTGGCCATTGAATTTCTTAGGTATGGTCTATGAGCAGAACGCATAAAGCCATAATGCAGGCCCATATCAAGCATTCCTGTCCAAAATAGTTTCGTCCAAGGTTTCGGTAGCATACGATCACCTTTATGTATGATAAATCCATAAATCCGTAAAATAAAGGATGCCATTAATATGTACGCCGCAGAAAAATGAATGAATCGAATTGTAGACATCGATGCCCAGTTACTAATAGCAAACGTTGGTTCTACACCTTGGCTACCAATATAAAAAGGATTACCAATATATAGACCCGTAACAAACAGAACTAAAATAGCCCCCGCCATTATCCAATGAAAAATTCTCGTCCAAATTGTAAATACATAATAAACAGTTACTACACGAGTCTTCATTATACTCCTCCTTACCTACCATTCCTAGGCCTTCAAATAAGGATCACTATGTACAACTGCCAATTGACGACCTGAAGTATCATACAAGTGAGTAGCACAAGCTAAACAAGGATCAAAAGCATGTATTGCTTTTAAAATTTCAAGAGGCTTATCAGCAATCCTTACTTTAGTATCCATCATAGTAGCTTCATAAGGTCCATAACCAGACTTACTATCCCGTGGACAAGCATTCCAAGTAGATGGTACAACTGCCTGATAATTAGCGATTTTGCCATCTTTAATAACTACCCAATGGCTAAGACCACCACGAGGCGCTTCATGAAGGCCTACGCCCTTTGCTTCCTTAGGCCACATCGTAGGTTCCCATTTTTCCATATTTGCAACAGAAGTATCGCCAGCTTTAATATTATTTACTAGTTTATCAAAGTAATACTTGCTGAGATATGCCATGACTTGCGCTTCTAGTCCTCGTACTGCCGTACGACCAACAGTTGATAACATCCACTTTTCTGGTGCTATATTTAACACCTTTGAGACTCCATCTATTTGGTCAACCATCATTTTTTCAACCCAAGTCGGCTCTTTAATGATTCCTTGCTTTACTTTCGTGTATACTATAATATAACGCGAAAGAGGTCCTACTTCGGCCATCTTGCCTTTCCATTTTGGGGTCTTAATCCACGAATATTTGCCATTCTCATCAAGGTATTTCCAATCAGTTTTCGTTCCCTCTTTTGGTGCAGTGTACTCAGGTTTAGTCACACCACTCCACGGGTGCAAATCTATATCCTTTTCAGGATAATTGTACCAGGAGTGCTCAACACCTTCCGTTAATACTTCTGGATCCACTAAGTCTTTCGCTTCAAAAGTATGAAACACGGCTTTATCAACACCTTGAGAAAACTGTTCTACAACGCCATCAGAGCGCAGCAATAAATTCTTATGAAAATCACCATTTGAAGTTCCAGAATAGGTCTCTTCTGGATAGTCTCCAAAACCAAGAACCCTCTCTTTAGCTAAGCCACCGCCGTCAACATAACCCTTTTTAACGTATAACTCTCCAATTGCTAGTACATCGGGCACATAAAAAGAACTAGCAAGACTGATTGCCAGATTGATTGACGTATCCACAGCTGCCAAACGTTCTGTATTAATCGGTGCATTCATGTCATTCATCGAAATAGAGCACGGCATCCCCCCAACCACATAATGAGGATGAGGATTTTTTCCACCAAAGACGACATGGGAAATAACAATTTCACGTTGTTTATCAAGCATATTTAAATAATGGGATACTGCCATTAAATGTACCTCTGGCGGTACTACATCATAATCAGGGTGATCCCACCACTGAGCAGAGAAGATCCCTAATTGACCACTATCCACAATTTTTTTCACTTTATCTTGTATACTCTTAAAATAAGCAGTGGTAGCCTTAGGGAATTCTTTAGGATATGCACTAGTGTCAAATTCAACTGGACCTTTTAGGCCTAAATCATATTTTTCTAACACTGTATTTTGTAAAGCTGCGGTAGCTGCTGGATCTGCTTTAAGAGCAGCAACAGGACTAATCCAATCCAAAGCATGTAAATGATAAAAATGTACAATATGATCATGTACCATTTGTGTCGTTGCAATAATGTTTCGGATATAGTTCGCATTTTTAGGAATTTGGATCCCTAATGCATCTTCTACTGCCCGCAAGCAACCTAATGCGTGAACAGTAGTGCAAACGCCACAAATTCTTTGCGCAAAAAGCCATGCATCTCGAGGATCACGACCTTTTAAAATTAGTTCAATACCACGCCAGGCTGTGCCACTAGATAATGCATCTTGTACCTTGCCTGTAGTTTCATCAACCGTAACTTCTAATCGTAAATGCCCTTCAATACGATTTACAGGATCAACAACAACACGTTTCACAAAACATCCTCCTCATTTCTTCTATTCATTATCATTATCTCGTTCATTATTGTCATCCTTATGATGTCTTCTATGTTGAATAGCAGAAAGAGCACCATGAGCAATTACACCAGCTGTAAGGGCGCCTGCCGCAACCAAGCCAACTTTATCCGCATTCGCAATGACATTAGGAACAGGAATGTTAGGCATACGTTCATAAAACGGATCATTATCCCAGAAGTTATTAGAAGCACAAGCTACGCAGGGGGCTCCAGATTGAATCGGGTAAGAAAGCCCATTCCACCATCGCATGTTACCACAAGAATTATAAGCTTCCGGTCCGCGACACCCAACCTTATATAAACACCAACCAGCCTTACTGCCTGCATCATCAAACTTCTCGACAAACATACCCGAATCAAAAAAGGGACGACGATAACAAGTATCATGAATCCGATTGCCAAAAAATTGTTTAGGACGGCCTTTGCTGTCCAAAGGAGGAATTTGTCCAAATAGGGTATAATGCATGATCACACCTGTGATAACTTCTGGGATCGGCGGACAGCCTGGTACCTTTATAATTGTCTTGCCACTAATTACATCACTGACGGAAACAGATTTAGTAGGGTTTGGTTTAGCAGCTTGAATTCCTCCCCAAGCCGCACAAGAGCCAACTTCAATGATTGCAGCAGCACCTTTTGCTACTTCTCTAAGATTATGTACAAAGGGTTTACCACCTACCATACAAGAAGTACCATCATCATTTAATGGAACTGCACCTTCAATTGCAAGTAAATACTTTCCATTATACTTCTTCATAACTTCTTGTAGGTGTTGTTCTAACGGTTCACCTGCAGCAGCAGCTAATACGTCCATATATTCCATGGAAATCATGTTTAATAGGACATCAGAGGCCAAAGGTGTCTGTGAGCGAATAAAAGCCTCATCACACCCTGTACACTCATGTCCATGTAGCCAAATGACAGGCACTAGGGGCTGTTTCTCAGCTGCAGATACCACTTCTGAAATCATCATTGGCGATAATCCTAAAATTCCTGTAACTGTGACACAGGTTTTCAAAAAACTACGCCGACTTACATTTTTCTTTTGGAATAAATCCCACATTGACTCCAAATTATCCATAATTAACCTCCCATCTTATTACAAAAGGACTTAGCTTATGCCAAGTCCATAAGAACGCAGAAAGTGAGCCTTATTTTTTTACTTCTCTAACTCCACGATTACACCATGGCTCTTCTGCCATATAATCTCCATCATAATAGTAATAAGCGCGAGCCCGGCAGCCACCACAAATACCATCATAGCCACAAGTTCCACAGCCGCCTTTTAATGTTTCGTGCCGTAATTTATTAAACATTTCACTATCTCGCCAAAGGATATCAAAATCAGTTTCACGAACATTTCCGATCTTAATCGGCAAATAAGGACAAGCTTGTACGTCACCGTTTGGCAGAATTACACAATAACCAGTACCCGCTAAACAGCCACGCGTAAATCGCATTGGTATATTACGTTCCTTAGCTATACGCATAAATTGAGGCGCACAGGTAGGTTTAAGTTCAATTGGTACCTCTTTTTGTTTCTCTAATATGCGTGTTAGCACTGCTTCATATTGCTCTGTTTTTAGTGTAGTATCTTCAATATCTTTTCCCCTGCCTGTGGGCACTAAGAAAAAGATATGATGAGCCATAGCTCCTATTTTGACCGCTAAATCAGTAATATCAGTAACTTCCTTTTCATTCCACGTAGTTATTGTTGTGTGAATTTGAAAGGGAAGCCCCACCTTCTTACAAGCCATCATTGCAGCAATTGTTTTATCCCAAGCACCTTCCGACTGCCGAAACTTGTCATGAATGTTTTTATCAGTGCTATCTAGACTAATCCCCGCTGCTCCAAGTCCAGCCTCTTTTAGTTTAATAGCTACTTCTTCAGTAATTAGAATTCCATTCGTACCAAGTACAGGCCTTAGGCCAATACTTTTAGCGTAGCGAATTAATTCGTAAATATCAGATCGCATTAATGGTTCGCCGCCACTTAAAATAATAATTTTAAAACCAGCGCGAGCCATTTCGTCTAATAATTTCTTACCTTCTTCCGTACTTAATTCATCTGTTCTTTTCGTTCCTGCATCACGATAACAATGAACACAGCTAATATTACAGGCCTGAGTAGTATTCCATGAAATGATCATATAGAACTCCTTCCGGGTTTGCTAATCTAAGTTACTACATTACTTGCTATAAAAAACAGACTTCCATTCTCTAGTTAATAATGACCTATCCTAGGATTTGCGATTATCGTCCTCATTGGTAACAGCCGTTTTGAAATTACTAATTCCCTTACCTATTGCCTTACCAATCTCCGGTAGTTTAGCTGGTCCAAATACAACTAAGGCAATTGCCAAAATAACCACTAATTCAGACATACTAAAATTAAACATGACCAACCCCCTTTATACTCATATTATCGCAAATTAATAGCCGTTAGACAATATAAATTTCTAAAATATAGAATAACATTAAAGGAAAGGCTTAGCCACGGCTAAGCCTTTCCTTATTAATTTTATATAACCTTATCGATAGCATCCATTAAATCTTTACGTGGACGATATCCTACAATGCGCTCGACCTCTACACCATCTTTAAATAATAATAAGGTTGGGATTCCCATCACATTATAGTTACTAGCAAGTTGTTGCTGCTCATCAACATTTACTTTCATAACTACTGCTTTTCCTTCATATTCTTGCCCTACAGCTTCTAATTCAGGGGCAACCATTTTACATGGCCCACACCAGGAAGCCCAAAAATCCACTAGTACAGGTTTATCCTTCTGCGATATTTTTTCTTTAAATTCATTTTCATCGGCAATATTCAATACGCTCATTATAAAACCTCCTACTTTTTATGATTCTTATTATTAACTATTGTTTAGATTTTAAATCATGCTTATTTGCTAGCTTATTTACATTTTAGAAAACATTTAATTAAAAGTCAATAGTTAGTAGATATTTAAACTCATTTTACTATTTATAGTATGTAATAACAATTATCAATTCAATCAATAAGGCTTTCCTGACATAAGACAAAAACCCTCTACATTCTAAGAATATAGAGGGTTTATTTACATAAGGCTGTGAGTGATCAATAAGCCGAGTTCTGTTCCGCTCACGCGGTGATGATCATCTATCTAGTCTGGCAGTTACCTGACAGCTCTAGCGACGCAACCCGGAAGGTTCAGCGGGCAGCTTCATCCCTTCCCTATTCGGTCTTGCTCCAGGTGGGGTTTACCTAGCCAGCCAGTCACCTGACTGCTGGTGCGCTCTTACCGCACCGTTCCATCCTTACCAGCATAAGCTGGCGGTTTACATTTCTATGGCACTTTCCCTAAGGTCGCCCTCGCTGGACGTTATCCAGCACCCTGCCCTATGGAGCTCGGACTTTCCTCGTATGCTTTATGGGCATCCGCGATCATCTTTCCTACTCACAACAACATTTCAATATCGACTGAGATAATATCATATCATAAATTATTTGTTAAGTCAATGAATTTTTGCGGTTAATTATTTTTTAATATCGTTGTAGAATATTTTTGTTGATTTTATCAACCTCGACAATAACCGACCATTTACCTTGATCGGCACAGGAAGTGAGAAATTCCTTTACATGAGACAATATAGGTTGCTCCGTGGCAAAATGGCCCGCATCAACAATACCAATACCACTTACTATAGCATTCTGGGCTTCATGGTATTTTACATCTCCGGTTACTAATACATCGGCTCCAGCAAATACCGCTTTATGCAATAGCCCAGCACCAGCACCCCCACATACGGCTACCTTCTTTATCAACTTATCACATGCTCCTGCTATATTTACAGAATCTACTCCTAATGATTTTTTCACCCGATCCGCAAAATCTGAAAACAACATAGGTATTTCGAGCTTACCTATACGACCTAATCCAAATTCTTTACCTGAATTCATTAGTTGATATAAATCATACGCAACTTCCTCATAGGGATGGGCTTTAATCATCGCTTTAATTACCCTACGACTAATTTTTTCGGGCATAACTGTTTCAATGCGGCTTTCTTCAACAGATTCTAACTTGCCATTATTACCAATGAATGGTTTTGCATCTTCTAAAGGTAAAAAAGTACCTATACCATTTGCCGAAAATGTGCAGTTACTATATTTTCCAATATGCCCAGCCCCAGCCGCTGCTAACGCTTCTCGCACCACTTCTACATGAGTTTGCGGCACAAACACTACTAATTTGCATAACTTTTCAGTGGAGTTTACTGCTAAGGGTTCAATATCCTGCAAACCTAAACAGGCAGCTAAAGCATCATTAACGCCCCCCTCCGCTGAATCAAGATTAGTATGAGCTGCGTAGACCCCTATATTTGCCTTAATCAGACTAGATAAAACTTGCCCTTGCGGCAAATCTGTTCGTATTGATGTAATGCTTTTGAATATAAGAGGGTGATGAGCAATGATGAGATCTACATTATCGAGTATCGCTTGCTCTACAACCTCCTTCGTAACATCTAAGGTAATTAGTATCTTATGGATTGTTTGGGATGGGCTCCCAACTAATAAACCTACATTATCCCAACTTTCAGCTAAATGCCTTGGCGCTAACTTATCCATTGCATCCATAATTACTTGACATTTTACAGACATCGCCGTTTAGCCTCCAATTGTTGTAATCTTTCGGTATATTCATGATACTTTTGGCTCTTTTTTGCATTATCACTGAGTGACATCTCCTGTAAGACGCGTTTAGTCTGAGCAATGAGTTGATCAATGTGTACAGATAGAAGTTCCGGTTTATCTCTCCACAGTTTTTCCCCAATGTCGTACATAATAGGTTCACAACTAGTTGCCCTCCCTGGTTCGGCCACAACTATTTCGTACAATCGCCCTTCCTCTTGGACCAATCTTTCGTCAACAACATCCCATTGGTTTTCATTTAACCAACGTCTCACAGTATTCGCAGCCACCATAGGCTGCAAAATTAAACGTTTAAGCGACTTAGTAACTTCAGGCTTTCCTGTTAGTATCTCAATAATTGTCTGACCACCCATACCAGCAATAATAACAACATCCACTTCTTCTGGAGAAAGCACTGTTATTCCATCACCTAAACGGACAGAAATTCGGTGCGTAAGCCCGAGGGCATCTACATGTTCTTTTGCTGCCTTCCAAGGCCCCAGATGAACGTCACCAGCTATTGCTGAAGTAACAATATGCCCTTGCACTAATTCAATAGGTAAATAAGCATGATCAGTACCAATATCTGCCACACGCGATCCCTCCGGCACCAATTCCGCCAACGCAGCTAATCTTCCAACAAGCTTCAATGCATTACACCTCATCCTTTATTTTCTTTCTGTTATTATACAAAAATAACTTACAACTAATCAATAAACAAACATTTCAACGACTAAAATAAAAAAGCACACAAAGGATCATAAACGACAGTCAATCCCTTTGTGCAGCAATACAATATTCTTCCTTAGTAGTTGGAGCACATACTTATAAAAAAAGACTTGGCTTGTACCAAGTCATAAAGCTGCAGGCAAAAGCCTTAGTTACTTTACTTAGAATCGAAAAAATTGTAATAAGTTCTCTAATCCGTAAAAAAATGCAAAGCATATGCTGCTTTGCATTTCATTTTTAAATGGTGGGCGATGACAGGATCGAACTGCCGACATCCTGCTTGTAAGGCAGGCGCTCTCCCAGCTGAGCTAATCGCCCATTATGGTGACCCGTGGGGGAATCGAACCCCCGTTATCGCCGTGAAAGGGCGGTGTCTTAACCGCTTGACCAACGGGCCTTTATTGCGTAATATAAAATGGTGGGCCCACCTGGGATCGAACCAGGGACCAGCCGGTTATGAGCCGGCTGCTCTACCGCTGAGCTATAGGCCCTAGAGATATTAAAACAGGTTTTCCAAGGAAAGCCTGTTTGTAATCCATATAAGATGGCTCCTTGAGTAGGACTCGAACCTACGACCGATCGGTTAACAGCCGATTGCTCTACCAACTGAGCTATCAAGGAATGTCGTCAACATTGACAATTATAATACAATTTCAACATTACGTCAACAACTTTTTTTCATATTATAAGATTTTTATATTTTTTTTAGTTTTTTACTCTAAAAAGTCTTTTAATTTTTTGCTACGGCTAGGATGACGTAGTTTTCTGAGGGCTTTCGCCTCAATTTGTCGAATACGTTCACGGGTAACACCAAAGTGTTGTCCTACTTCTTCTAATGTGCGAGCCCGTCCATCATCTAAACCAAATCGCAGTCTAAGAACCTTTTCTTCTCGTGGAGTAAGAGTTTCTAATACCTCTTCTAACTGCTCCTTTAAAAGCATGAAAGAAGCTGCCTCAGCTGGTGCTGGTGCATCCTGATCCTCAATAAAATCTCCTAAATGAGAGTCTTCTTCTTCACCAATTGGCGTTTCTAAAGATACTGGTTCTTGAGCAATTTTCATAATCTCTCTTACACGCTCAACACTAATATCCATCTCTTTTGCAATCTCTTCAGGTTGAGGCTCACGCCCTAATTCCTGTAGTAATTGTCTAGATACACGAATCAATTTATTAATAGTCTCTACCATATGCACAGGAATACGAATCGTCCGCGCCTGATCGGCTATTGCACGAGTAATTGCTTGACGAATCCACCAGGTAGCATACGTACTAAATTTGTAACCTTTATTATAATCAAATTTTTCAACAGCTTTGATTAGTCCAAGGTTACCTTCTTGAATTAAATCTAAAAATAACATACCACGCCCAACATAACGTTTAGCAATACTAACTACAAGCCGCAAATTGGCTTCTGCCAAACGTCTTTTGGCTTCTTCATCACCTTGCTCCATGCGCTGTGCCAGTTTAATTTCTTCGTCAGCCGTCAGTAAAGGTACTCTTCCAATTTCCTTAAGATACATGCGAACGGGGTCGTCAATACTAATCCCCTCTGGAATAGTTAAATCAATATCAACTTCTTCAGGAGTTACTTCTTCTACCTCTACAACATCAGGCTCATCTGCTCTTTCAGTATCATCCGGAAGTTCATCAACTATTTCAATTCCCTTACTAGAAAAGACCTCATATATCTCTTCAATTTCATCAGGAGATAAATCTTCACTTTGGAGAGTATCCATGATTTCACTATAAGTTAGCACGCCACCCTGTTTTTTCCCTTTGTTCACTAATTTAGTTACATATTCACTCGAAATTGTCTTTTTTTCTGTCATTTTACTCCCCTCCTCCATTGGCCACTCCAATCAAGGCGTAGTTTTTTTTTTGATTAAACACAATGTAATTTATTAATTTCATCTTTTATTCGTTGACTTTCTGCTAATGCCTGCAGAAAACCACTATCCCCCAGACGTTCTAATTCATCAGCCCTTAATCGGGACTGTTCATACAATAACTTTAAGTTTGTTAGGCGCATATTTTTTATACAATCATCAACCATTTTTATACTATCACTATCATTGTATTGTATATCGATTAACATAATATGGGATAATTCCGCATTTGCTGTCTCACTTAGCATCATCGTCCAAGCAGTATCCGTAATATCTTTTCCCATATTATACTCTTTAAATATTAATTCGATTATTTCACGCCTGTGCTCTCCCTGTATTTCTGTAACAGAAAGTTCTTTTTCAATATATGGTATAAGGGAGCTATCTCCACACATCAAGCGAATAAGATGTTTTTCGGCCTGCTCTATCGCAATCGATGGTTTTCTCGTAACCAATATATTAGATATATTCTTTCCTACATTTACATTTTTATCCTTTTTATTTTGAAACAAATATTTACGAACTTCACTACGTATTGCACTTTCGTCAATTGCCAACATCTGAGATATACGCGCAATATGCGTGTTCACCTCTACAGCATTGTCCGCCGAAGCTAACACTGGAACTATTTTTGCTACTACGGCAACTTTACCTTCTAAACTACTATAATCTGTATTATCAAAAGCCTGCTTGATTTGATACTCCAAAACATCATTAGCTTCCTTAATCAATGTCTTAAAAGCTTTAGCACCATGCTTACGGATAAATTCATCGGGATCTTTTCCATCAGGGATTAATACCACTCTCACATTTGCTCCCATACTGCGCAGAATTGTCAAAGCTCTGACCGTAGCATTTTGACCAGCCGTATCACTATCATAAGCAAAACATATTTCATTTGCATTGCGAAGTAATAACTTTGCTTGTTCTGGAGAAAAAGCTGTTCCTAATGAGGCTACTACATTTTTTATGCCATATGCATGGGCAGTAATAGCATCCATATAGCCTTCTACTACGATGGCTTGCCCAGATTCTTTTATAAACTTATGAGCAGCATGAAAACCAAACAAAATATATCTTTTGTTAAAAACAGGGGTCTCTGGTGAATTTAGATATTTAGGCTGGCTATCATCAATCACTCTTCCACCAAAACCAACTACCCGACCACGTACATCAGAAATAGGAAACATAATGCGATTACGAAACCGATCATAAACACCATCACCAGAATTTCGTTCCACAATTAAACCAGCTTTTAGCATAATATCCTGCTCTATACCCCGTTCTAAGAAGGCATGCAATAATTTATCCCAAGCTGGGGGAGCAAAACCAATTTTAAAACTTTCAATAACTTCATTTGTAACTCCACGGGATTCTAGATATTCTTTTGCTTGCTTCCCATAGACTGTCTTTGTCAAACAAGCATAAAAAAACTCCCTAGCTAATTCATTAGCACGGTATAATTTAGTATGTTCCCGCTCCCTTGCCAGCTCTTGTGGTGTTTTGTTCTTTTCTGGCAAAGGAATATTCATTTTTTGAGCCAACATTTTCACCGCATCAAAGAAACTAACGTTTTCAATTTTCATCAAAAAATTGAATACATTACCACCGCTTTGACAACCGAAACAATAAAAAAATCCTTTTTCAGGTGTTACAGAAAATGACGGAGTATTCTCATGATGAAATGGACAGCAGCCCCAATAATTTTTTCCTTTTTTTTTCAAAGGAACATAATCTGATAGAATACTTACAATGTCACTTTCAGAACGTAATCTATCAATAAACTCATCATAAACCGCATCTTTCATAACTTCACCCTTAACCTACCCTATAGCAATTGTGGCTTTTTCTTCCGACTAGATACCATTACAGCAAATCCATACTATTAACCTATTTGTCATATTTTCGCTATTTTTTCTCATTTTCCTGCTAATAATAGCATATCCAATCTAATTAAAAGAAAATCTAATTTTGATTTTGTGATTTATTTCTACATAAATTCCCATAATCCTTCTAGAATATAAATATACAGTTATACTTACTATCTTATACTAGAGATAATCGGATTCTACTTAGCTTTTAATCCACCAATTTATTTATTAAATTCTTTCATAAACAATAGTATTCAAGATAACTTATAAATATCCTCTTTTGCCTATTGACAACACTTATATTATTTGATAATAAATTTAAAGTATGCCTCGACACATTACATTCTAAAAATTTATGTGTTTTTTTTAAATAAAAGGTAATCGAACTATCCGCCGATTACCTTTCTATTACTAGATTCATCTTATTATGCGATTTACCGAGCAATCCATTTTGAAGGTATAAATAATTCTTCAAATAAATGAACAGCATATATATCCGTCAAACCAGCTATATAATCAACAATGGTTGCTTCTAGCCCCCAATTTTCTTCTCGTTCTAAGAATTCCTGAGGTAAATTTTCTGGGTGAAGAGTAAAGTACTCGTAGAGTTTATGAATGATATATTTTGCTTTCTTACGATCAGATTCTAACTCCGCAGAATGGTAAACTTTTTGAAACATGAACTCACGAAATTCTTCCATTGCATTTTTAACTTTTGCAGACAATTTTATTTCATTATAGCCATCTGAATTCTTAATCATATCAGATACCATAACAGTAATCATATTCGAAGGATTTGTACCTAATATGTGAGCAACCTTTTCCGGTAAATCAACAGCTTTAATCATACCTGCACGAATACCATCGTCATAATCATGGCACAGATAAGCAATACGATCGCCAATACGGACAATATTACCTTCTAAGGTAAATGGTTTATTTGCACCTGTATGATTTAAAATTCCATCCTTTACCTCCAGTGTTAAATTTAACCCCTTTCCACTACGTTCAAGATGCTCTACAACTCTTAAACTTTGTTCATTATGATTATAATGTCCAATTAAATCACGTAGAGCGTACTCACCAACATGTCCAAATGGGGTATGTCCTACATCATGCCCTAAAGCAATTGCTTCTGTTAAATCCTCATTCAGCATTAGCCCTCTGGCAATTGTCCGAGATATTTGTGATACTTCTAAACTATGAGTCATGCGCATGCGATAATGATCGCCAGGAGAAATGTATACTTGTGTTTTATGTTTTAAACGTCTAAAAGACTTACTATGAATAATTCGGTCACGATCACGTTGAAAAGCGGTACGAAATTCACAAGCTTCTTCTTCTTTTTCTCTCATTGCATCCCTACTCTTACTTGCAAAAGCTGATAGCATCTTATGTTCTTGCTCTTCAATACGTTCGCGTATGTTCATAATATCGCCCTCCATTTTACAAATAATCTATTATATGGAATACTACCTTCTCTCCTTGTGACCTACTTCCATTATCCATTTTATTCTTATAATCATTTCATCATACCATCCATTTATCCCTCCATTTTTCTCTACATTTCTGTTATAATAAAAAAAGATCTATTTCTCAGCTTGCTAGCTATTCTAAAAACGAAAGGAAGTTACTATGAAAACTAAAGTTTTCCTACTCACATTGCTCCTTATGTTACTTTTTGCAGGCACTACTTTAGCTGCCAAACCAACCATCACAGCGGACCAACAATATTTTGATATTAATACAGGTTTATATGTATTAAACGGAAATGTTTACATAGAACTAAAAAACCGTATTATTACTGCTGGTCAAGCTAAAGTAAATATGGCTTCCTTAGAAGTTTGGGGAACTGGTGGCATAACAGTTAGCCAAGACGACATCTCCTTTACCGCTGATAAGGTATATGTATATGGCAGTCAAGATCATGCTGTCGTCGAAGGAAATGTGGTGTTCTCCCGTGAAAATCTTAAGGTTACTGCCAATCAAGTGGACTATAACTGGCGAGATAAAAATGCCGTATTTAGCGGCAATGTACAAATTAGACAAAATGACAGCCTCCTGACTACGGATACCGCAAGATATAATATAGCTACAAATACCTTTCTATAAGTAAAAAAACTCCAGCTCTTTTGCTGGAGTTTTTTTACTTATGAACAGAATTCGTTCCCATAGACAGCTGACTGTTTTTTTTTGCAAACAAGTTCCATAATTTTATTTGCAGTTTCTTCAATCGCCTTGTTTGATACATCAATAATCGGGCATTTCAACTTATACATGATACTTTTAGCGTATTCAACTTCCTCTGTGATTCGCTGGGAATCAGCATAACAGGACGCAGGATCGAGTCCCATGGATCGTAATCTTTCTGCACGAATGTTATTAAGCTTAATAGGATCGATAATTAGCCCTACAATACGCTCTGCAGGAATTTCAAATAGCTCTTTAGGTGGTGCTACTTCAGGAACCATTGGTACATTAGCCACCTTTAGCTCCTTATGGGCTAGATACATACTAAGGGGAGTCTTAGACGTGCGTGAAACTCCAACCAATACAACATCTGCCTTTAAGATACCACAAGGATTTTTACCATCATCATATTTTACCGCAAACTCAATCGCTGCAACACGTTTAAAATAAGCTTGATCTAGTGTATGAATTAGCCCAGGCTTTAATTGAGGATGGAGCCCCGACACATGCTGCACCGCATTTATCATAGGTCCCATAATATCTATGGTTGGAATACCATGACGCTTCGCTTGAGACAGCAACGCCTTCCTAAGTTCAGGGCCTACGATTGTATGGCAAATAACACTTGTATTATTTGCTGCTTCCTCAAGGATTCGTTCAATTTGATCAGTACTTTTAATATAAGGAATACGAATAATTTCAAAAGATCCAACTTGAAACTGACTGGCCGTTGCTCTAGCTATCATTTCCGCTGTTTCTCCAATAGAATCAGATAAAGCATAAATTATAGATGGTTTAGCTATGACACTTACCTCCTTGTATACAACAACTATTTATTGCAACTTTCGCTATATTTAATATCAATATATATACCTCAATATGTATCTAACTATAATGGCTCGACAAATACTATATTGTGTATTATACGCTAAAATCATACAAAATCCTCTTTCTAAAACCTTTGAGAGCACCTAGAAAGTAACCATTATTACAGCAAAATAAGCCTGTACAAATGTACAGGCTTATTTTCACTCGTTTATTATAAAGCAACGATTTTACTCAAATCTGCCATCTTTGTACTAAGCCCCATAATCGCTTTTAGTAATGCTAAACGATTATTTCGCACTTGCAAATCTTCAACCATGACCATTACCACACTAAAAAAAGCATCAATTGGCTGAGTCATATTAATCATAATCCCAATAACACCAGCATAATCTTTCGCTTCTGTCATTTTGCAAACCTCTTGACGAGCCAATTTGCATGCATGGTATAAAGCACGTTCTTCGTCAACCACAAATAGATTTTCTTCAATCAGTTCAACCGGTGCATTTTTAGCTAAATTACCAACACGGGTAAAAGCCTGTACAGCTTTTTGCATTTCACTGCTGCAACCATCAGTAGCCATCGCTTTAGCCCTTAGCCAAGTATCATAAATATCATCCACTCCGACTGCCATAACCGCATCAATCAGATCATAACGAATATTTTCATCCGATAAAACATTTTTAATCCTGAGTCGGAAAAACTCCTGTATTTCAGCTAGCAAATCCGCTTGTCGTTTATCATCATTAATACGTAGTAAATCCATTGCCTTAACCAGCATAGCATGTAAAGATACATGATATTTGCCATCAATTAAGATGTTAACAATTCCTAGTGCCTGACGCCGTAAGGCATACGGATCTTGGGATCCTGTTGGTATTAAGCCTCGACTAAAGGTTGCCACAATATTATCAAGCTTATCAGCAATACTAATAACTCGTCCTGCAACACTCTCTGGTAATACATCGCCAGCAAAACGCGGTAAATAATGTTCAAATATAGCCTGAGCCACTTCTGGCTGCTCTTTATTTAATAACGCATATTCTCGTCCCATGGTACCTTGTAATTCAGTAAACTCACAAACCATACCCGTAACAAGATCCGTCTTTGCTAAGGTAGCACCTCTTTCAATTATAGGATGCAAATCATCAGTAGCCCCAACTGATTCGGCAATATTAATCGAAAGCTCTCTAACACGTATTGTTTTATCATAGATTGTGCCCAAGCCTTCTTGAAAAACAATCGTCTTTAGTTTGTCTAATCGATCAATTAATTTAACTTTCTTGTCTTCTTCAAAAAAGAACTGAGCATCAGATAACCTCGCTTTAAGCACCCTCTCATTACCATGACGAACAATATCAATATGTTCAGATCCACCATTACGAACAGTAATAAATACAGGTAGAAGTTTCCCTTCTTTGGAGATTACAGGGAAATAACGTTGATGCTCACGCATAGGAGTAATTACAGCCTCTGGAGGCAGTGACAAATACTTATCTTCAAATTGTCCGTACAGGGCTGTCGGATATTCTACAAGATATACTACTTCTTCTAGCAAATCTTCATCAATCGCAGCAGTACCGCCTTGATTAAGAGCAATTTTTTCCACTTGTTCACGAATCACCTTACGACGTACATCTTGATCAACCATAACATAGTTTTTATGTAATGCTTCAAAATAATCATCAACAGAATGAATGACTATTTCTCCTTTACTTAAGAATCGATGCCCACGAGTAACATTACTTGTGGATACTTCTGCAACGGTAAAAGGAATAACCTCATTACCAAAAAGCGCCACCATCCAACGAATAGGGCGAACAAATTTCTTATCTAGATTAGCCCAACGCATATTTTTAGGAAAATTAAGGCTATCAATAATACTAGTTAACATAGCTGGTAGTAACTCTTTTACTTGCTTGCCTACTTCATGCACCATAGCATAAACATATCCATCTTTTACAACTAATTGAGTTGCATCTACCCCTTGCCCACGTGCAAACCCTTGAGCAGCTTTTGTAGGAGCACCATTATTATCAAAGGCGATCTTTATAGAAGGACCCTTATTTTCACTATTTTTATCAGCCTGCTCCTCCACCATATTACGTATAATCAAGGCCATGCGGCGAGGTGTACCGACAACTTTAATTTCACCATACCCAATTCTGAGCTCATCTAATTTACTTTTAGTAACACTTTCTAATTGCCGCAAAGCCCCTGGCATAAACCTGGCAGGAATTTCTTCTGTACCAATTTCGAATAATAAATCTTTTGCCATAATTATTTAACCTCCTTGAGCAACGGAAAACCTAATTTTTCACGCTGTTCTAAATACCCTTGTGCACAGAGCCTTGCCATATTACGTACCCTTCCAATAAAACCTGTACGTTCGCTAACACTAATAGCACCACGAGCATCCAATAAATTAAAAGTATGAGAGCATTTTAACACATAATCATAAGCTGGCAGTACAAAACCAGACTCAATAATACGAATGGCTTCTTTTTCATACATATCAAAAAGCTGGAATAATAAGTTAACATCGGCTATTTCAAAGTTGTAGTGGGATTGCTCTACTTCATTACGGTGAAATACATCGCCATAAGTAACACCATTTACCCATTCTAATTCATACACGTTTTCTTTCCCTTGTATGTACATAGCCAAGCGCTCCAAACCATAGGTAATTTCTACGGATACAGGTTTAACATCAATACTACCGACTTGTTGAAAATAAGTAAACTGAGTGATTTCCATACCATCAAGCCATACTTCCCAACCAAGTCCCCAAGCTCCAAGAGTTGGAGATTCCCAGTTATCTTCTACAAAACGAATATCATGTTGGCTAGGATCAATCCCCAAACGAACTAAACTCTCTAAATATAATTCTTGAATGTTAGCTGGCGAAGGTTTCATAATAACCTGGTATTGATGATGTTGCAGTAAACGATTAGGATTTTCTCCATAGCGACCATCAGCAGGACGACGTGATGGCTCCACATAAGCTACATTCCAAGGCTCAGGGCCTAAAGCCCTAAGGAAGGTAGCTGGGTTCATGGTACCTGCCCCCTTCTCCACGTCATAAGGTTGCATTAAAATGCAATTTTGTTCAGCCCAGAAATTCTGAAGTGTTAAAATCATCTCTTGAAAAGTCAATTATAATAGCCTCCCTCAATATTAAATAAAATAAAAACCCCTTCATCCACAGTAACATATCGTTACAGGGACGAGAGGTTTAATCCCGCGGTTCCACCCTGATTGACCATATAATATATGATCCACCTTATACTATAGCAAGCTTTACTCTCCTAAAAAGAATCTATTAATCCAATTTTAGAATTTCCTCTTGCAGCTTGGGAATGCCCTTCACCTTTTAAATGGCTAGGCTTTCACTCTCCCTAGCTCGCTATAACTATAGGCTACTATTTTCCCGCATTGCCGTAATTTAGTTAAAATCATAACAAACCTAACTTTATTTGTCAATGCTTATAGCAGCTAAATTCCACTATTATTGTGATGATTTTGTTTTTGCTCATTTACACTTTTATCATCTGAAACTTCTGTCTCAGTTGTACTGCCATCATTACGAACTACTTCAATACTACAACGCTTAAACATTGCTACTAATACGCCAAGTGCAGCAATCTGTGGCAATACTACAGCACCAATTGCCCCCAGTGCTACAGGAATTTCGACAACAGTACGTCCCTCACTCTTGATACTGATCTTATTCACATTGCCTTCATGAAGCAATTCTTTTACCTTATCAATCACATCGCTTGAATTCACAGAAAAGCTGTCTGTCCATTTTGTATTTTTCTTATCGTCAAGTTCAATTAAGGCCTCAAGTAAATTCCCTTGATTTCTTTCCAAAGCCTCTTTCGCCTCTTTGTAAGATATGCCAGTACGCTCCCGTAGGATGTCAATGTTCTCCAATGTTATTTCTTCCATTATTATACCCTCCTATCCACATTTTTCTTATTATCTCCCATTACAATCCTAGTTATTCGATAAACAACACCAATTCTATCTTACCGTCCACATAATTTTTAAAATGCTTTACTCATGTTCCGCTTTGCATTACTCCGGACACTTGTTTTATAAAGTTCATAGACTTTAAAGGTTTGTCCAAGCAATGAGTTAAATATTCCATAAGTATTCTTTCAGTTTGCATTAAAACGGTACCACTTACAGTAAACTCAACAGGGTTTTTCCAATCAATATGTAATAAACAAGTGATAAAATTATAAATTTTATCACTCACTTCTAGAAGGTCGTTATGATTGCAAGTAGCACAAACGCAGCCCCCGTTGGTTAAGCTAAAATAACCAGGCAAGGTTAATACTTGTCCACAACTAACACATTCTTTAAATTCAGGGTAGTAACCCATGATAAACAATAATTGCCAAGCCCAAGCCAGTGCCACCATACGAGGATTACGTAAGCTAAGTATGATAAGCACTTCTACTAATAAATCAAAAACTTGAGGTTCTGGCTGCCTCTCAGGACAAAGTTCTGCAACTAATTCGGCTATAAAAGTACCATATGCCATACAATTAAAATCTTCTTGCACATGCCGAAAAGAATGTTTTATTTCACACTGCTTAACAGAATCATAATTTTTCCCTGCCGCCAATCTTACATCGAGATGTGTAAATAGCTGCATTCCCCCAGCCAAAGGACTCTTTGGGCGTCTAGCCCCGTTGGCAAACGCCGTAATTTTTCCATACTCACGAGAAAATAAAGTTACCATTTTATCAGCCTCGCCCCAGTCACGCGTGGCCACTAAAATGGCTTCTGTTTGATATTGTGCCATATTTCCCTCAATTACCCTACTTAAGAATTAAAAATTATGTAAGGGGCGGCACATAGTAGCTCACCCCTATTGCGATTTGAAGAACTATCATATTCAATACAAGGACAATTAAAGTCCTACATTGCTATCTGGCGGTGTTTCAAGTTGATCTTTAGATTCAGTGCATGAACGATACATCAAATATGCCCCAATATGTCCGGTACTTTGGAAAACTTCCCACATTAAATCCCGTAACAACACTTGACATCATCCCTTCGCACATATTTTTATACGACCATCAAAGATTCTCGCCTAATAACCTCCCTCCTAGAATATCTAGTTCTATATATCTAAGCTTCGCTTTCTTCCTCTGGTGGAAGAGGTAAAGCTTTAACCCTAACAACACGAAAACCAGTTACCTGCAGTACACTGAAACTATATTCACCAATATTTACTTCATCACCAATCTCTGGGCGGCGCCCTAATAAACCAAATATATAACCGCCAATTGTGTCCTCTTCATGATCATCTAAACGTATATCTAATAATTCAGCCACATCGTCAAACAGAACCCGGCCATCAAACTCATACGTATTATCAGGCAAACGTTGAATTTCTGGTTGAATGATGTCATCATGTTCATCCTGAATATCACCAACAATCTCTTCAATGACATCTTCTAATGCAACTAATCCAGCTGTACCACCATATTCATCTACTACTACTGCTAGGTGGATTCGTTTGCGGCGCATCATTTGTAGTAACTTAGCAACGGACATTCCCTCAGGAATAACTAGTATTTCCCTCATAATTGTCTTTAAATCTTTTTCTTCCGCATTACACAAATCAAAGTCCATTAAATCTCGCAGATGAATCATACCCACAATGTGGTCTTTATCTTCAAAACATAAAGGAAAACGAGTATGGTGCGCTTCGCGAACCACCTTTAGATTTTCCTCATAAGAATCGTCTGCAAACAAACAAACCATATCCTGACGTGGTACCATAACCTCACGGGCTAAGCGATCAGCAAAATCAAATACATTATCAATAAGTTCACTTTCCATTTGATTTAGGATTCCACCCCGATGACTTGCACTAACAATCATTCTTAACTCTTCTTCTGAATGAGCTAATTCAGTTTCATTAGGTGCTTGCATCCCCATTACGGCTAACAAAGCTTTTGCCGCGCGGTTAAACAATATAATAATGGGATAGCCCATTTTATGAAAAACATATAAAGGCCATACACAAAACAATGCCATGCTTTCGGCTCTTTGAATTGCCATCGATTTTGGAACCAGTTCACCTACAACAATATGCAAGAAGGTAATAATGATAAATCCAATTCCAATACTAATGGTACTTAATAACCAAGTAGATCCTGGAAAATAATCATACAATATAGGTTCTAATAACGAAGAAATTGCTGGCTCTCCGAGCCAACCTAAGGCTAGTGATGCTAAGGTAATACCTAACTGAGTCGCCCCAAGATAAGTATCAAAAGAAGATACCACTTTAAGAGCCAGCTCTGCTCGACTATTTCCTTGCTGAACTAGCTCTTCTAAACGAGTCTTACGAATCTTTACTAGAGAAAATTCTGCGAGTACAAAAAATCCATTTAATAAAACGAGTAATAAGGCTCCAAATAATTTAAATAAGTCATATAAAGGCGAATCGAAAATAGCGCATCTCTCCCCAAAATCTGTTACCGTATCAAATTCATTACTATATAACAAACAATGCCCTTAAACATGGGCCTTAAATTTCTTTAAAATTTTCTTTAGCGGACAATAGACATTATTGTCCTTTTTCTCTACCATGACTTCACTGCAAATTTATTATGTCCCAGTTTGGCATAATAAATGAAAACAACCGTCCTAAAAATTTATTTTTACCCCTCTTTACAAATGATACCACCCGAAGACGCTTCGGTCAACAAAGAATGGCTATCGCTAAGCGATAGCCATTCAAAAAATTGGAATTATGTTAAGCTTTCAGGTTATTCATAACCAAAGGTACGTAAACTTCCTTCTTTATTACGCCAATCCTTTTTCACTTTTACCCAAAGATCTAGGTATATTTTAGAACCTAACAAGTTTTCAATATCAGCCCTTGCCAATCGTCCCACGTCTTTTAGCAGCTGCCCTTTGGCACCAATCACAATACCTTTCTGAGATTCCCTTTCAACATAAACAACAGCCCGAATATACAAATCTTCATTGGCTCTAGTTGTTATTTCTTCTATATCTACAGCAATGGAATGGGGAATTTCGTCTCGCGTAGCATGAAGAACTTTTTCACGAATGAGTTCTGCAATGACCAAACGTTCCGGTTGATCAGTAATCATATCTTCAGGATAATATTGAGGCCCTGGCTCTAAATATTTCTTAACTTCACTAACTAAACCATCTAAATTAGTATGCTCCATAGCGGATATTGGCACTACACCAGCAAATTTATAACAAGCAGAATATTTTTGTATAATTGGCAGTAATTTGGCCTTTTCAATTTTATCAATTTTATTTACTACCAGTATAACAGGAGTCTGAATGGCATTTAGTAACTCTAATATATATTTTTCACCGCCACCAATATCTTCTGTAGCATCCACAACAAAAAAGATAACATCTACTTCACGCAGTGTATTTTCTGCTGCTTTTTGCATATATTCACCTAACTTATGTTTAGGCTTATGTATACCAGGTGTATCAATGAACAAAATCTGTGCATCATCTAAGGTAAGCACACACATAATTTTATTCCGAGTGGTCTGGGGTTTATCAGACATAATAACTACTTTTTGTCCAATCAAACTATTAATTAAGGTTGATTTTCCTACATTTGGTCTGCCAATAACTGAAACGAATCCTGATTTATGATCTTTCTTAACTTCCATTATTCTTGTTCTCCTGACAAATGTTTTTTTTCGAATGAATAGGGTAATAAGTCTTTTAATGTTGCAACATATTCTTCGCCCTGTAAATTGCACATAATTACTTTTTCAATGTCAAATTCAGCCATTACTTGTCTACATGCACCACAAGGTGCTACAGGCTTGATCGTATCGGCTACAACGGCGATAGTCACTAATTCCCTTTCGCCTTCGGAAATAGCTTTAAATATGGCCGTCCGCTCCGCACAATTACATAGTCCATAAGAAGCATTTTCAACATTACAGCCCGTATAAATCTTACCTTCTTTTGTTATCACCGCGGCCCCTACCTTAAATTTGGAATAAGGCACATAAGCATGTTCACGGCTATCCTTTGCGGCTTTTATTATGTTTTCCATAAGCCCCCTCCTCCTAATTCCATATTCTATAAAAGAAGAGCATATAACCAACTAGTAATGAAACGATTGCCGTAATCAGAACAGCACCAGCAGCTACATCTTTAGCAATTTTTGCCATTGGGTGAAATTCTGGGGATATCATGTCTACTATCGTTTCCACCGCTGTATTCACCATTTCAGCGACCAATACACTTGATACCGTTATTACTAGTATAAGCGCTTCATGTTTTGTTAGTTTCGACCACCAAGCTAACAAGGCTACTAAGATCATTGCTCCAAGATGAATTTTCATATTGCGCTCATGTCGAGCGCAATATAATATACCTCTAAAAGCATTTCTAAAGGCGCATAACATATTTCCCTTTCTCATCACTACACACGAGTAATACCTAAGAAAGATAAAACATATTCCTCTTCTTGACGCATCTCTTTTTTATCCTCTTCCGACATATGATCATATCCTAGCAAATGTAGAATGCCGTGTACTGTTAAATAAGCTAGCTCACGTTCTAGGCTATGACCATATTCTTCAGCCTGGCGAGTAGCCGTCTCTAAAGAAATTATAATATCCCCTAACAAGACCTCTTCTGGTCCATCTATCATCAGAGGCTCCTCACCCTCATTTAGGGCAAAAGACAATACATCTGTAGAACAATCCTTATCTCTATACTGGCGATTTAAAACTCGTATATATTCGTCATCAGCTAACACAAGACTAACTTCAGTATGGGGCTCGATGCCATAGGCCTCAGCAGCTTTATTTAGTACTGCAATCACTATCTGCTCCATTTGAGGTGTTACTATCATCTTTTCCTGAACATTGCTTATTGCTACTTCCATTTTTTGTTTTTCTCCTTTCCAATTCCTTTAATGTTTCTGGGTATTCAATTCGAGTATGAAACATACTGGAAAGAACTCTAATAAATACGTCACCTATTACGTTTAAATCCTTTAATGTTACATTGCATTCATCTAGTTGCCCGTCATGCAAACGCTCACGAATAATCTTACGAACTGTGGCCTCAATCCGATTTACATTTGGTTTACCAATGGATCGCACGGCCGCCTCGCAAGCATCAGCTAACATAATAAGAGCCGCCTCTTTACTTTGGGGACGAGGCCCCTCATAGCGAAAATCAGCCTCAATAATACATTCACTATGTTCATTTTCAGTAGCCCTTTTATAAAAATAAGAGACTAACATCGTACCATGATGCTGTTGAACAATATCAACAATTACCTGAGGTAATTTGTAATCGCGACATAAATCAACCCCGTCTTTAATATGCGAAGTGACAATTAAGGTACTTAAGGAAGGTGCTATTTTGTCATGAGGATTTTCATTTACCACTTGATTTTCCACAAAGAAGTAAGGTCTTTTTATCTTTCCAATATCATGGTAATAAGCTCCAACTCTGACGGTAACAGGATCCGCATCTATCGATCCTGCGGCTGTCTCAGCTAAATTTCCTACCAGAACGCTATGATGATACGTTCCAGGAGCATCTAAAAGCAACCTTTGTAATAGAGGATGGTTTGGCTGAGCTAAATCTAATAATTTAAGAGGCGTAGTAATATTAAAAGCATTTTCTAAATAAGGAAGTAGCCCAGTCGTAATAACAGAGGCTCCAATCCCACTCAGAACACCCTGTACACCTTGCATTAAAATTTGAGAATTATTTAGTTGCTCGATAAAACCAGTAGAAGCAATCACTAAAAAATTTATACCAGCAATCCAAATTCCCGTTCTTGTCAAGCTATATCCATGAGCCATTTTCGAAACACTATAAACACCAATTAAACTACCAATTAACACTGTAGACACCGCTCTTAAATCATGTTCCACAATAATGCCAAAAAGCAAGGACAAGGCTATGCTAATGACTAGTCCGAGACGAGTATCTATCAAAATAGCAACAAGAAGAGCTCCTGCAGCAATAGGTGCTGAAAAGTCAGAATAGTAATGTGCAGCTTTACCTAATAGCAATGTTACTAACATAATCAACCCTAGTAACACTAAATACAAATCGTTTTCATAAATTGGATAAGCAAACTTATACATATATCCTAGAATAATTAGCATAGTCGTTAAAACAAAAATAGCCAGTCCAAAAATACGCATTTCATTTACATGCCCTTTAGACAATCCTAATTCTTCCATAGCGTGAATTTGTTCTGCAGTAACAAAATCTCCACGTCTGACCATAACCTGTCCCTTTTTTACCGTTTCACGAACAGGCTCAATGCTAGCCATAGCAGACTGCTTGCGTTTATCTGTTTCACGCACGTTTAATATAAGAGTTGGTCGTAGTAACGCTTGCCCAATGCCAGCAACTACAGTTTCAGTAGTCTTCCCTAATCCCATTTCTTCCGTTTCGATAACAATATGTTTCCTTGCTATATCCAAATCGTCATCCCGAATTCCACGCTGAAAGAATTTACGTAGAATCGCTTTCGACTGTTCTTCCGCATTTGCCATCGCTTTTTCATCAAGAGCGATTAATCCCTGAATGACACTATTAGGTAGGGGAACTGGTAAAACTTTCTGCAATTTTTCTATTTTTTGTTCTGTTGATTCTAATGTTTTGTTAGAAGTGGCCATTCGCGCTTCACTAAAAATCATACTAATACTTTCTTCAGCTTTAGTAATAACAGCAATATCCAAATCATATACGTTAGCTACGCTAGCTAACACTTCATCTTCAAATTTTTTCGTTTTAATTAGGTCTACATAGGCAACAGTTCTTGGCGCAATGACATCACGGTCACTAACTTGTCCTACTTCAAAAGAGACTTTTTCTGAAATAAAATCAGATGATAAGATAATCATAAATAAGAGAAAAAATGCTAGGCCTAATACAATCCTTCGTGCAATTGGCCTTGCATATACACTTGTCGGCTGGGCAAAAATCTCTCGTAACTTATTATTTAAAGATATCACTTATTTCAACTCCATCATTTAGAAGCATGCATTCACATGCAACCAGAATGTTAACTCATTTTTGTGGTAATAAATAACAATATCAGTTTTCCCCATTCCCCAGCGTCCTATTCTTGGCGGTATATCTACTACGTTAAGCGGCAATTCATTAATAAAAGAAGAAAGGGCTAGTAAGATACGTTTTGCTATATACTGCAAAACGTGAGCCCTTCCAACATCTTAGCAATGAATCAACAACAATGTACTCATTCACTGTATATTACTATCATACTTTGTGGTTATATTGACAATTTCTCCAATGTCTTCTACGGTTTCGACACTTACTTTAACACGTACCAGATTTTTCTCAGGCATTTGCAATACTTCAATATTCCTTGATAGCACATGCGCTGTTTCGGGAATCAAAGATTGTAATGCTGTCAAAGCTTTAATTTTTCCTTGCTCTTTTGCTTCTTCTATACCAATCTCAACTTTCTTGGACTTCAATTCATGATATGTACTTATAATAGATTCGACAGCAAGATCATGATTCCTCCACCAAGATAGCTTTTTATTGAAAACCTCAACTTCAACTAATCTTTCTGGTTTTTCTTCAACTTTTTTTAATAAGAATTCCTGTTGCCCTATTCGTAAGGCTACACCAATCTCTTGTTGTCCTGTTCGTTCATAAATTGTTGTAACCAACTCCGATTCTCCATAACTTTCGTACCATACACGGGCTTTTATAATTCCATTTGCCCTAATCAATTGAGGGGGGACTTTGGCAGTTTCCGGCATATCCACTGGGCCTTCGTAACTAATTCCTTTTATTAATAAATCCCCTTTTTTAACGGTATCTCCCTTTTTAACAATACTTTGACCCGTTAATGGAATAATTTCCGTAATAACACCATCTTTTTGTGCAACTATATTGGCAGGCGCCTTGTCTTGGGTTTTTTGCATTGTTTTTTCCACCACTTCTACTACTGCATGTATACCTGTAAAACTAATTCCTACCCAAGCAACTTCCGGTATTGTCACTGCTATTTGATTTTCAATCTGCTTTATTGGAATGGTATCTTTAAGCACGCCTGGCTTTAATCCACTTTCGTATACGATTTCTCTAATTCGCTGAACAGGGATAGATTTAGCACCTGTAATGTCAATAAACCAAATATATGAGACTAGAGTATTTAAAACAAGCAAACATACTGCAGCACCAATAACCATCATTTTCCTTCTTTTTACCTTTCTTGTCAAAAAAGGCAAGCCTGAATAACCAACCACTTTTATCTGATTTTTGCTTTGACGTACTAATGGTCGAATTGAAAAAAAATGTTCTAAGCTCATACAAACAAAAAGACCCTTACTATTTTTAGTCAATCCCCATAATGGAATATTTTGTATCACACATAAATTAATAAATTTCTCTGGCATAGCCCCGCTAACTTTAATCTTAACAGTACCACTTATATATTGGAACATATTACGTATCATACTTGACTTCCCCCACCGTGCCCTCAACTAAAATTTGTTCGATTTGTAAATTACTTAATACTAAACTTTTACCATGAATAATAAGCTCACCCTGTTCCAAATTTATACGTACTAACGAGGGAGTGTACTCAATAATCCCTTTATGATTTTCTACAAGTAGCTGTTTATTACCCAACATTGTTATACGGGGTAAATCCAGCACAATATCTTGGGGAATCTCTAAAATGCCAGCTAATCGTTGTAAATGCCTATTTTTATTATATTGCACAGTACCCCCTCCTCCATATAAAATATATGCCAAACATTGACCTTTAGTACGAAAATACCCAAAAAGCAAATAAGAAAAGACTTGGCTTCCACCAAGTCCTTGGACGCAGGCAGAAGCCTTAGTCCTTCTTACTTGGAATCAAGAAAGTGTTATACTTTCTTGATTCCGCAAAAAAGACGTGGAAAAAATTCCACGTCTTTTAGACAACTGAAATAGGTGATACATAATCCATCTCTCTCTGTTGTAAGAAATCTTCAAATTTGTGAACCTTTACAGGAGCTGCAAACCGCATGTAATTTGTTGCAACTATCATTTCACCACAATCTAAGTTCTTTATTTCATTGCGCTGTTGCAAAATATCTTTCCGACACATAGCTTCTAATTTGCTTCGATCCGCCTTAGATGCTAAGCCAAGGATAAATAAGGTATTTAGTTGAGACAACACCTTATCAGCCAACAACCGAGGTTGCTGATCCACTACACACATTCCTAAATTAAACTTTCGTGCTTCGCTTACTAAACGCGAAAATACATTATTACTACTATTCTCTTTCTTACCTAAGAATCTATGAGCTTCTTCTAAAACAATTAGTACTGGTTTTATCAAACTACGCTCTAAGTCTGTCTTGCTAGCGTAATTTGTTAATAACTTTTTAGATAGCAAGGTAGATAAGGCTTGTTCGCCTACGGCTGAGACATTTTTTAATTCAACAAGAACGACCTTCCCTTGCTCTAATTGGGAGATGATGTCAGCTACCACAGTAGCTTCTTGCTCATTTACATGAAGCTCCTGCTCTAAATTCCAGCAAATACTTTTAATTTTTCCAATGGTTCTAGGATGAAATTTTTGTCCCGTACAACCAGCGACCTCATCAATAATATCCTTCGCATCGTACTTAAGCACATAACGCATCCAGTCATCTTGCCAGACCGATGAAAGTTTATAGATTGCATCAAGTTGTGGTTCAGTAAAAGTTGCACAAGCAGTAATATCTTCTGGACCAACTTCTGAAAAATTAACTGTAATTGTTTTACCATACTCTTTTACATCTGTATGGTAAACGCATAAACGGTCCTTCGAAGCCGGGTGGGAAGATAAATCTTTGTAATACTCATTATGCACATCAAAAATCAACAGACCATAATTACCACTATCAATCACGGAACTGGCTAATACTTTAACAACATTACTTTTCCCTGATCCAGTGGTACCAAATATTCCAATATGCTCTGTAATGGCTTTTGATCCATAAATACCTACGGGCATATTTAATACCCCTCGACCACTCTTTAAGTATCCTATTTCCAAGTCGCCTTTTATTTCAGATAAGAGACTTGTATCTTCTGCATTCAATGTACGTATCTGACAAAAAAAGTCTGGGCATGTTTTGGGATTTAATAATTGTCCTTTATCATTCACATAACATAGCTGCTCAGCTAGGCCTATTTTAACTGTATGATTGCCTCCCATATAGAAATCTAGTTCTTCTTGATTCTCAACTTGTCCATTTTCATCCAATTTGCTCATTAAATAACCAACGCCATTTAAACCTGACCAGCGAGACTTGACTTTAAAGTCATAGGCTCGAATATAAAATTTATCCTTATTTGTACCTTCTACTACTAAAATATCACCAAAATCAACGTCCTGATTTGGCGCAACAACGAATTCTATTGACGTACCCTTTGCATAGGTTAATCTTCCTTTATACTCTGTTTCCATAGATTACGCCTCCCTTTATTTTATTAAGTTGGCAATCTCCTCTACTTCTTGAATTAGTAGTACTTTTTTAATTATCTTTCATTCCATGCATAGATAATTTATTTATTATTACTTATGTTGTGCTAAAAAACAAAAAAAAATAACAGGGTTTATTTACCCTGTTATTTTCTTTCTATTTCAAATCAATAATTTTTATCTTTATTGTTCAGACTTATTTAAATTTCCCTTTAAATGGTCTATACGCCCGTGGAGGTTGTAATATCTCGGCAAAAATCACACCATTTTGGATGACACTCTCACTTAGCTTTCCCTCCCAAGGGGATAATTCTTTCTCTATATTATTTACAAGCTCATTTTTATCAGTTACATTAGAGGATATTTGAGAACTATGTGCATGGGGTGTATCCATCAGTAAACTTTCTTCATACTCATTCTCCATAGGAGGTAACACTTGTTCTACAGATACCTTGCTTACTTTTTTTGGCTTTATGTAATGCCGCCATAAAGGAGGAATTAAGTACATAGCCGCAATTAATGCTAAAGGTAATAAATTATCCATAGTATCACCTATTTCCTTGGTTCTTCAATCTTATTTGAAGAAGGAGGTATTGCAGGTCCAGACTTACTAATTGTTTCCCGCATTTGAGTATCTGCCATAATATTGTTCATATTATAATAATCCATAACCCCAATACGGCCTTCTGTTAATGCTACAGAAAGTGCGTGAGGAATTTGAGCTTGGGCTTCTACCACCTTGGCCTGCATTTCCTGAGTATATGCTTTCATTTCTTGTTCATTGGCAACAGCCATAGCCCTACGTTCTTCCGCTTTCGCTTGTGCAATTCGCTTTTCCGCCTCTGCTTGGTCGGTCAATAATTCAGCACCAATATTACGTCCCACGTCCACATCAGCAATATCAATGGATAATATTTCAAACGCCGTACCTGCATCGAGGCCTTTTGCTAATACAGTGCGTGAAATATGATCAGGATTAGCTAATACGTCTTTATGATCATGGGATGAGCCAACTGTCGTAATGATTCCCTCACCTACTCTAGCTAAGACAGTTGCTTCTCCAGCACCGCCTACCAAACGATCAATATTGGCTCGCACCGTCACTCTTGCCTTAACCTTTAGCTCAATGCCATTTTTTGCTACAGCCGCAACGATTGGTGTCTCAATGACTTTAGGATTAACACTCATTTGCACGGCTTCCAATACATTTCTTCCTGCCAAATCAATAGCGGCAGCTCGTGCAAAAGGTAAGGGAATTTCAGCCCGATGGGCAGCAATTAAAGCATCAACCACACGGTCTACATTACCACCAGCTAAATAATGGGCTTCTAATTGATTAACATTTACGTCGAGCCCCGCTTTGTTTGCCTTAATTAACGGCAAAACGATATTTGCTGGAGGAACACGCCTTAGCCTCATACCAACCAATGTGATAATACCAACTCTCACCCCTGCAGCAATGGCTGAAATCCATAATCCAAGGGGGACAAAATGCAAAAATATACTAATACCAATAACAACCAATAGTACTAAAAACAAGGGACCAATCATACTAATCATGTTTAACATATTCATTTCCTCCTTTATTTAGACACGTCTTACAAGAATTCTGCTGCCGTTACAACTCACCACCTTTACCCGAACTCCTGGTTCAATATACTGACCTTCCGAAATAACATCTAGGTGGACACCTTCGATATCAACCATACCAGCAGGCCTTAGTAAAGTTATAACTACACCCTCTTTCCCGATATAGCTAGTATAATCTGCACTGCTGCTAAAACCATGCTCCTTTGTCTCTGCATCCGCAAGTGTCAGCTTAGTCCATAATTTACTTGTTGGTAAATATTTAAGTACTACAAGAAATATAATGATCGCTACAATTAAACTCATTGATAATGTGGCTAAAGCCGATCCATTCCCTCCTAGAGTAAGAAAAAGACTAACTAAAATACAGCTTGCACCGCTAATACCCCAAAAACCAAAACCAGGCACAAATAATTCTATTAAAATAAGTAAGGCTCCACTGATGAACAAAATAAGTTCAAGCCATCCAGCAAGGCCCGTCAACCATTGGCTGCCAAAGAACAACAATGCGGCAACTAGACCAGTAAAGGCCGCTACCCCCAATCCTGCTGTTTTAATTTCTGTAAATACAGCCAAAAATATTACAGATAACAAGAGTGACTTTACTGTAGGGTCGGATAACCAACCTGCAAATCTTTCTGACCAGCCAATCTGATATTCCCTTCTTTCATTCTCTGCTAACCCATAGTATGATAAAACCTCCTCCCTATCAGCAGCTATAAAATCAGCATAACCAACTTCTTTCGCCTGGTAATCTGTCAGAGCTAAAATTTGTCCTGGTTCCGCATAACCGGGAAAACCAACAGTTTTATCAACCATAGCTTCTGCTACCTTAACATTACGCCCACTTTTATTGGCGGTAGCGGCAAACTCGGCTTTTAGAGCAGCAACCGTTTTTTCGGTTGTCGGTATTGGCTCTGCAGCACCAATGCTCCCTCCGGGCGCGATCGCAATATGTTTATGAGAAATAGCAATCAGTGCCCCCGCTGACCAAGCCCTATTTTTTATATAACAAATAGTCTCAATTGGTGTCTGGCTTATCATATCACGAATCTTAACAGCAGAATCAACTAAACCACCAAAAGTATCAATTTCAATCATGATCGCCTTGGCGTCGAGACTTTCAGCTTCAGCCATTGCACGGTGTACTAGAGCAACTTGACTATTATCAATCTCTCCTTTTATCTGTATAAAAACGACTGGCTGCGCCCCAGCCACTAGTGGATAGTGGCCATAAAATAAAATTCCAAGAAACATACTTAACACAATTTTTATTAGCATACGTTTCACGCAAATCACCTCCAAATTTATTACTTATTTTTTCGACAAACCTCTTGACTTGTCGAAGCTTGTATGTTAATGTCTAATTGTAAGTATTAAGTGACATAAATTATACTTTAATTATACTCTACATTTGTATTATATGTTGTAACATTCATACTATATATTTAAACTATTTTACTAGGACTTATTATAATTTTTCTAGTTAAACTTTGCAAAACATATAGCTTCTTTTTAGTAATAACTATAACAAATAGGAAACAACAATCATTCTACTATTTGCATTAACTTTTTTTAAAACATAGATATTTTCGCACTCGATAAAATTACTAATTATGCTTCACTTAACTACATCAAAATAAGACAAGCTTAAGCTTGTCTTATTTTTTTTAATTTTATAGATCTTAGTCGCACTTATCCAGGGACTTAGCCGCTCTTAACTCCCACTTATATAAGTGAGCCTTGGATTCAAAAATCCTTAGAGCGAACTTACTTCGAGTTTTATAGACTGTTATCCTAACCAGAGGGCAGGATATTATAGGCTGTTAACGAGATGAAGATGGGTCTTAGAGCGGTTTAGTCATCGGATAAAATTAAAATCCGGTACTTATTTAAAATAAGTACCGGATTAACTCATTGATTTAGCAACTCACGTACAATGGTATTGACTAACTTTCCATCAGCACGTCCCTTAACTTTCGGCATAAGTACAGCCATCACTTTACCCATATCTTTAGGGCTAACAGCTTTGGCTTCCACTACAGCCTGCTCCACTAAAGTGCGAACTTCAGCTTCACTTAGTTGTTCCGGTAAGTAATTCATCAAGATAGCAACCTCTTGTTCAAGGTTTTCAACCAAATCTGGGCGATTACCTTTTTTGAACTCTTCAATTGAATCTCGACGCATTTTTACTTCCTTGGCAACAACATCTAAAACCCCATCATCAGAAAGCTCTTGTTTACTGTCAATCTCGACATTCTTTATGTTAGCACGTACCATACGTATAACAGAAAGGCGCAACTTACCTGCCTCTTTGTTCTTCATGGCCTGCTTCATATCTTCTGTCAATCTTTCTTTCAAAGACATATAAAAACCTCCGAAACTTGGAAAATCCTAACTAAAACTTACGTTTACGCGCTGCTTCGGATTTTTTCTTGCGCTTTACGCTAGGTTTTTCATAATGTTCGCGCTTCCTTATTTCAGCAAGAGTGCCGGCTTTTTGACAAGTACGTTTAAATCTGCGGAGTGCACTATCAATTGTTTCATTTTTTCCAACTTTAACTTCTGACATCTGATATCCCTCCCTCCACTGGACCGATATGGGAAGTGTATTTCTTCTACATACACCTAGAAATTATACACGATAAAGGTAAGCATTGTCAATATCAACCTGGTGGCCAAGTCATTGCCCTACCACCTAACAAGTGCCAGTGCAAATGATGAACCGTTTGCCCACCATTCTCCTTCGTATTTACGACCAAACGGAATCCATCTTCATCGATTCCTAATTTAGACGCAATCTTTGGTATGGTTGATAAGATATGACCCATTAGTGAAACATCTTCAGACGCCAGTTCTAGAAGATTAGCAATATGCTTTTTTGGAATTACTAACACATGGACAGGAGCAACGGGATTAATATCAGGAAAAACAATCATATGTTCATCCTCGTATATTGCCGTTACAGGTATCTCATTGGCCGCAATTTTGCAAAAAATACATTCCTGTGGCATACTACAACACCTCCCTTCTTCTGTTCACTACGAAGTAGCACGTCTGAAACACTAATAGGATAATATACTTTGTTTATATGTATCTGATCCTATAAAATGATTCTGCCTTTTTTATAGATATCCTGCTATAAAATAAATAAATTTCAAAAAGTTACTGTACTATTTCGCCCCACAGGCCATCCTGATACGTTTTTAGCAATAAAACTTTGTAGATTTTGCCTTGCATATTTTTATTTCCATTCACATATACCCTAATATAATTACCAGTTAGTCCATCAATTATTGCAGAATCTTTTTGGTTTTCTATCTCGAATAAAACATCTAATTGTTTATTTAAAAATTGCTCCTGAAACTCTACAGCTTTTCGGTCTGCCAGTTCCTGCATTTTGTTTACTCGATATTTTTTTTCGTCTTCACTTACCTGCTCACTAAATTGAGCTGCTGGCGTACCACTGCGACGAGAATAGGGGAAAATATGCATTCGCGAAAAATTCATTTTCTCTACAAACTGTAAAGCATTCTCAAACATTTCTCTTGTTTCTCCAGGAAAGCCAACAATAATATCTGTTGATATCCCGATACTCGGAATTGACATCTTAATATTATTAATAAGTTGTCGATATTCAGCCAAGTTATAATGCCGGTTCATAGACTTAAGAATTGTATCATCACCAGCTTGCAAAGGCAAATGCAAGTGATCGCATAATCTATCATCATACTGCATAATGGTAATCAGCTCATCGGATATTTCAATAGACTCTAAAGAACCTAGGCGAAGACGAGTAAGGCCGTCTCTACTAAGCACTGCCTTTACTGCATCCACTAATGTAATATTATCCTCCATACCACGGCCATAGGCGCCTAGATGAATACCTGTTAAGACAATTTCCTTAAAACCTGCCCCAATTAATTTTTCACTCTCGGTAATAATACTCTCTAATGGACGGGACCTTAACGGTCCACGAGCATAGGGAATAATACAATATGTACAAAAATTAGTACAACCTTCTTGAATTTTCAAAAAAGCCCTTGTACGACCTGGTGTATCAAATAATGGGATATCTTCAAAATGCTCTGCATTCATAATATTCGTCACTACATTAACTGGAGAAATGGAATTCACAGCTTCCTCCACCAGATCTACAATGCGATGCCGATCTTGCGTACCGACAATTACTCTCACACCTTCAATGGCTTCAATCTCTTCTGGAGATACTTGAGCATAACAACCAGCCACAGCCACTACAGCCTTGTCATTAAGGCGTATCGCTCTGCGAATAATTTGTCTAGATTTTTTCTCACCCAAATGGGTAACGGAGCAAGTATTAATCACGTAAACATCAGCAACTTGATCAAAAGGAAGAATTTCATAACCTCGTTGTTTAAAAAGTCCTTCCATTACTTCTGTTTCAAATTGATTTACTTTACATCCTAAGGTAGTAAATGCAACTCGTGGCACAATTAACCCCCCAAATCACCATACTCATACATAATCATTGCCACTCCCGCTAATGATGCCGTTTCAGTGCGCAAAATACGTGGCCCTAACGTAACAATCGAAGCACCTTGCTCTTGACATTGGGCAACCTCTTTAGCACTAAAACCACCTTCGGGTCCAACCAACAAAAGGTAGGAAGCAGCGGGCTTCTCCATCAATGCTTGCTTTAAGCCTTGGGATGTTCGTCCTTCATATAACATAATGATAGCCACATCGGAAGGAAGGTTGGCAAAAAGATCTGCTAACCCCTGGATAGGTTCTACAGTAGGCACAATGGTACGACCACATTGCTTTGCTGCTTCTACGGAAAGCTTTTGCCACCTATCTCGGCGAGAAAGTTTCTTAGCTGGATCATACTGGACAACCGAGTGCTCCATTTGTATTGGATATACCGCTTTTACTCCAAGCTCTACGGCCTTTTGTACGATGTAATCCATCTTGTCACTCTTTGGCAATCCCTGAGCTAAGTAAACATTTACAGGTGCTTCCTTTTGTTCTACGATTCCGTCTTGGAGCAGTAGTTTTACTTGTTCAGAAGCAAGTTCTTCTATCACGGCAGTACCAGCCAATCCATCAGGAGCCACCACTATGATCTTGTCACCAACTTGTAGCCGAAGCACTCGACAAATATGATGAGCATCCTGACCATGTATGAACATTTCTGCCGCTAATGGCGTAGCAATAAAAAAGCGACGCACCCTAACAGCCTCCCTTACGGGCTATGACCGCCACCCAGCCACCTTCTTCGATCACTTTATCAACAAGTAAATTATGTTCTAACATGACAGCAGCAACATCACTTAATCGCTCACTAATAATACCGCTGGCAATAAAAATACCATTTTCTTTTAAACGTGCTGGAATATCAACAATTAATTTAATAACTACATCTGCAATAATATTGGCAATTACAATATCAGCTTTACCTGTGACGCCTGTCAACAAATCTCCTTGGGCTACTTTTACAACATGTTCGACTTGATTAATTGCAACATTTTCAGCAGCTACCCTAACTGCAACACTGTCTAAATCCACGGCTTGCACACTAGCAGCACCTAACTTAGCCGCGGCTATGGATAAAATACCTGAACCTGTCCCCACATCAAAAACAAGACACCCAGGTTTAACGACTTCTTCTAGGGCACGACAGCACATTGCAGTCGTCTGATGGGTACCTGTACCAAAGGCCATACCTGGGTCTAATTCGATTACTAGATCATCAGAGGCGGCTTTATACTCTTCCCAAGATGGTTTTATTACAATATATTGACCCACTTTGATAGGATGAAAGAACTCTTTCCATGAGGACGCCCAGTCTTCTTCCTGTACTTCACGGCACCGCATATCCCCTATTCCTTTGTCCATACCACGAGAGGAAATCTGCTGAAATTCCTCTTCAAAATTACGCAACTTTTCATCTAATTGGTCATCAACAGGCAAATACGCTTTAACGGTTACAATTTCTGTATTACTTTCTTGCTCAATATCAGAATAATCCCATACACCTGATGTTAGGTATGAATTCACAAGCTCAGGATCTTCAATGACCACACCACTTGAACCTAATTCATGAAAAATATTGGCCACCGTTTCGGCAGCCTCGTGTGTAGTCTGAATACTTATTTCAGCCCATTTCATACCAATCGCCCCTTTTCCTCTTCTATCAAGGAAATATCCCATCCGAAAACGTTAAGTTCGGGCATGGCAATATCTCCATAGCCTATTATAAACTACCAATATACAAAAATTTGTATATTGGTAGTTTATTTATTTCCTATACCCCAAATACATCCTTCACTTTTTTGAAAAAATTCTTTTGCTCAGGATTAATATTCTCACCACTAGCTTTCCCAAATTCTTGTAAAAGTTCTCGTTGTTTTTCATTTAATTTTTGTGGTGTGACTACTTTGACCCTGACATGCTGATCACCACGACCATTTCCCCTTAAATGAGGAATCCCTTTTTCGCGTAAGCGGAAAATAGTACCTGATTGAGTTCCTTCGGTAATTTTCAGTTTCACTTTGCCATCTAGTGTGGGAACCTCAATTTCATCCCCTAATGTAGCCTGAACGAAGCTGATCGGAACTTCGCAGATCACTTCACTACCTTCCCGTGTAAACAGTTTGTGAGATTTTACAAAAATATAAACATACAAGTCACCAGGAGGGCCACCACGTAGTCCAGCTTCTCCTTCATGACTAACTCTAAGTCTTGAACCATTATCTACACCAGCTGGAATTTTGACTTTAATTTTGCGTTTTACACGAGTTTTACCTTGTCCATGACACTCTTTGCATGGCGTCTGTACAATTTTACCCTCTCCATGACAACGGTCACACACCCTGGTATTTATCATACGGCCAAACGGTGTATTTTGGGCCACTTGAATTTGACCGGTCCCTTTACACTGACCACAAGTTTCAGCATGGGTTCCAGGTGCAGCACCTGACCCGTTACATTTTTTACAATCTTCTGTTCTTGGAATCTGTATTTCTGTTTCTACCCCAAAAGCAGCTTGTTCGAAAGTAATTTCCATGTCATACCTAAGGTCAGATCCTTTTTCAGGCCCTGGTTGACGTCCACCAAAACCAGACTGTCCACCGAAAAACATGTCAAAAATATCGTTAAATCCACCGCCGCCGCCAAATCCACCAAAGCCGCCGCCACCACCACCGGCACCGCCTTCAAAAGCAGCATGACCAAATTGGTCATATTGCGCCCGACGCTCACTATTTGATAAAACTTCATATGCTTCATTTACTTCTTTAAATTGTTCTTCCGCTTCTTTAGTATTATCACGATTTACGTCAGGATGGTACTTACGGGCCATCTTACGAAAAGCCTTTTTTATTTCATCATCAGACGCACCTTTACTTACGCCTAACACTTCATAGTAGTCGCGTTTACTCACTTTACACCATCCTAAAAACTTTTTAGTTACAACTATAAAAAAACAATTGAACCACAAAAACACGATGTCACAATCGTGTCAGTGTGTTTTATAGTTATTACCGCTATCAATTATATAGTATTTGGCAGGGAAAGCAACCTATCCCTGCCAAATATCAGTGATTTTTCTTATGCCAGCTAGTACCTATTTCTTGTCTTCATCGACAACTTTGTACTCAGCGTCCACTACTTTTTCATCCTTGCCGGCCTCAGGTGCTTGTTGTCCTGCAGCTTCTTGTTCCTTATTATAAACAGCAGAGGTCATTTCATATAATGGTTTTGTTAATTCTTCAGTATCTGCTTTAATTTTTTCTGTATCCGTACCTTTAAGGCTTTCTTTCAATGTATCCGCTGCCTTTTGTACTTTTGCTAGTAATTCTTTGTCTTCTACTTTATCGCCCATATCTTTAATGGTTTTTTCAGCTTGATAGACCAAAGAGTCGGCATTATTGCGAACTTCTACTTCTTCCTTACGGGTTTTATCTTCCGCTGCGTGGGCCTCTGCTTCTTTTACCATGCGTTCAATATCCTCTTTGCTCATACCACCTGAAGAGGTAATAGTAATTTTTTGTTCTTTACCAGTACCCAAATCCTTGGCAGATACATGCACAATACCGTTGGCATCAATATCAAAAGAAACTTCGATGCGTGGCACACCCCGTTGTGCTGGTGGAATATCTTTAAGTTCAAAACGACCTAATGTTTTATTATAGGAAGCCATTTCTCTTTCCCCTTGTAGAACATGAATGTCTACAGATGGTTGGTTATCAGCGGCAGTAGAGAATACTTGGCTCTTAGATGTAGGAATTGTAGTGTTACGCTCAATTATTTTAGTGAATACGCCACCTAAAGTTTCAATCCCTAAGGACAATGGAGTAACATCGAGCAATAATACATCTTTTACTTCGCCTACTAGTACACCTGCCTGAATTGCAGCACCTACAGCTACACACTCATCAGGATTTACGCCACGGTGAGGCTCTTTACCTAAGAAGCTTTTAATTGCTTCTTGTACTGCAGGAATACGAGTAGATCCACCTACAAGAATTACTTTTTCAATATCTTTAGGAGACAATCCAGCATCACTCATGGCTTGACGAGTTGGCCCCATAGTTGATTCTACTAGATCAGCAGTTAACTCATCAAATTTAGCTCTTGTTAAGTTTACATCTAAATGTTTAGGACCAGTTTGGTCTGCTGTAATAAATGGTAGATTAATATTTGTTGTTAACACACCAGAAAGTTCAATTTTGGCTTTTTCAGCAGCTTCACGTAGACGTTGTTCTGCCATACGGTCTTTTGATAAATCAATACCGTTTTCCTTTTTGAATTCAGCTATTAACCATTTCATAACGCGTTCATCAAAGTCATCCCCGCCCAAACGGTTATTACCATTTGTAGCTTTTACTTCGAATACACCTTCACCAAGTTCTAAGATAGATACGTCAAACGTACCACCACCCAAGTCAAAAACAAGTATAGTATGATCGTTTCCTTTATCAATACCGTAGGCTAATGCTGCGGCTGTTGGTTCATTAATAATACGTAACACTTCTAGACCAGCAATTGTTCCAGCATCTTTTGTCGCTTGACGTTGGCTGTCATTATAATAGGCAGGTACAGTAATAACAGCTTGGGTTACCGTTTGACCTAAATAAGCTTCTGCATCGGCCTTTAATTTTTGTAAAATCATTGCAGAAATTTCTTGTGGAGTATATGATTTATCATCAATTTTTACTTTATGGTCAGTCCCCATATATCTTTTAATTGAACTGATTGTACGTTCTGGATTGGATACAGCTTGACGTTTTGCTAATTGACCAACTAAACGTTCATCTGTTTTTGAAAAACCCACTACAGAAGGAGTAATTCTATTTCCTTCGGCATTCGCAATAACAACAGGTTCCCCACCTTCCATTACTGCTACACATGAATTTGTTGTACCAAGATCTATACCAATTACTTTTGCCATTATGTATTCCTCCTTGAAATATGTAAATTTTTATTTTTAAATGAAGCTTCTATTAAGTAACTTCTAATTACTTACTACCTTTACCATACTAGGTCTTATTACTTTACCTCGTACAGCGTAACCCTTTTGCAATTCTTCAACAATAGTACCATCTGGTTGTTCAGCGTCTTCTACTCGCATTACAGCTTCATGCTGCTGAGGATCAAAAGCCTTACCAACTGCCTCAACTGTTGTCAAACCACTTTTTTCTAAGACTTGTGCCAATTGACGATAAATCATCTCCACTCCAGAAAGCATCTTATCCGCATCCTGAGTAGCAATACTGCCTAAGGCTCGTTCAAAATTATCAATCACAGGCAACAACTCTAAGATAACATTCTGCGCTACAATATTTGATAACTCTTCCTTTTCTTGACGAGTCCGTCTTCGAAAATTATCAAAGTCAGCCTGTAATCGCTTATAGCGATCGTTGGCTTCTTCTAAAAGACGTTCTTTACCAAGAAGTTCCGCTTCTAGTGATGTACCATCGGCATCTTCTATCACTTCTACTGTCGGTTCCGATGTTACAGCGTTATCTTCAACTTCTTGCTCTAATTTTTCTTTTGTTTCACTCAAATATATCACCCCATATATAAAATTCCATTGTTTTTTTAGTTCTTGCCAGCAAGATTAGCTGTTTTGCTGTTCTCTTCTTTTTTCTTAATAATTGTATCTATACGCAAAATAGCTACTGCCACTTCTCCAGCTGCTTTGATTGCATGTAGTTTCACAGTTGCTGGATCCACGACTCCAATGTCCAGCATGTTAACGATTTCACCAGTATCACAATCTATACCTAATGAGTCTTTTTTTTGATTTGCATGGGCTGCAATAACCTCTTCTACTTTTTCTAGCGGATTGTAACCAGCATTTTCTACGATTTGCGCTAAGGGCCTTCGTAAAGCTTGGGTTACACAATCGACGCCATATGCCGCCATACCTTTTACGGCTTCTCGCGAGGCATTAATCTCACGGCTAATGGCAACCTCAATGGAGCCACCACCAGGAACATAACCGCCTTTAATGGCAGCTTGCACACTAGAAGCTGCATCTTTGGCAATACGTTGTCTCTCACCTACGACTTCTTCTGTTGCAGCACCTACCAGAATAGTCGCCATTGGCTTACCAGCGCCACCTAAAATACGAATATGTTTTAATTTTTCATCCTCATGTACCCTTGCTGCTACGCCTAAATAAGCAGCGATATCGTTACAATCTTTTTTAAGACCTGTGCGTTTTATCATTCGGGCACCCACATGTTCAGCGGCACGTCGTAATTCCTCCGCAGCCACTCGCTGAATCACCATAATACCAGAATCAGTAAGTATTTCCTCAGCAATATCATGAACACCTCTGTCTACCAAAACGACCTTAACACCAAGCTCCACGATTTTATGTATATTATTTTTAAATTCATTTTGCAGTTCAAGATAACGTTTAAACCCAAGTTCGGTACGAAGGGCTTCATCCCCTATTTCTTCAGGTTCTAAAGCATCATCAATAACTAACACTTTTATCTGACTTACTTCTAGGGGCATCTCTGTTGTCATTCTTTTTTTATCAATAATAACACCCATGAATACTTCGTTCTCGGCACCTTCTTGAGATAGGATAATGTCTGCTAATTTAAAATTACTTTCGCATAATTTTTCAATCCCTATAAGGCCTGCAGCTCGAATCACTAGTTCAGCAATATCTTTATATTCACGCCCAGCAATCATGGCAATATTAAGTAACACAGGATCATGTAAGTCATGAATTTGGTGGGCTCGTTGTTTTATTCCTTCTAATGCTAGGGTAATACCGTGCTTAATGCCTTCAATAACTCGAGCAATGGGTACACCTCTTACTACTTGGTTTACCCCTTCCCCCACCAAGCCGCCAGCCATAATCGTTGCTGTCGTTGTACCGTCTCCTACTTCAGCTTGCTGGGCTCTAGCTATATTAATCAGCATCTTAGCGGCTGGATGATCTACATCCATTTTTTCTAGGATGGTAACACCATCATTTGTAATAATTACTTCACCAAAAGAACCAAGCAGCATGGTATCGAGCCCTTTAGGACCAATTGTTCCCTCAACAGCTGCCGTTACAACACGAATCGCATTGGCATTTGTCATAAGGGCTGCCAGCCGTTCATCCGCTTCAGAACCATTACCAGCTTTATTTAGCTTCATTCCTGGTTCCTCCCAATTACAGTTATATTATATGTATGATAGAGTTAGCAATACCTTATTATGGTGAAAAGTTATTTCTAACTCTATCGTTTTATACTTTATATTTTTTCAGTACTTCACCTAAATGATTATGCATAAACTCTAACACTGACATCACTTTCCCATAATCCATTCTTGTTGGACCTAACACAGCTACAGTTCCAACTACCTGCCCATCAATACGATAGGTAGCCTGCACCATGCTGCAGTCTTGAATGCCACTATATTTATTTTCATCACCAATTGTAACAATAACGCCATCATTTCTTTGATTCTGCAAGATATTTGCTAAGAGTTGCTCTTCTTCTAACATATCCAGAAATGATTTTACTTTGTCGATGTTCTTAAATTCGGGCTGGCTTAACAATTGCGTCGTACCACCAAGATACAACCGCTCGTTTTTTTCCACCACTAAAGCCTTTTTTAAGATCCCCATGGCAGTTTCAAATAAATCCACGTCTACTAACATATCATTTTGGATATCTCTCAAAATAGATGCTTCAATATTGTCAAAAGACAAACCAGATAAACGCCGATTGATATGTTCTGCAATACGTTGTAAATCATTAAAAGAAAGACCTTTCGGTATATCTATTACCTTATTTTCGACAAAGCCTGTGTCAGTTACGACTACTAAAATAGTACGACAATCATCAAATGGTAGGAACTTTAGGTATTTAAAAGCACACTGTGATACCTGAGGCACCAAGACTAACGAAATGTTACTAGTAATTTTCGATAAGATTTTCGCAGTTTCCTGAAAAACTTCCTCAACGTGACGAGTTTTTTCCTGATACCAGTTTTTTATTAATGCGATTTCTTTATCTGACATTTGGGTTGGTTCTAATAAAGAATCTACATAAAAGCGATAACCTTTAGCAGAAGGGATTCGTCCTGATGAAGTATGGAGTTGTTCAATATAACCTAATAGTTCAAGATCAGCCATTTCATTTCGAATAGTTGCTGGGCTAACACCCAAATCATGCTTTCTAGCAATCGTACGTGAACCAATAGGCTCTGCGGTGGAAATATAGTCATCAACAATCGCTTGGAGAATACTACGTTTTCTCTTATCTAACATACAAGCTCCACCTCCTATTGTTAGCACTCTACACTGTAGAGTGCTAACGCCTATTAAAAAAATACCACTCCTACGCTCGATTGTCAAGATATAATAATCAGTTTTACTCAGGTAAAAATGCACGAAATACTACGTTGCCATACTTCATGCCTATTGTTGTTAAATATATCTGATTTTCTTCTACTACAATCAACTTTTGTCTTGTTAGTTTTTCAAGGACATCTTGGTACTGCTCCATAAAGTTATACGGAAAATATTCGTCAAACTCATTCATCGATAATCCTTGTACTGTACGCAATGCTAAAAATACATATTCAGCCATAGCCACTTCTATAGCTGGTGTCTCTCGGTCTTTAATTGGCGATTTCCCCATTGAAAGACATGTTATATATTGAGATACATCACTTACATTAGAAACCCGCTCTTTGTACAAAAAAGAATGCGCTGCTGCGCCTACCCCCACGTAAGGCTGATATTGCCAATATTTTAAATTATGACGACACTCAAAGCCAACTTTCGCAAAGTTCGATATTTCATACCTCATAAATCCACTTCTTGGCAAAAATTCCGTTGTATATTGATACATGTCCTCATCAATTTCTTCATCTGGCAGCATAAGTTTTCCTCGCTTTTGCATTGCCGCAAAAGGTGTCCCCTCTTCTACCTTCAATCCATAAGCCGATATATGGGTAACATTAAGCTTAATTGCTTGACGTACACTAGCCTCTAAGTCCAAAAGAGATTGTCCTGGTAGTCCATACATTAAGTCAATATTAATATTTTCAAATCCTGCATTTTGTGCTTCCTGTATTGCTTGCATTGCTTCTTGTCCACAATGTATTCTACCAATTGACTGTAGTAGTTCATCAGAAAAGCTTTGCACACCAAAACTAATTCGATTCACACCACTTGCCCTTAAGGCCCGTAGTTTATTTTGATCAACTGTACCAGGATTCGCTTCTATACTTATTTCAGCGTTTTTATCAATAATAAAGGAACTGTGTACACATTCTAATATCTTCCGTAAGGAATCCGTTGCTAATACAGTAGGCGTGCCACCGCCAATATATATTGTATCAATAACATCCCCAGATAAAACACCGCCCTTGCCAGAAATTTCCTGGCACAAGGCGGCAACATAGGGCTGATATAAATGGGTCAAATTGGCCTCAGATGGAAAATCACAGTATAAACACTTTTGCTGACAAAAAGGAATGTGAATATATAGACCCATTTTCATTATCCTAATCACCTTTTTAATCAATCTTTAATATGGCCATAAAGGCTTCTTGCGGCACTTCCACACTACCTACCTGTTTCATGCGCTTTTTACCTTCTTTTTGTTTTTCCAATAATTTTCGCTTACGGCTAATATCGCCACCATAACATTTTGCTAATACATCCTTACGCATTGCTCTTACAGTTTCCCGCGCAACTACCTTATTGCCAATAGCTGCTTGAATTGGAATTTCAAACATTTGTCTGGGAATAATTCCCCTTAATTTTTCTACCAATATACGTCCTCGATAGGTTGCCTTATCTCTGTGTACAATGATGGATAATGCATCAACAGGTTCACTGTTGAGCAAGATATCAAGTTTGACAAGCAAGGATTGTCGATAACCAATTAATTCATAGTCTAAAGAGGCATATCCGCGAGTAGCTGATTTTAAACGATCAAAATAATCATAAATAATCTCACTCAAAGGTAAATGATAGGTGAGCATGACCCTAGTTGTATCTAGGTATTTCATATCCTTGAATTCGCCACGTTTTTCTTGGGACAACTCCATAACTACACCTACATAGTCATTTGGAACAATCACCATAGCTTTAACATAAGGTTCTTCAATATGTTCAATTTCTTGGGGAGTTGGTAATTTGGAAGGGTTTTCGATTTCAAAAATTTCCCCATCTGTCTTGAACACTTTGTAGATAACACTCGGTGCTGTCGTAATCAAGGTAATACTATATTCCCTCTCCAAGCGTTCCTGTATGACTTCCATATGCAAAAGCCCTAAGAAACCGCAACGGAAACCGAACCCTAAAGCGCTAGAAGTCTCAGGTTCAAATACCAGCGATGCGTCATTCAGCTTTAATTTTTCCAGAGCATCGCGAAGCAAATCATATTCAGAACTATCTACCGGGTACAAACCACAATAGACCATAGGCGTAACCTTACGATAACCTGGTAAAGCCTCCGCAACAGGACGCTCAGCATCAGTGATCGTGTCACCAACTCGAACATCTTTAACATTTTTAATACTACCTGCCACAAAACCAACATGACCCGGAGCCAGTTCACTAACATTGGTCATAGCCGGTCTAAAAACGCCTACCTCTGTCACTTCAACGATTTTATTGGTAGCCATCATTTTCATTTTCATACCAGGTCTAATTATGCCGTTTATAACCCTTACATAGGCAATAACTCCTTTATAAGCATCAAAATGGGAATCAAAAATAAGTGCACATAATGGCTCTTCCACCGTGCCAGTCGGTGGTGGAATCTTCTTTACAATTGCCTCTAGTACTTCTTCAATACCAATACCTGATTTTGCACTTGTTAACACAGCATCAGAAGTATCAAGACCAATTACATCTTCGACTTCTTGTTTCACTCTCTCTGGATCAGCACTTGGTAGATCAATTTTATTAATAACTGTAATGATTTCTAAATCATTATCTAACGCTAAATACACGTTGGCCAAGGTTTGTGCTTCAATCCCCTGAGCAGCATCTACAATCAAGAGCGCTCCTTCACAAGCTGCCAAACTGCGTGACACCTCATAAGTAAAGTCAACGTGCCCTGGTGTGTCGATGAGATTTAACATGTAAGTCTCACCATCTTTTGCCGTGTATTCTAACCTTACAGACTGTGCTTTAATGGTAATACCACGTTCCCGTTCAAGATCCATATTATCCAGAACCTGGGCTTCCATTTGCCTGGAAGATAGAGTGCCTGTATACTCAATCAACCGATCGGCTAGAGTAGATTTTCCATGATCTATATGAGCAATTATCGAGAAATTGCGGATATTCTTCGTCTTCATATAGGCCTCCTCTCGAAATCAATAGCATAATTACTGCTCTTGATTATATCACTTGGGACCTAACACCTGCAAGTATTACCTGAATTGTTGCTATAAACATTTATAGTTAGGAAGCCGCTTTGATAAAGGCGGCTTCCTTTTACTAGGAGACAACTATAATATATGCAAGATTAGAACTTGATGTGAGCTAATTCTTTCTTAATTTTTTGCCATCCCGCTACTATGTATGTTTCTACTTCTCTGCTTTCTAGGCTTAGCCATGCGATACCTTTTCGGCAATCAAAGTATATATATTTAGGAATTGCTAACGTATAATATGGTGTCTTTATTCGTAAGTTGTTCTCTTGATTCGTGATCTCTGCTACTTTATACATTGCGCTTACCTTATAACTGGTCCCCAATACCTCTAAATTGTAAACTCCCTCACTACTACGATTCATATTAAAGACATAAGCCTGATTCTCTCTCTCTGTTAAGCTATTTAACTGTTGTTCTGTAGCAGTTATACCTAATATAATCGCTACAACTAAAATTAATAAGCCACGTCCAATAACCATGGTATCGTTATAAGCTAAGCGGCAAAACATATCCTCACCTCTATTCTTACATGAGGAACAATTGGATTGCTATTGTTTGTTGCTCTCCTCAATAATTTCTGCCAATATATCACCAAACATTTCAATTCCACGCTCTGCTTCCTCTTTACTACTTTCCTGGCACCCTATTTCGATTAATAATGCCCGTGGGTGAAGATGTTGATTATAACGCCAATTTTCCATCTGAATTCCACGGGAAAGACCTGGATAACGTTGATTCAACTTGGCATCAATTAATTTAGCAAAGGCATGATTTTGTTGCCAATGGGGCTGTACTAAATCCTGTTGCCCTACACAAACGATGATCTTGATTTTTGCGACCTCTACACCATTTACAGTCGCTGTATAATTTTCTCGTTTATCGGCATCACGATGAATATCAAAAAGCATCTGAATGGACGGGTTTTCAGCTAACATCTTCCTCACAGTAACTTCTGAAGCATCATAAGCTTTCATAAAACTAGGGTAATCATGAATTGTAGTATTTTGTAGTGTGGAAATACCATAAGTACCCAATCTTTTTGTTAAGGCTTCTCCCACGTCTACAATATCTCCCCGCTGACCACCTGGCTTGTGCGCTGCTCCAGAACTAGGAATGAAGGACTCTGCTGTGTGAGTATAATATAACCCTACCAAAGGCTTGCCACTTGGCAAACTGTTTTTTGTTTCAAATTTTGGAAAATTAGGCAGACTCATCGCACTTACTGTTTGTGGCCCTGCTTTAAATTTTGCTAATATAGGAATTTCAGCCTGAAAGATAGATCTCATATCCTTAATATCTACACCGATAAAAAATAACAATGTCTCTCTGACGACTTGCTGTATACTAACTTCATTTTTTATGGTAACTGGATTTTTCAACTCTGTAGCAGTATTTAATCCTGGAACTCCCGAAAATAATATATCACGCCATTGTGGCACTCTATACTGTTTTTGTTGTATTGAACTACTGGCACTCACTGCTAAAGCTTCTTCAGATATCCCAAGATGAGGCCATATTGCTACACATAACAAAAATAACAATAAAAGAATTACTGCTATCCTTTTAGATGACTTATACTTTTTTCTATGGCGAGCGCGTCTTGTTAACATCCTTTCCTCCCACTGACATCTATGCTAAGAATAACAGCAAGCACAGGTTGTCACACTTTTTTGTTTACATACAATGTATATGCTTTGGAGGAGAAGGATAGTACTGATTACGATATAAGAAAACAATGAATCATCTTAACCATGTAAATAGGTATGTATGTTTTCATAGTCAATATGCGGGTGCATAGCTTGGTTGATCCCCCCAGCTAAAACGACGGCAATATCATCAATGAAACGATCTACTTCCTTAGGGGTAACCATTAAATCGCCCAACACTTCAGGTAGAACTTGGCCGACAATTGTACGGCGATCTGTATCTGATAAATGCTCCATACTTTTAAAATAACGTGCAAAAGGAGCATGTTCTTGCAATGTATTAATCGTATCCATCGCAATCGTAGAGGCATGAACAACAGTAGGTACTCCAATGGCAATAACAGGCACGCCTAAAGATTCCTTCGTTAATCCAAAACGTTTATTTCCTACACCTGAGCCAGGACTGATGCCTGTATTTGCCAACTGGACTGTAGTAATCACTCTGCGAGTAGAAGCCGCTGCCAATGCATCAATGGCAATAACTAAATTCGGTTTTATTTTACTAACTAGTCCTTGTACAATTTCCACCGTTTCCATCCCCGTAATACCCAAAACACCTGGTGCTATGGCACAAACTGATCGCACCCCACCCTTAAGTTCAGGTGATAACATTTCCTGCAAATGACGAGTCACTACTATTTTATCAATTGCTCTAGGTCCTAAGGCATCAGGTGTAATATTCCAATTTCCTAGACCGATAACCAATACAGTAGCATTTTCTCCCAAGTCCGCCATGTCAACCAGTTCTTTCGCTAAGAGTTTCATAATCTTTTGCTGTAAAGGAGTATTTTTATAACGAAGCCCCTGAGCTTCAATAGTCACATAAGTCCCTTTTCCTTTACCCATTATTTTCTCCGCCTCGGGAGTCGTAATATTAACCTTAGTAATAATAACTTCCTCATCCTCTGCCGTTTCCACTAGAACACCTGGAATATCTTCACTAACTTCTTTAGTTAACATCTCCCGCACTTCTAGTGCTAAGTCAGTACGACTGCTTCCTGTGAAATGGCTCACCCTTATCACTCCTTATTTATAAAATCAAGGTTATATTACCCTAAATTAATAATAGCTATACAAATCAATACCAGCCTTCACAAACCTTGCCCTATTAGGGCAACATAACTACTCTAAAGAATTCCCAACTTATAGTCATAAATTTATTAAATGTTACTTGCATTTTCCATAATCACATGCTAAGATACTATAGGTAACATGCTCTTTAAGGAGGTGAATCACTTGCCAAACATTAAATCATCTGAACGTAGCGTAAAAACCGATGCTGAGCGACGTGCTAGAAACTTTGCGGTGAGATCAACCATTAGAACTGTATCTCGCAAAGTAGTTGAGTCCGTAGCTGCTGGTAAAAACGATGAGGCGAAAGCCCTTCTAATTAATGCTAGCAAAACGATTGACAAGGCAGCCAGCAAAGGTGTTGTTCATAAAAATGCCGCGGCCCGCAAGAAATCGAGATTAGCTCGTAAACTTAATGCCTTAGCTAAGTAATTAAGAAAAAAGCCCCTGTTCATTACGTAATGAACAGGGGCTTTTGCGTTTTATTTAACTATTTATCCGTTGACTAAACCGCGCTAAGATTCCCATCTCGTTAACAGCCTGTAATATCCTGCCCTCTGATTAGGATAACAGTCTGTAAAACTCGAAGTAAGTTCGCTCTAAGGATTTGCGAATCTAAGGCTCACTTATATAAGTGGGAGTTTAAGAGCAGCTAAGTCCCTGGATAAGAAGGGCTAAGATTCAGATGGAGTTTAAACAGCATCTGAATCAAGTCTTCTTTATCTACAAAGGGCAATAATAATTTGTTCAATTACGGAATGATTGGCTCTACCTGATTTTAAGTCATAATCCGCTGTTGCCAAAGCTAAGGTCGCTTCTTTCAAAGCCTCTAACCTAAAATTCTGACTCTGTTTTAGCATCTTTTCACCAATGAAGGGCATTACACCAAGTTTTTCTGAAATTTCTTTAGTGCTACGTCCATCTTTTTCCATCTCTCTAGCTTGCCACATAAGACGCACTTGACGTGCAAGTAAAGATAATAATTTAAGAGGATGTTCTCCTGATTTAACCTGTTCTCCCAGCAATTGAAGTGCTTTTCCTAATTGCTTCTGGCTAACCGCATCAATCATAGAAAAGATTGATATTTCTGGAATGGAAGACATGATTTCCACTAAATCACGATGACTAATCACGCTTTTCCCTTCTGTAAACAGAGCTACCTTCTCCAATTCATTCTCTAAAAAACCCAAAGATACTTGAGGCATGATACTAATAACTCCCAAGAAGTATTCCATCGCGTCAGAGGCCATTCTTCTATTTAGTTCATTAAGCTTCGGTAGAAGCCACCCTCTTACGTCTTTCCCTTTTAAATTAGCAACCTCTACGGCGGCTCCATGCTTTTCTATTATCTTAAAAAGTTTTCGGCGTTTATCCACTTTATCCGTTGTGGAAAGAATAACATGTGTGTAATCTGGCATATTGCTAATAACGTTTAGCAGACGCTCATCCAACTTATCCCCTGTTTCGGCTTGTTCATTACTTCCTGTTTTTCTTGGACGAAACAAGGAGGTACCACGCACAACAATAACATTTTTTCCACCCATAAATGGAACTGTTTCGATTAAAGCGATAAACTCATTTATGGTAGGATCCTTTTCTAAATGCAAAAGGTTCATCTCTATTTCCTCAGGTGCCAGTACGGCCTTAATAACTGCCTGTTCAATTTGTCTAATAAAATAAGTTTCTTCACCATGCAAAAGATATATTGATTTTACTTGCCCTTTTTTAATTTCTTCTAAAACTGCTGCATAACTCATAACGTCCCCCTATTGCAATCGAATTACTTTATATATTGAAGACTTGACTCATAGATTCTTTAACTCCTTGAATCAATCTTACTTATCTAGAATTTAGCTCTGCCCCACTTATATAAGATGGAACTCTTATAGCAGGTTAGTCAGAAGATAAAAAAGTATCCACTTCCATTTTTGTACCGTTTGTATTAAATACGATAGCCCCTTGCTTATCTGTACGATATATTGTACTATGTTGTGCTTCTAAACGTCGAATGGTATCGCCGTGAGGATGCCCGAAAGAATTATTATTTCCTACAGAAATAACTGCATACTTAGGCGCTACAGCTTGCAAAAATTCCACTGTTGAGGAAGTTCTCGCCCCATGATGACCTACCTTAAGTACCGTACTGGAAATATCCTTATTACTTTGTAGCATTTGTTCCTCACCATGGGCTGGAAGATCACCCGTAAATAAGAAACTATACTTCCCGTAACTTGCTCGTACTACACTTGAAACCTCATTTCCGCTCTGTCCATTCATTCCAGTATCAGCATGTAACACCTCAATAACAACGCCATCAAGTTCTATCCTCTGTCCTTCGTAAGTAGCGATGATAACGCTACTGCGAGGTATAACATGCAATAAATTAACAACTGCTTGTGTATATTTTTCCTGTGATAACATAATATTTTTCACCGGAATTTCTCTCGCTATCCCCGCTGCTCCACCAGCATGATCTTGGTGACCATGAGTCAAAAAAAGATAATCAAGCCCTTGTATTCCATAATGCCTCAAGTAAGGTAAAACAACGCGGTAGCCAATATCAAACTCTACAGTTTCTCCCATCGTGCCGCCAGTATCCACTAGAATTGCCCGCCCATGGGGCGTAACGATCAGAGCAGCATCACCTTGACCCACATCAATAAAATGAACCGCTACAGGGCGAGGATAGACCGTATAGCCTATTATACACGAAACAAGAAATAATAAGACAACTGCACTTTTTTGAGGCCATCTTTTAATCGTCTCTCTTAAGGATAACACATTTTTCGGTTTATACCCATACATCCAGCATAGCAATCCATAATAAAGTATACTACCAAAAACCCCAATAGACGGTACATATAACTTAGCAGCAGGCATTGCAGCCAACCATTTCGTTAATTGAAGAACGAGTCCAATTAGCAAACTGCAGATAACCATACTTACATTCCCTACAAACCCTATCAGCAAACCACTAAAAGCACCAAACAGCCCTAGTATCAGAATACCTTCAATAATAGGAACAATGATCAAATTCGCTATAAAAGAGCTAAGGGAGAAACTATTAAAATACCAAGCAATAAAGGGTAATACTCCTACCTGGGCTGAAATGGTGATGGCTAAGGGGCTGGCAAGACAAAGCGGCAAAAAACGCAATTTACTCACAGTCTTAGCATGTAAGAAAACCAATCCGGCCGTTGAAGCAAAAGATAACTGGAAACTCAAATCATAAATCAGAGCCGGCTGATAAATCAACATACCAAGCACAGATAAACACAATGCCACTGCAGCATCCTTTTCTCGTTCAAGACATACCGCCCCTAATCCAATCAAGCCCATAATGAGAGAACGCAATACTGGAGGGGTTAGTCCACAAAAGACCGCATATAAAGCAATAAAAAAAGCTGAAAATAAAGGTACTATTTTATTGGCAAACATAAACCCTTTGAATGCATTATTACCTAATACAGTAATAATCCCTGCCACCAAAGCAATATGAGATCCTGACACAGACAGAATGTGTACAATTCCTGTTGTTGAAAAATCAGCTACAATCTCACGCGGAATCCCCCCATATCCGCCAAATAAAATTCCTGCTAGAATTGCTTCATGACTTTCAGGCATTACCTTTTTTATATTTTCGATTATGTTTTCTCGCCATGTCATCGCTACCTGTTTCCATGAGTAACTATTATCTACAATGCTTATTTCCTTCCCGTAAACAGACATCCTCCCTCGAATACCTTGTAATTGTGCCGCGGCAACACTATCGTATTGACCTGGATTATTATAGCCATGCAGCATAATAATTTCGCCATTTACTTGCACCATATTTCCTTGCTGGAAGATTTTTTCTTTGTTAGATTGCCTACTAGAAACAGACAATCTCCCTGTGGCAACCACTGACTGCTTCTCCCTTTGCACTTTATTTGTTTCTATTATATATCTAACTTTATTTATTTCTTCCTCTAAAGCAGTTACCTGGGGTGTTTCCACAATAGTACCATATACCGTTACTTTTTTTCCTGTAAAGTGGCTGATATCCGCCGGACCTAAGGCATCATCATGAATAAAGCGTAACATGCCAATGATAAAAAATAATAAAACAATTAACCAGACTGTCTGCTTTTGTGAATATATTTGTTTGATCAAAAGAATGCTTGTAACAAAGCTACTAGCATATAAAAAGGGTAATAGCCATGAAAATGATTCAGCACACCATATACCTGCGGCAAAAGCAGCTGTAATAAGTACAACTAAGTTAGGCATAGTTATTACCCCTCATCAATTTTTCTTTCCTATTAACTATGTCTCCATGAATTAGTGCCTACCTTTGTTTATAAAACTATGATTTACCATTAAATACAAAATCCCTGCATGAATCCTTGTAAATTATCCCTGTAATAAACAAAAATCACTATTTGTCCGAATGACAAATAGTGATTTAATATTACCCGTAATGTTTCTGTAAATGACTAAAATAGTATGAGATTTTTATTTATTTGCTCCAGAAGCCTTCGTCCCAATTCGGATGACTTGATCTACTGGCGAAAATTCATCTGTAGCGATAAACTCACGATCAATTTCCTTTCCCTTATAATGCTTGACTCGGTATGTAGTCACTTGGAAACCTTTTAGGCCCTCCTCTTCAATTACCTCTTTGCCGATCTCAAGTTTTGGATCTTGTTTTATAATAGTGTTAGGTTCTAGCACCCTTTTATCAGTTGCTACTATTTGAATATCTGGTGGATTTTCACTCCGTCTGCCAAAAATCGTAATGTTAACTGTATTGCCCAGTACTTCCGAAAGTATATAGATGTTAGATTGTGAAGTATTTTTGAATTTAAAATCTAATAAATTATCTGCTACAGTAGCATCCCGCCCAATAGGAACATAGCTAGGCGGCCTAAAATGCGACGTACGTTCCTCAACCGCCATATCTGCTAATAGAATCGCATTATACAATGTACTACTAACCTGACACACACCACCACCAAAATCAGGCAGTAGCTTACCATTGATGAATACTGGTGCTTCTTTGTAACCATACTGCGCTAAGCGCAAACCAACGTAGGTATTAAAGGAAAAAAAATCACCACTTTTTACAAGAACACCATTAATGTTTTGGGCGGCAATAAGAATGTTCTCACTACGATTTTTATCAGAAGAATCAAATTGAGTACTATAAGAAGCAAGAACTCCATTAATATCTCCTAGGTCTCTGGCAATGATCTTCGGCTGGATTTCATTCACTGCTAGCGATAAGGTTAGGGGCAGTCCTGAATTTAACCGATTAGCAATTTCAGTGCTAGTCCTTACTATATCAACCTTTTTACCAACAATCTCCGGCAATATTTCCACTATATTATTAGTATAACGCAGTATAGAACTCTGCGCCTCACAGTCAATATTTCCAGCTATGCTAATTAATACATCATTCAGTTTATCCTTATTATATGAGGGCGTAATCGGTATCATATGGCCTTGAATAAGTGCAAAATATCTTTCCTGGAGCCGACGAATCATACTTCCTTGACGCCCCACGGCGTAAGCTTGCTTAGCTAGCAATTCAGCATCGATGGTTAGATCAATTTCAGCTGCGGTCACTGACCATCTATTGTTATAAACTAAGTTAAGTACAGATTGCTGAGTCTTTTCCCTATAAGCATCATTAATTTTTCTCTCAGCCTGATCAATGGACAAACCGCCCACATCAATATCCCCAACTCTTACTCCATTATAGATGTCACCAGTCATCATGTAGACAACATTTGTAGCTACAAAACCAACGAGGCTAAATACCACAATTATGTTAAAAAATATTATAAATTTAGTAATTCGTTTCGATTTCACAGGCTGCACAACACCGCACCTTTCTAAGTAAAAAGTATAATAATGAGAGGCCCCAAAAAAAGGAGCCTCTTATTTTAAATATTCATTGATAGTTCAACAAGTTTACCAGCGTTTTGTGCTTCTTGAATAACTTCCTTAGTAATTTCACCGCCTTGTTCAACAATTACAACACCGTTATCAGCTTCAATTCGACGAGTGGCTTTTTTCCCTAGTAAATATGCCCGTTGTTTTTCTTCAAATTTCTTGACCGAATCGTCACTAGACTCTACCACAACCGGTTGTGGCACTTCTTCCACAACTGGATTTGTAGTGTTATTAGTAATTGGTGTTGGTCCTGGATTAATAGTAACTGTTTCAGCCTGAACTATAGGATCTGGGGTAACACTGCTTTTGTCGTCAGAAATGATCAAAATCTCTTTACCAAAGGTGCGAATGCGTTGTCCCTGTATCTGATCAACTTCTCCATTCGGCCCTTCAATTTGACAACTACCTATTTTACCACTTTCATCTACACTATATTCAGATACTCGTCCCTGAAAACCACCAAGTTGCGTTAGCACTTTAGCCCCAATCACCTTAACATTAGCGTCAAGTAGTTTTTCAATTTCTTGGTCATGGGCAATAGGAAGGATGCTAGAACTATTTTCAACAGTGACAGCATTATCTCCAACACCAATAACAGCTGTAAAAGGTAATAGTTTAGCACCTACTTTATACCAATTATCGTCTTCAATTACCATAGCAGCAACAGCACCTTTTGCTGCGTTGATGACAAGACATTTCACCCGCCCTAACTCGCTACCTTCAGTAAGGCTAATAACAGGCAACCCTAAAATTTCACTATTTTTTTTCACAATAATGCCTCCTAATAATTAGATACGTTAGAGAAACTGCGCCATTCACGAAATTCATCATCAATTCTTTTAAATATTTCAATCGGTATTTCACCAATCGGCAAACAAGTCAAATGATGCTCCGCTAAAGTATTTTTGATGATACGTAAATAAGCAATAGTATTAATAAAATCCTGGTCTAATCCATGATTTTCGCGGATTGCTGGTAAATTTCGACTTTCAGTTAACACTGCAATGGCATCATCATAGGAACCTTCCTTTTTTAGAAGGTTGGCCATCTCAATAACAAGGAAAGGCGCAATTTCTTTGTCTCGATGAAGTGTGAGAGCATATTTAAAGGTAGCAAGAGCGCAGGCATCATCCCCACGTTCCTTATAACTAAAAGCACATTCTAGTAAATCATCAAGAGAGTCCGAAGCCGGACCAACTTCAGACTGGCTCTTCTCAACCTCTTCGAAGGTAATATTTTTGTCATTATCCAAAACCAAAACTTTATTATCGGGCATCATCTCAGCCTTAGATACAGAGCTCGAGTCCTCCTCACAAGTGGGAAAATCATCCATTACTTCATCTATTATTTTTGGCGAGACAGCAATCTCAATATTCTCCACAATGACTTTTGCTATTGAAGATTCAACAGATGTAGTTTTTACCACATCAGGTTCTAACAGGCATTCAGATTCTAGCTGCTCTTCAACGTCTTTAGAACATTCAGCCGTTTCAGCTTCAATACTTTCACCGGCAGGACTATTGAGCAAATACAGCCTACTTGATTCCTTTGTCTCGACTCTATTGACTAGCATTGTATCAGCAACTACCCCGGCTCCGTCTTCTAGACATACCTTCTGGTAAAGATACTCAAACTCAGACAATGATCCCGGTTCAATTTCTATGATCTGACCAGGGCTAGAAATTGAGTCAAATTCTTCCTTATCATCGTAATAAACTATAAATCCAGCAAGTATGATCGCGAAGACAGCAAAAAAAGAAATTGTAGCTGCTATGCTAGTAAAATTCACTATGATGCGTGGAAGCACTAGACTGAGCAATAGGGCGCAAAATCCACACATTATAAGTGATTTTGGTCGAAGCTTGACACCAAGCACCTTATTCCCTAACGTATACATGATGATTACATTTACCGAAATAGCCACTACTGTAATTACTATGTATTTCATACAATCCCACCAGCCATTCAAAGTTCAGTGGATATATTCTAACGTCAAAAGCTTACCTATTGTAAAGTTTGCCTTATACATCCCCCGGGAATTATCTTACAATAATCTCAACCTCAATTGTTTCTCTTTATTATCGTTTTTGCCCTTTGTACCAAAGTCCTTTTTTTCAAGACTTTACTCCTGTTTTTTGTATTTTTTTGTCGAAACATCCCTTTTTTAGGCTTCATATGCCATCTGATCTCGTACTAAACGCTTTAATTTATAGATTAAGCTGTGGGACCAAATTTCTATATTACAAAAGTAGAAAAGGGACTTTCGAGCCGCCGTTTCTCGAAAATCCCTTTCTACGGTTTTAACCAGTTATCATTTTTAACTACTTTTCGTTAAAATCGATAAATCTTATCATTTTTCAATTTTTTTGACAATCTGTATGTTTTAAAGAAATGATAGGAGTTATAATGAAACACAGGGGTAACATTATAACATCAACAAGGAGGGTATATATTGAATCTAAGGCTTATTTTTATAGCCTGCTTACTTCTTATTTCAGCCCTTACCATGGGGTGTAGTGAAAAAAGTAGGAGCGTCATTACAAATACTTCCCAGTCCCAAAACACAAATACACCTTTTGTAATCGCAGGATCTGGCACGAATCTTCCTGTTACCGCTAAATTGGCAGAAGGTTATTATGCTAAAACAGGTATTAAAATTGATGTCCCTGGAAGTATCGGCTCTGATGGAGCAATCAACGCAGTAAAAAGTGGGAGCTTAGAGCTAGGACTAATCTCTAAGCATCTTACTTCTAATGAGTATACTGCAGGGTTAAAAGAAATACCTTACGCGAAAGTAGCGGTTGTTTTCGGCTCACATATAAATACACCTGATTCAACACTTTCTGACGCAGATATTATTTCAATAATAAAAGGCTCTAAAACAACCTGGTCTAATGGTACCAAAATACATGTCTTTCTAAGACAAAGTAACGACAGTTCCAACTTAGCTCTTTTTAATGTAGTTCCAGGTTATCGAGAAGCATTAATGGATGCTTCTGAACAGCAGCGCTGGCAAATCGTCTACCGTGATAGTGATATGTCCGAAGTAATCAAAGAAAATAAGGGTGCCTTTGGATTAACAGTTTCTACAGAAATCGCTAAAGAAGGTGTCAAAACAAAACCATTAGATTATAATGGCATATCTCCTACTACTGAAAATATCCGCAATGGTACCTATAAGCTGACAGAAGATCTTTCCTTTATTTACAAGGATACGCTTAGTAATCGCGCTGCTGACTTTCTGGAATACGTATTCTCAAACGAAGGACAAGAAATACTTGAAAAATGGGGCTCTAGCCCAATTAGAAGGTGATTACCATGTCAACACGCTTGCAATTTTCTCAAAACTTTTCTCATCAAATGGCTATTCTAGCTACAATAATCGGCATGGCAATCAGTTTTATGACCCCTGTTACTTATGGCATAATGGCTTGGCGGGATTTTAATGAAATTGCAGTTCGCCATACAGAAGATATTGCCCGTAAAGTAGGAAGAAGTGCCATGGATAATCCAGATTTATGGTATTACAATATAACTAAGTTTATAGAATTTATTAATGAAACAAACTATCAACATGAAATTAAATCAATTAAATCATATGATAGAAATTTGGATCTAAAATTCGAGCATGTTCTAAATGAGAAGGTTAACCTAACCTATGCTTTTCAAACACCCGTTAAATATGGTAATGAAACTTACGGATATATTGAAATTGAACAAAATATCCAGCCTCTGCTTATAACAATTACGGTTCTACTATTTTTCTTTACATTTTTAGGACTCAGTATAGGCATTCTTCTATACAGGTTTCCAGTCAATATCGTTAAACTAGCGGAAAAAGATGTCCAAAGCCATGCAGACCAAACGAAAAGACAAACTGATTTAGAAGTAGCGCGCCTTGATCGGTTAAGTCTTGTCGGTCAGATGGCAGCTGCTATTGGACACGAAATCAGAAACCCACTAACAACAGTTAAAGGGTATTTGCAATTTCTTTCGCAAAAAACAGTTTTTGCCCCTTTTGCATCCCAATTTAACTTAATGCTTGATGAGTTAAGCCGTGCCAATAGCATTATTGCGGAATTTCTTTCTTTATCCCATGAGAAAGCGATCAACATGACTCCCTGCAGCCTAAATCAAATTATTGAAGCTTTTCAGCCACTCCTTGAGTCAGATGCCCTGCTCCACGGAATGAAACTAGATCTTGATTTGAAAAGTATACCAAATCTACTATTGGATGAAAAAGAAATAAAACAGCTGATATTAAATCTTACTAGAAATGGGTTTGAAGCAATGCAATATGGCGGCTGTTTATCAATTCGTTCCTATACTCTAGACAACTATGTTGTTCTATCCATCATTGATCAGGGGAAAGGAATTGATCCTAACTTGATTACAAAGCTGGGAACGCCTTTTTTTACTACCAAAGACACAGGTACTGGACTGGGACTTGCTGTTTGTTATAGTATCGCTCACCGCCACAAAGCCAAAATAGATTTCGTAACAAGCAAAGATGGTACAACCTTTTCAATCTTTTTCCCACAAGTGGTCTAGATAAGAAAAGTTTCTACTATAAAACAAGTAGCTAATCCTAATAAGAGCCATATCATCTTCAAAAAGAAACAGATGGAATCCGTTTTGTAGACTCCATCTGTTTTTTTACATAATATAATATTTTACTCACAATTACCATATACAGTGGCAACAATATTCCCATTATTAAAACCCATTTTCGAATTAATATACAGGGATATTCTGTCTGAACATCTCGGCAATTATATTTTCCATGCTATACATTCCTGGCGGTTGGCAAATGAGAAATTTTACTGCAAAAATAGCCCCTTGACCAAACGCTCCCCTGCTGATGCTTTCATGAGATAATCGAATGGTTTGATTTGGCATCCCGAAGATGATTTCGTGGCGCCCAACAATTCCGCCAACACGAATTGAATTTATGTGCTCTTCTACATTGAGGCTAAGAGCACTTGCAATTTTTTGTGCTGTTCCTGAAACTTCTTTTTTACCTTTAAAATGCTCCTCTACAATTTCAATATCTGCATGAGGAGCTATTTTTTGCAAAATTTGGGCTGCTACCAGTAATACGTTAATCCCCAAAGTAATATTGGGAGAATAAAGTACTGAAGTAGTATCTGAAAAGGATTTTAGTAGATCCATTTCCTCCGGTTCATATTTTGAAATTGCAGAAATAATCGGAATTCCCACTTCCGCTGCTTTACTGTATAAATGAATCCCTGTAGAATCCGAAAAATCTACAAGAGCATCTACTGGATTTTCTAAAAAGAAATCCTCATCAATGTCCTCAATAGAAAAAATCTCCCCTGCATCAAACTCATATCCTAATAGGCGACTGGCATATTTGTGATGATCCTCGTTACTTCTACGCACTACCCACGCCAGCGTAAATAAATTGTCATTGAGGAATTCATTACTGATAACTTTACCTGTTTTCCCAAAGCCAAAAACACCAATCTTGATTTTCTCCAAAAAAACTCCTCCCTATAACTGTAATTTGTTATTCCGCTGCTACCCTTCATCCTGCATGAAATAGCACTTTTTACAAAACCAGTTTTTGAGAAGGAATATCAAAAAAGACCATTACTGGTCCTTTTTTTATGGCAGGACAACTAAATCCTTCTCTTTCAACGCCTACGAGGTTAGCTGACGGATTCGGGCAGAAAGAAATTCGCCCTACCTGCTTGCACAGGATTCACCCCAAAAATGGGTCCCCCGTTTCCAGTAAATGAAACTCGGCGATTACCTTAGAGAATTTAAATTTCTCTAACCATATCATACAGTTTTTTTTACTATCTTTCAATCTGTATAAAATGGGTATTAACTCTAGCGGCTTATCTATATCTACACAGATTCTGTTCTTAGGATAATCGATAAGAAAAGACTTGGCTTGTGCCAAGTCCTCGGACGCAGGCAGAAGCCTTAGTCGTTCTTACTTGGAATCAAGAAAGTGTTATACTTTCTGATTCCGTAAAAAAATAAGCAGAAAAACAAACTGTTGTTTTTCTGCTTATTTTTATCCTAATTAAAGTGTCTTTTGACCAGGCTGCCAATCAATAGGGCATAATCCGCCAGTTTGAAAAGCCTTTAATACCCGTAATATTTCATCCACACTACGTCCAACATTTAAATCGCTAACGATTTGATAACGAATTATACCTTCTGGATCAATTATAAATAACCCGCGAAGAGAAACACCTTTCTCTTCAATTAAAACGCCATAGTCTCTAGATACCTGCTTTGTGATATCAGAAGCTAGCGGATAATTCAATTCACCTAATCCGCCTTCTTCTTTTGAAGCTCTTATCCAAGCACGATGTGAATATACACTGTCAGTACTTATCCCAAGTATCTCCGCACCAATTTTATTAAATTCATCTAACCTAGAGTTAAATCCTTTGATTTCCGTTGGACAAACGAATGTAAAATCCAAAGGATAAAAGAAAAGAACAAGCCATTTTCCTTGATAATCTTCAAGCTTTACAACATGTTCCAATGTCTTAATATCCGCGGTAGTAGACATGCTAAAATCTGGGGCTTTTTGACCAACTTTGGCTGACATATAATCACTCCTATTATGTATTTAATAACAATTATTATTTACATAATATTATCAATTACTTGTTTTGTCAATCCTTTTGCAGAAGATTTAATTTTATATTTTTGTTAAATTTATCCGTTATTCTTTCTTGCCAAAATCGGTGGTCGCAAATCCTTTCGTTGGAAAAGCGCAATTTTCTGGAGCTATTTTACATCTGTCAGTACGAGCAAATCCCATACCTGCCGTACTGCAATCCAATTTACTATTATCTTCTTGAGTGATTTCATCCTGTTTACCAAAGTCAGTATTTGCAAATCCCCTAGTTGACAAACCGCAACTCTCAGAAGCGATATGATTATTTTCTGTACGTGCAAAGCCTTTACCTACGGTGCTACAATCCAATATACTTTCCTCACTATTCTTGTGATTCATATTATAATCCTCCTTCTTAATTACTAACAATTTGAGTTGAAAGCTTAAACAATGTTTATTTTACTTTATATCTGCATTTTCTCCGTTCTTTGTTAAATATATTCAACTATTTTCCACTCACTATTTTTCAATTAAAAATCTTTAGTTAAAGTTCATACTACCATAGATACAACGCATAATAAAAAGCTAACGGAATATCCGTTAGCTTTAAAAAGAGCCCGTAATGATCTACGCTACAGCCAATACCGATCATTACATACCTATACGCAATCTTTCGACTACCCACAAGCATTACACAACCGATACTGACCTTTGCTCGACTGCCACAGATACCTACCGAACCGGTCGCAATCTCTCGACAACGGCCGACCCCTATATCTTCAGCACCCATGACAGTCTTAGCTCGACCGTTATACATCCCTTTTGACCACACGACAACAGTTGGGCTGCCGTACAGCCTTACAAGACATATAACGATCTGCCCGCCGACTACTGCCGAACCTTTCGACCCGACAATAATCTTTGGCCGACCAATACCGAACCTTGTAAGATCCGGCACCAGTCTTGGCTCAACCATTACGAACCCTCTACAATAAATAGTATGGCTTAAAAAGTCAAAGGAATACCTGGGATTTATTGTGTTTTTTTAACCACATACATTGCCACTTGCTTTATGTCACTGAGCCTGCCCCTCTTGAAATAGGTTGTATTTTGTTCTGCGTTGTAATATATACACCTATTAGAGTAAGAGACATACCGATCAAATGGTATGCTGAAATTTTTTCTCCATATAGGAATACGGCAATCCACAACGCATTTATCGGCATAAGGTTAATATAAGCTGATGCCTTGGTTGCGCCAATACGTTGAATCCCCCAATTAAACAGCAAAAAGGCCACTACTGTAGCGCAAGTCGCCAGATATATTATTTCCAGCATCGTTTGGTTGGATAGGTTTAAGACTTTGCTCCATTGATCTTCTTTTATTATCGAAAGGACCAGCAACATCACTGCCCCCATCATTGTTGATACAGCAGTGACTACAGTTGTTCCGATGGTGCGGCTGACTTTTTTAACAAGCAGGGTATAAATAACCCAACTTGCAACGGAACCAAATAAATAAATTTCGCCACGACCAATAGACATCTGAGTCAATACACTTAAGTCTCCTTTACTAACAACTAAGGAAACACCTAGTAAGGATATGATTACTCCCAGCAATGTACGCCAGTTCCACGCCTCCCCCATAAAGAAGCTAGCAATACATGTTGTAAAAACTGGATTAATGACAATAATCAGGGCTGCCGTTACCGCTGAGGTATACTGTAAGCCTGTGGCAAAAAAATAGTTATAGGAAAAAACACCTGTTGCACCTAAAGCTAATAGATAAAAAAAGTTTTGTTTAATCGGCAGCCAAGTCAACTCTTTACGCCAACTGCTCCAAATGAGCATAAGTAATCCGGCAATGATAAATCGCAGGGCTGATGTCGTTAAGGGAGATAATTCCGATAAAATATGTTTCGTTGTCCCAAATGCACCGCCCCAAAATAAAGGCACTAATAAGAGAATGAGATAAGTTTTAGTGAGATTTTGTTTTTCCATATTTACACTCCTATACTGCAGAATTAATAGTGTCTGACTTTTGAACTATAAATAAATGCCCTATCGTTCCTTATCTTGAACAATAGGGCATAGTCTTTAATAGGAAAATCAGATACTTATTTTCTCTTTCATTTTCTCAAATTTGCTTGACCCAATTCCTGGGACCTTCTTTAATTCGTCAATATCTTTAAAACTACCATTGGTCTGACGATATTCTATAATACGCTCTGCTAATGCTGGCCCTACCCCAGGCAATGCATCCAATTCGTTTTTTTCTGCAGTATTAATATTAACGGTATTGCTGCCACCCACCTTACTCTTGTTTAAGCCAGCAGCTACGTTGTTACCTTGGACTATTGCCCTCTCCACTACATGAAGATGCGCACCATCTTTTACACTCTGTGCCATGTTAATTTTTGTTACATCGGCATCAGAGGTAAGACCACCAGCCATAGCAACGATATCAAAAACTCTTGCATTCTGTGAGGCTTTAAATACACCTGGGTTATGAACTGCTCCACTTATATACACAAAAATTTCACTGTTTTTTTCTTCGCTAATAGGAGCACTTTTAGCTAGGGCTTCACTAGAAGATGTCGACGCTGATATTGAACTCTTCTGCCAAAAACTATAAAAACTACCTGCTACAATTAATACCGCCAGCATCACAATAAATAATAATTTATTCCTTTGCTCAAGCACGATATCCCTCCTGTTGTAACTTGTACTAACACCTTCGACAAAATAAAGTGTTTTCCTTTTATTTACAACAAAAAGTTCAGTTATTTTCAGTAAATTTTTTATTTATTCAATCCGCTCCAAATTAGGATTTTCACACACAGACCGGCCAATCTTAGAAAGATTACGCCACTCACCATTTACTTTTATACGAACAATATCTGCCGTGAAATCATTATTGGTTTCATCAGAATTCTCCAGCAAAGATGAGCCAACTCCATAAATATCTACAGGCACATCCATCTCTTCAAATTCACGAATTTTCTTGGCGTTGAACCCTCCGGTAACACAAATTTTGATTTGTTCACACCATTCTTTAGCAATCACTATTTCTTCTGGTGTCAGATCCCATTCAGTATACACTGTATCAATTGCCTCTCGCAAGTTCCACACGAGCCTTGGTGATACCCCCATATCTTGTTGCTTATTTCCTGTGGGTACAATAGACTTATCCCGCATATTTTTAGAAGTATCAGGGCGTACTCCATATAGTTTATATTTTTCCGCTTCTTCTAGCTGTCCCGCTTTAAAGTAAGCAAGATATTTTACAAACATAGCTGCCATTACAGCTTTCGTTTCACCAACACAGTCATTATGAAAATCAACTAGCACTAGTCTAGAAACTTCTTTTGGGAAAATCCTAGAGTATTGCATCATGGTCTCTACAGTGTCTCCCATGAAACAGCAAATTGTCGCATGAGCGATAGTGCCTCCGCCCTCGCCCCCCCACCAGGTACCCTGTTCATCGGTACTGACAAAACGGCAATTCTTTTTACTGTATTTTTGATTATAAGCCTGAATTGCTATAGAATATGCATACCCATGCAAGGCTTGCATCTTATAGTGGGCAAAACGTGCAGGAAAAAACAAAATATCTTTCGCACGACTAGCAACTAGAGTGTTATATACATTCGTCGCAATACGAGTGGGTTCAGCAATAACTCCAAGTATCACTGTTTCTAGTTTTGCAAAATCTCGATAGCGACCGCGAATCCTCAGAACAGGTTGAACACTTAAAGGATCACCATCATAATAGACAAACGTACCATCTTGTACAGCCTCCACCTCTAGTTGGCTATAAGTATTTATGAATTGCCCGTCATCATTAAAGTACCCCGTACACATTTTTATAATCGCAAGAGCCTCATCTACTCCTGCCACCAAACTACAAGGTCTTCTCCGTGTAAAAAATTGCATCTCCACTTCCACATCGCCAACCGGTACGGTGGAACAATCTATTTCTTTAATATCACTATTACCAGCAAAATGATATCCTTCCTTTGCCAACGCTTCAAGCAATATTACATTGTTACTAAAATATTTATCAGAATACCAACCTCGTCGTATTTTATCTGCCTCAATTTTAAAAATTTCTGCTGCTAATCTTTCTCCATTAAATATAGCCATTTTCCTGCTCCTTTCACCTTTAAAAATCCAGACTCTGTATTTCCAATAACTTCTATGAATATTTTTCCATACGTTACTTATTCATCATTTTTTACACAAAATTCCTCATCGTCCTTTTCCGTCCATTTAGGATTAAAACGATAAAGTTTTGAAGGCCTAAAACGTTTCCCCTCAGATAACAGAGTGGTTTTTGTCAGCATTCGCTTTACTTTTTTTCTAAAATAAGCATCTGCCAATTCTCGGCTATATAATACTTCATATACTTTTTGTAATTCAGTAAGCGTAAATAATTCTGGCATCAAACTAAAGGCGATATCTGTATACATTACTTTATTTTTCATTCTATCAAGAGCATATTGAATAACTTTCGCATGGTCAAAGGCCAAGCCATTCTTATTCTCAATATAGGTGTTTTCCGTTTTAGAAATATGACCTTCTACTATTGTTTTGACCATAACATGGTCTTTTATCGTAATTTCCTCATTTTCAACTATAATCTCAAATGTCTTTTCAAGAATGTAACCATTTGCTGTTGGACTTTTTATTTTTCCGATTACCTTACTACTAACATTGAACCATCTTACATCCTCTGCGTCTTCACCGGATTTTACAATAAACTTTTCTCTATCTACTAAAGCCATATAAGATGTACTGATTACTCTACGTCGAAGATCAGGGTAGACCCGTCCCCAGGTATACAGTTGTTCCATATACACATTTTCTAGATTGGTCTCCGCCTTTAACTCCCTTACGGCAGCTTCGTCAATACTTTCTTCGTAATTTACAAACCCACCTGGCAGCGCCCATTTACCTTGCTGAGATTCACTTTCTTTCGTCGATAAGGGATCTTTTTTCTTCTTTACTAATAATATTTGCAGAACCTTGTCAGGGAGACGTCTAGGATCCTTATCTTCACCATCAATCGCACTAAAGATAACCATATCAACTGTATTAGATGATTGTATATAGGCACTTTTATCACAATCTCTAAAAAAACCATTTTTAGCATCAATCATATTTTTTACCTCCCGCTAATCATCAAAATATAAAGAGTAATTGGCGGTTTTTATTTAGGATCTTTTTGATATTATCCTTTTGATATTATCTTATTAGTATTATTATACATGTCCATTCTATCCTTGGCAATAATTTTCAGAAAACTTTCTCGAATTTAGTCATACTGTATTATTTGAGGGATTGATTTGTAATAGTAAAACCCGATCTAATAAATTAGATCGGGTTTTACTTTCTTAATTATACTTTTAACGTGCTACAATATTAACTAACTTTCCTGGTACGGCAATTACTTTTATCACTTCTTTACCTGACAGCAAAGCTTGTACTTTTTCCTCCCCTAGAACCTTCTCTTCCAATTCATTGGCATTTAAAGTAGCAGAAACAACAATCTTCTCTTTTACCTTGCCATTCATCTGTACAACAATTTCTACTTCTTCAAGTTCAATTGCTTTTTCATCAAAAACAGGCCACAACTGTTTGTGAACACTACCTTGACCAATCGTTTCACTCCACAATTCTTCTGTAATATGAGGTGCAAAAGGAGCTAATAAGCATAATAAGCTTGAAACAGTTTCCCTCACTAATCCAGGATTTAGAGATACATTCTGATCTTTAATAGTATACATGGCATTTACTAATTCCATGATAGAGCTGATAGCTGTATTAAAATTAAAACGATCGCCAATGTCTTCCGTTACCTTTTTAATTGTCCCATGCAATACACGTCTAAGATTACGTTCATCCTTAGTAAGAGTACTACTATCATACTCAGTTTCTTCCCCTGCCATGAAAGAAGCATAATGATCAATAATACGCCATAAGCGTCCTAAGAAACGATAAGAACCTTCTACTGCTTGGTCATTCCATTCTAAATCACGCTCAGGTGGTGCCGCAAATAGAATAAATAATCGGGCTGTATCCGCGCCATATTTTGCAATAATTTCCTCAGGAGATACTACATTGCCTTTTGACTTAGACATTTTAGAACCATCTTTAATAACCATACCCTGTGTTAGCAAGTTTTTGAAAGGCTCATTCACATTTATTAAACCAGCATCTTTTAATACTTTAGTAAAAAATCTTGAATACAAGAGATGCAATATAGCATGTTCAATGCCACCAATATATTGATCTACAGGTGCCCAATAGTCTGCTTTTGTAGAATCAAAAGGTGCTAACATATTCTTCGGATCTGTGTAACGCATATAATACCAAGAAGAACAAATAAAAGTGTCCATAGTATCTGTCTCACGTTTAGCAGCACCGCCACATTCAGGGCATGTGCAATTTACAAATTCTTCCACTTTAGCTAGAGGCGAAACAGAACCTGCACTGAAATTAACATTTTCCGGTAATAATACAGGTAGCTGATCTTTAGGCACAGGTACACTACCACAGCTAGGACAATTAATAAGGGGAATTGGTGCGCCCCAATACCTCTGACGCGAAACTAACCAGTCACGTAAGCGATAATTTACACGCCGTTTGCCATAACCTTGTTCTTCCAACCATTTTGCAATTGCAACCTTCCCAGCTTCACTCTTCATACCTGTAAATTGTCCGGAATTTACGATAACACCATCGCCATCATAGGCACCTGTCATAGATTCAATCGTTAGCTCTTGTCCTTCAGGCTGTATTACTAATTTTTTTGTTAATTTATATTTATTAGCGAATTGCCAATCTCGTTCGTCATGTGCTGGAACCCCCATTACTGCTCCCGTACCATATTCCACTAATACATAATTAGCTACCCAAATTGGCACTTTTTCACCAGTAAAAGGATTGACTGCATACGCCCCAGTAAACATGCCTTCCTTCTCAAATTCACTAGAAGTACGACTAATTTCGCTCATATTTCTTACTTTTTCTACAAATTGGCGAACAGCCTGTTCATTTTCTTTACCAGCAATAAGTTTCTCAACCAGTTTATGTTCAGGGGCTAATACCACATAACTTACCCCAAAAACGGTATCATGCCTAGTTGTATAGACAGCGATTTCTTCTTCAAAGTCAGCTACGGCAAAGGTAAACTCGGCCCCTTCACTGCGACCAATCCAATTTTCTTGCATAGTTTTGACTCGCTCAGGCCAGCCTTTTAATTCGCTAAGATCACTTAAGAGTCGATCTGCATATTCTGTTATTTTGAAGAACCACTGTTCTAATTCTTTTTTCACCACGACGGAATCACAGCGCCAACAGCAGCCATCAATTACCTGTTCATTTGCTAGTACCGTATTACAGTCATTACACCAATTTACCGCGGCTTTTTTCTTATAAGCAAGTCCACGTTCCACGAATAACAAGAATAACCATTGCGTCCAACGATAATAGTCAGGGTGACATGTAGCGACCTCTCTATCCCAGTCGTAGGATAGCCCTAATTCTTGTTGTTGACGGCGCATATTTGCTATATTTTCCCAAGTCCATTCTGCTGGATGAACACCATGTTTAATTGCTGCATTTTCTGCAGGCATACCAAAGGAATCCCATCCCATTGGATGAAGAACATTATAACCTTGCATGCTTTTAAATCTAGCAATTACATCACCTATGGAATAATTGCGAACATGACCCATATGTAAATTGCCCGATGGATAAGGGAACATTTCCAGAACGTAATATTCCGGGCGCTGACGATTTAGCTCTGTCTTAAAAGTATTATGCTCAGCCCAGTGCTTTTGCCATTTGGATTCAATTTCTTTAGGAACATATCTTTCATTCATTCAAAAAAGCCTCCTATTTATAAAAAAATAAAAAACCGCCCCTTGGCTAATTAGCCAGGGACGAGTTATACATACCCGCGATACCACCCTGATTGATAGCAATTGCCATCCTCTCAATGATTGTTAACGCTAATCAAGCGTTAGCCACTACCAAATTCATGGCTACTCCTCCGCAGTGAGTTCAACTTATTTGGGATTGGCTCGCATCATCCGCCAACTGTCTGCACCACAAATAAAAAGCTTACTATTCTGCCTCTTAGGACTTACACAATATTATATCCCACCCCATCTAGAAAGTCAATTAACACTATTCAGTCTATTTTTTTACCAATTGTTCTATATTCGAAAGGATTGGAATACATTTTTTCTTGGGAGGTGTATTCTGTGTATAAGTTAATCATTGGCAATATTAGAATCACTGTATCTGATGATTCGATTAGTCGCGAACAAGCTACTACCGCTGCTAGGCAATCCATTGCAGCAGCGCAAGGGCAAGGAAAAGTTTTATCCCATATTGAAATTACTAAAGGGGAAACAGGTCTCGATATAATCCCCACAGAAAAAGCAGGACATAGACAGTCGCGTAAAACCATTAAGCAAAGCATGCTAGACGGTATGCAAATAGCAATTCAAGAAAAGCTCTATCCCACTGGTACCTTTAGCAATAAAGATCTTTGGTACGATGGAGATACTGGGCAGGAATGGACTGGTAATGCAGTAAGTGATGCTAGAGATGAACTTGTGAAGGCTTTTGAAAATTGGGCTTCGACTATCAAGTAAGCCAAAGGCTTGAATTTACAAATAATATTTGATAAGGATACCTAAAAAGAAGGTATCCTTATATTTTTTTAAAAAGCCTGCCTACGTTCATTTTGCATATCTAGTGTCTGAAGAGAATTTATAGAATTTTCGCGAACCTCTTTATCTTTGTCATTTTCAATCCAATCCTTCAGTAAGGTAACCACTTGCTTCATTTCCCACTCATCCCATAATACACGTCCATATAATAAAGCAACCACTCTTCGTACTTGGGGCTGCTCAATAGCAGAAAACTCATTTATCATTAATCTTTTATATAATGTCAAAAATAAGGGGCGAACACAAGTTACTTTTTCAACCATCGTTGCAGCCTGCACCTGAATGAAAGGATCGTCATGTAATATTCCTCGTACAACTTCACCGAATAGAAGTGGATCAGCAGCCGCAATTTCGAGTAATTTTTCTAAAAGATTATTGGATTCCTCTTTATCTTCACGTAACATTTCCCATGGAATTAGCAAATTCTATTTCCTCCTCAAAAACCTTCTATTTTTATAACGTATATGCAATCTTGTAAAAAGCATATCCTTATTATAACTTGAATATTCAATAGTACTAAGATAAACTATATTTGTTGTAAGCTACAGTTTTAATTTTAATTTATTGTTCCTTATGCCATTGGACGAAACAGTGCAAAACCTAATTTTTCCCCATCATGGCCTGCATTCATAGATGTAGCTGTAAAAACATTGTCTTTTTCTTTGTAATATTCGCAGGAAATTTGCAAGTATCCTGCTTAGCACTTTTGTATTCACCATTTTTTTGTTTATCGTCAGTAAATCCTATACGTTTTTAAAAAATCCTGCAGATGACAACTAAAAACGTATGTATACAATCACGTCGAAAACAGGTATACTAGGGCATACTGATAAATGTAATAGGGAGACATAACTAATGCTATTTCGCAAGAAAAAAGTATATGAAGATATTTATAAATGGCGTCGTCATAATAATGGTACGTGCTTTTATTGTTATGAGGATAAACCAGTAGCAGTCCCATTAGTTGGGGATAAAGGAATTTGCCAAGAATGTCTTGACCATTTTAAAGTTGGACATGCTGGCACAGATCGTCATGTCATCGCCCACCTTACAAAAGGGCTTCACAGCCATGAAGAAGCCGTTGAATGGTTAAAAAAACACGGTGTAAAGCTAGCACCGAATGGATCTAACGACAAGGCCCATTTTTATATGGCAATTAATAACCTTGGAACCTTTAATCACTATCATGATATTATTTATGGCAATGCGGACCTTAGTACCGTAAGTAGCGATACAGCTAAGAAAATAATGGATAGCTACAATGATATAGAAATATTTAATGATGGCAGTATTCGCATTATTTATTAATTTGACTGTCACCAATCAATAGGAGGAATCATTCGTGGAACATATACAAGATAATACTGTTAACCCTATCATTTTATGTGAAGCCTCTTTGATTGAAGAGATGAAGTTGGCCGTAGATGCCGAGAGATTACCTACTCAGTTTACCGCATTCGATGTAAAGAAATGGATGAAAAGTGATCAGATTACGAAATCCGACGGTACTCCTTATGATGAAATATCTACTGATTTATTACTAAACTATTCTAAACATACTCCGATAACCCGAAAGAGAAAACTAAAGGTGTTATATTCTAGCTCAAACTCACGGGTATTTTCATTTAACCCATTTTAACCTAAAAAAACTGGCTGCCGAGATGGCAGTCAGTTTTTTTACAAATTTATTTATTTCTTTGTAAGATACTTCCGAATATCTACGGCAACAGCAGCTACGATAATAAGACCTTTTATAATCAGCTGCCAATAAGGATTCATACCAACAAATGTCAAACCATAATTGATAACAGTAAAAATAACTACCCCGACTAAAATACCAGGTACAGTACCAATACCCCCTGTTGTCGAAACACCACCGACAACACAAGCCGCAATGGCATCTAGTTCGTACATGTTGCCATAATTGTTTGTAGCACCACCTGTTCTTGCTGCTTCCAACACACCAGCAAATCCATAAAGCGCTCCAGCAATTGCATAAATCAAAACTAAGTTAAGACCTACATTAATACCCGAAACGGTTGCTGCATTCATATTACCACCGATGGCATACATGTTTTTCCCTAGTTTTGTTTTGTTGAAAATAACCCAAACTATAAAGGCTACTACTAATGCTATGAGAACTATGTAAGGTATCGAATAAGGACCAGTACCAAAAGACCCTGAACCAATCGTAGTAAAATCGGATCTTAATCCGCCAATTGGCTGAGATTCGTTGGGTTTCATATCAAAATAAATCGAGTTTACGCCATAAACCATTACATAAGTTCCTAACGTTGCAATAAAAGGTGGCACACTGAATTTTGCTACAATCCACCCATTTAGTAAACCAACAATAAGGCCACCGAGTATAGCAATAACAATTGGTATCCAAATTGGAAGTTGAGGTAAGTCAGGAAAAAATCTTCGAGAATAATCTGCAACTTGCAGCATAGAGCCTGATAATACTGCTGCTAAACCAACAACACGCCCTGCAGAAAGGTCGACACCTGCCGTTATCAAAACAAAACCAGCCCCAAGGGCGATAATTACCCGAGTAGAAGATTGCATTAAAATATCACGCAAGGTATTTATCGATAAAAAATTTGAATTATACACGGCAATTGCTACAATCAGCACAAGCAAAACACCATATATTGCATATTGCAATAAGAACTCATTCATTTTCTTTGTATCAAAGTTCATTTTTGGACCCTCCCTTGTGTTTACGACATGTATAATGTTGCATGACGCATGATTTCCCGCTCTGTAGCATTCTTTTGATCAATAATTCCAGTAAGCCGTCCTTCGCACATTACCATAATTCTGTCAGACATCCCTAATATCTCAGGCATTTCTGAAGAAATCATAATGATGCTCTTGCCTTGCTTAGCCAGTTCAGCAATAATCGTATAGATTTCAAACTTTGCGCCAACATCAATACCACGAGTTGGTTCATCAAGAAGCAGTATATCAGGATTCATTAGAAGCCAACGGCCTAATAAGACTTTTTGTTGGTTTCCACCTGATAAATTTTTAATTAACTCTCTAACTGAAGGCGTTTTTACTCGAAGCCTTTCAGCACTCTTAACTGCATCTTCTTTCATCTTCTGTTCATCAAGCAAGAAATAAGGTGTCTGGTAAGCATCAAGGTTAGCAATTGCCGTGTTTTCCGTTATGGGTAACACGGGGAATATGCCCGTTACTCGACGCTCCTCTGTAAGCAAGGCTATTTTATGTCTTTTTGCGTCAGCTGGTGATTTGATTTTAATCTCTTTACCATTAAGAATAAATTTTCCTGACGCTATTGCACGCAATCCAAAGATTGCCTCAATTAACTCTGTACGTTGTGCTCCTACAAGACCACCAACCCCTAATACTTCTCCTTTTCGAAGATCAAAAGTTACGTTTTTAAAGGAACGTGGATTTGGTGACGTTAGATTCTCAACTCGCAGTACAACTTCGCCAGGTACATTTGTACGTTCAGGAAAGCGTTGCGTTAGGTCACGTCCAACCATTTTAGAAATAATAAGATCCGTAGTCAACTCTGCTGCGTTCCAGGTACCAATATACTTACCATCACGCATAATGGTTACCTCATCCGATATTTGGAGAATTTCTTCCATTTTATGAGATATATAAATGATAGAAACTCCTCTTTTTCGTAGATCACGTATAATCTTAAACAGCTGCTCTACTTCAGTACCAGTCAATGAAGAGGTTGGTTCATCCATTACGATAATTTTTGAATTGAAAGATACGGCTTTAGCAATTTCTATAGACTGTATTTTAGATACGGATAAGGTTTTAACTAATGCGTTCGGATTGATGTCAATTTCAAGTTGCTCAAACAAAGCGGTTGTATCAGCATACATTTTTTTATGGTCCACGAATTGAAAAGGCCCAATACCTTTCATTGGAAAACGTCCAAGCCATACATTTTCCATAACATCCCTATGAGGGATGGGATGCAATTCCTGATGAATCATGGAAACTCCATAATTTAGGGCATCCTTAGAATTATGAATATCTAGTTTCTGTCCATTTAAAATGATTTCACCAGCATCCTGCTTGTATATCCCAAAAAGACATTTCATTAATGTAGACTTTCCTGCACCATTTTCCCCCATCAAGGCGTGAACAGTACCAGGCCTTACTTTAAGTGTCACATCATCTAGGGCCTTTACCCCAGGAAACTCTTTAGAGATATGATTCATTTCAAGTAAAAAATTTGTTTCTGTCATTTTTTAGCGCCTCTCTTTCTCTTGAAGGCTTTTACTACTTCATTAAATAGAATGGCAAGGTACAACGTGAGCTACATTGGCCCTTGCCATTTCTAACTACAGTTCTACTGAATCTTAGGTAAGTCCAAAAATTACTTAGCTTCGTTCATATTTTCTTTTGTAATTTTCTTATAATCAATCCATACATATTTACCATCAGTAATGGTATAACCAGTGTTCTCTTTTGTCGGTGTCTGACCATCAGCTAATACATTTGCAAGATTAAAAGTTGCTTTACCTTGGTTATTAGCATCGTTTAAAACTGTTCCAAACAAAGTACCTTCTTCTAAAGCTTTCAAAGCTGGAGCAGTAGCATCAACACCTACTACAGGCATATATTTTCCATCTTTAAAATATCCTTTAGCTTTCAATGCTTCAATAGCACCAAGAGCCATGTCATCATTATTTGCTAATACGACATCGATTTTTCCTTCATTTGCTGCTAAGAAAGCTGCCATTTTTTCTTGACCTTTTACACGATCCCACATAGCAGTATCTTCAGCCACTTTTTCAACCTTCATGCCAGCATCTTCGATTGCTTTAATGGCAAATTTAGTGCGCATTTCAGCATCTTGGTGACCTGGTTCACCTTTGAGCATAACATAGTGAATTACGCCATCTTTTGTAGGATGAGCTTTGAAATAGTCGACAACTAATTGTCCTTCCATAATCCCTGATTGCTCAGCTTTAGCGCCTACATAGAAAACTTTATCCCATTTTTTCATATCTTCTGGAAGAGGTTCACGGTTTAAAAATACTACAGGAATATTAGCAGCTTTTGCTTTATCAACAATTACGCCAGCTGCATTACGATCAACTGGATTAATAGCAAGTGCTTTTGCTTTTTTGTTAATAAATAAGTCAACCTTGTCATTCTGGGTAGGCTGTGAATTTTGGCTATCAACGATTTCTAATTGAGCCTTGCCTTCGGCAGCCTTAGAAATAGCACTGCGTACACCACTCATAAAGGTATCATCAAATTTGTAGATCGCAACACCAATTAAGTTCTTACCACCTTTACTTGCATCCCCAGCAGCAGGTGGTGTTGAGCTTGAACATCCAGCTACCAATGCCCCCGCTAACAACGTTGAAATCAAGAGTCCCTTCCAATTCTTTTTCACAGATTAACCCTCCTCAAATAATTTATGTGGAATATTACATATTATAAAACGTTGCGACCACCTGAATATAATGACTATAAACAGGCTACTTTAACTGTTTTATAATAATGCCACCATAGTGAACTACCGTTGTCCAAGCCATATTGACTCTGTAATCTCAGCAAACACAATGTCAGCTGCACCTTTTAGTGTATTTTCGGTAGTTGTCGTCAAAAAGCTGATTTCTAGTACACTGCTACAGCTTTCGAAGGATCTGTCTTTTACGATCTGTCTAACTATATCTTCAATATACTGGCGTCCTCTAACGATTCCACCGCCAATAATGACAATTTCAGGATTAAAAATGTTAACAAAATTCGCGATGCCAATCCCCAAATAGCGGGCTACCTTTCCTAACATACGAATTGCCAATTCATCTTTGGCATCTGCAGCCTGATAAATAGTTTCAGGAGTAACATTTGCTAAATTTCCGTCTACTAAATCGTAAATCAATGATTCTTGCCCTTCTTTTATTGCTTTGACTACCATGTCAACTAAAGCATTTTCAGAAGCTAGTGATTCTAAACATCCATAGTTACCACAACTGCATATTGGCCCAGCTACATCAATCGTAGTATGACCCACTTCACCAGCACTGTCATTTACACCTCGATAAAGTGCACCATTAAATATAATGCCACCACCAATACCATGACTGACTTTCAATAGAATCATACTATTGGCTTCTTTTACCGAGCCATAATAGTACTCACCATTACTTAATGCTTTTACATCATTTTCAATAAATGCAGGTAAACCAATTCTTTCTTCAATAATGTCCTTAAGCGGCGCATTCTTCCAACCAATATTAGGAATAAATACTGCTACTCCATCTCGTATTCGAACTGGACCTCTAACAACGACTCCTACAGCAAGTACTGGAATTTTCGCCATGTTTTGGCAGGCAATAATGATATCCATCATAATCTCAAGAACGTCTTCCGGTTTTTTCCCCTTAATACTTCTATGGTCTTCCCATTGTATTTGAAACTCAGGATCAATCACATAACCTATCATCTGTTCCGAACGAACGTAAATAATAATTACAGTAGCAAGCAAATTATTAATCTTTAATAACAAAGGCCTGCGACCACCGCTAGACTCACCAATACTATCTTCTACGATTAACCCCAAATCCAAAAGTTTGGTAGTGATATTAGTAACTGTAGGAGGGGTCAATCCTGTCATTTTCGCGATTTCCACTCTTGATATGGGGCCCTGACGACGAATCACATTCATCGTCTGCTCATCATTACTGCTGCCTATTTTAAACGTATTTGTTATGACATTTTCCACTATATCCCCTACCTTATTAGCACACCATGAGAAAACACCTTATTTTCCAGCTTTATATTATAGCCTAGGCTTCAACTCCGGTATCTCCATAATCAATCGACAAATTTCTGTGCTAGAATGTCAAAATAGTAATAAGAATTCCTAAATTTAGAATATTTTAATTATTTTTTTTACTCACATTAATTTTTAACATCTAATAATCTCACACCATCGACAATACTCGCTACATAAAAATCGGGTAATAAGCCTGTTGTTTTTTGATATTCTTGAGCTACGACAACTTTAAATTGCTCTATATTACATGTTGCTACCAAAGCAATAGCACAGCCACCAAAGCCAGCCCCCGTCATACGAGCCCCAATACACCCTTTTGCTAAAAGAGCATTCTCAACAATGCAATCCAATTCTACTCCCGTAACCTCATAATCAGTTTTTAGCGAGTTATGCGACTGGGTCATAAGATTTGCAAAGCCAACGATATCACCTTTATCTAACAGTTCAACTGCTAACCGTACCCTATTATTTTCCGATATAACATGGCTTGCTCTACGGCGCAATACATCATTTTCTACATATTTGTCTATCTCTGACATAGAAACTTGACAAAGACTTTCAACCTGCCGATGCTTCTTTATGATGTCAACTACCTGTTCGCACTCATCACGACGCTCATTATATTTGGATTCTGCTAATTCTCGTTTCTTATTTGTATTCATTATAACCAAGCTGTATTCTCCCAAAGCAAAGGGAGTATACTTATAATGTAATGTATTGCAATCCAGTAATATTGCAACGTCTTTTTTACCCATGGCCACGGCAAATTGATCCATAATACCGCAGTTAACTCCAATGAATTGATTCTCCACCTTCTGAGTAAATTTCGCAATGGCCACCTTGTCAATATCCCTCTCGCCATCAGCATAACGCAACATAAACGTTACTAATACCAGCAAGGCCGCTGAAGAAGAAAGACCCGCCCCATCAGGGAGATCGCCTGAAAATAATATATCGCAACCTTTTAATAAATGTCCATCATCTAACAGCTGTTTAATAACCCCTTTAGGATAATTAGCCCAGCCATCTTCTGGCTTATATACAATTGGTTCTGCCAAATTAATAGTAACACTTTGTGAAGCATTCGTGGATTTTAGTTGAATGAATCGATCAGCGCGAAACCGCAAGGCACCATATATCCCCAAAGATAGAGCTGCGGGAAATACATAACCACCATTATAGTCAATGTGTTCACCAATTAAATTAACCCTGCCAGGAGAAAAAAAATACTGCACTGGCCCCTGCTCGCTTCTTTCACTATATTTTTCTTTAAAGAGACCTTTAAAACGAAGAATATCCATTTTCAATCCCCTCCTGCTATCTTTCGCGAAACGTAACCTCCACATGGAAATATCATAAATGTACTATATATTTACTATTACTTTTTTAAGCATTTTATTAAGTTAAATAATGTATTCGCCTTTATTTTATAAATTCCTTTCTGAATCAAAAAATTTTTCAGTTTTTTCCATCAACTTTTTTATGATTAAAAAGAACTTGGCTTTTTTGCCAAGTTCTTGGATTTATATACTATTTACTTTTTAAAATTTCATCAATTTTCGCTAATTCTTCGGAGCTGAAATCGAGATACTGTAATGCTCCTACGCAGTCATCAATTTGACTTACCTTGCTAGCCCCAATCAAAACAGATGTCATCTGCTTCTTACGAAGCACCCAAGCCAAAGCCATTTGAGCCATGCTCTGCCCTCTTTTTTCAGCAATTTGATGTAACGACCGAACTTTAAAGAGTAATTCTTCTGTAATATCTTCTGACTTTAAAAAAACACTTTGACTCGCTACTCGAGAATCTTCCGGTATGCCATGTAGATAACGATTAGTAAGTACACCTTTTCCTAAAGGAGAAAAAGCAATACAACCAACACCAGCATCTTCCAAAACGTCTAATAATCCTTCCTCAATCCACCGATCTAACATAGAATACCGAGGCTGATGAATGAGGCAAGGTGTGCCTAACCTTTTAAGAATTGCAAATGCTTCTCGTGCTTGTTCATGCTTGTAATTGGACAAACCAACATACAGTGCTTTACCTTGGCGCACAAGTAAATCTAAGGCTCCCATTGTCTCTTCTAAAGGAGTTTCAGCATCTGGGCGGTGATGGTAAAATATATCAACATAATCAAGTCCCATTCGCTTTAAGCTTTGATCTAGGCTCGCAACAAGATATTTCTTAGAGCCAAAATCCCCATAAGGACCAGGCCACATAGTGTATCCTGCCTTCGTAGAAATAATCATTTCATCCCTATGACGTCTAAAATCATCGTGTAGAATTCTTCCAAAAGTTTCTTCAGCCGATCCAGGAGGAGGACCATAATTATTGGCAAGATCATAATGTGTAATTCCTAAATCGAACCCCCGCCGTACCATGGCTCGACTATTTTCATAAATGTTCACATCACCAAAATTGTGCCAAAGCCCCAAGGAAATTGCCGAAAGCTTTAATCCGCTATTCCCACAATAATTATACTTCATTTCATCATATCTTTCACCACGTGCTGCATATACCATCTGCCTTACCCCCTTATTTATTTTTTCTTATCCCCAGAGAAAACCAAACACCCTCTGCATTAAATCAAAATACAAAATTACACCGATAATAAGTAATACACCACCTGCTATACGGTGCAGTAAAGGCAGCCACCTAGCGATCTTTCCCATTTTAAAAAAGTAGTTTTTAATTAATACAGATACTAATAAAAAGGGCACTGAAAATCCCATTGCATAGACAAATAAGAGCAGTGCTCCTTCTTTAAGACTAGTATTCACACTGGCGTACAACAAAATCGATGCTAGAATAGGCCCTGTACAAGGAGTCCATCCTGCAGTGAAAGCAACTCCCAAAATAAACGCACCAATCGGACCTTGCAATGTATTCTTTAATAAGGGGCGGTATTCTCGTTCCAACCAACTTACTTTTAAAATCCCTAGCAAATGCATTCCCATAAGTACCATAAAAAAGGCACCTACTTGACGAATTAATTGCTGATAAACAAGAAAAACTTGTCCAAAATAGGAAGCAGTCGCACCCATCACAACAAAGACTAAAATAAATCCGCAAAAAAAGCAACTGGCATGTAAAAGAAAATGCCAATTATCCCCTTCCTTGCTTTCCACCCCTGTTTCCTGCCTACCTGCACCAGTTAAAAAGGCAGTATAGGTAGGCAAAACAGGTATTACACATGGTGATAGAAAGGAAAGAAAACCTGCGATAAACGCAGTGAGTAAGCTAACATGATTTTGGTCCATTTCCTAATCTCCTACATACTGTTTATGACACCATCTAATTCATTCATGGTCATAGCACCTGATTGTCGATGCTTTATAATTCCGTTTTTATCAATAATAATCGTAGTAGGGATCGCAGCAACTTGAAATTGCTTGGCCACAATACCATCTTTATCTAATAAGACAGGCATAGTGTATTTACTTTTATTCATGAATTCACTTACTTTTCCATTAGACTCTTGCAGATTAATTGCATAAAAATTTATTTTCTGCTGATTTTTCTTGGCAAATAGATCTAACTCAGGCATTTCTTCCTGACAAGGTGGGCACCATGTAGCCCAAAAGTTAATTACCGTAATTTTGCCAGGCTGCCCTACCGTAACCTTATCACCTTCCAAACTAGTAAGAGTAAATACTGGAGAGTTTTTCCCCACCCTTACACCAATATTAGATGACGCCTGTGGTTTTTGAACCTCTGGTTCAGAGTTTTTTACATATAAGAATCCTACAACTACTAGAGCAATTCCTACTATAACTGCGAAAAGTTTTCTACCCACGTTATCACCTCCAGTTACCTCTATTATTTCTTTGTTTGTTTAATAACCATATTTTGTTATACTATAGATACTATCAAAATACTACGTTTATTTTATTACTAGGAGGCATATATGCACCAATATCTTTTCTTTATCGGAGATTTCCCAATCAGGGCCTATGGATTAATCCTGAGCCTGAGCATCATTTTAGCTACAGGTACAGCCTACTTTTTAGCGAAACAAGATGGCCGTTGGCATGATCATGTTGTTGATATAGGCATTTATGGAGGCTTATCCGGAATTGTTGGCGCCCGCTTATGGGACGTCTTCTTCTTCGACTGGGGCTACTACCAAAACCATCTATTAGAAATTCCCTTTGTATGGCAAGGAGGAATGGCGATTCAAGGCGGCATCCTCCTAGGATTTATTGCGGGTTACATCTATACCAAACGCCATAATATTGATACTTGGGCATTTGCTGACATTGTAGCTCCGGCTATTATCATGGGACAATCCATCGGACGTATGGCAAACTTACTAAATGGCGATGCATTTGGTCATCCGACAGGCGGTCCTTTTGGTATTATTTACCCGGCAACCACTTTGGCCTATCAAGTATATGGAAACCAGCCCCTTTGGCCTGCCGAAGTTTGGGAAGGGCAAATTGATATTATTATTTTTGTCTTGCTCTTACTATTTCGCACTACCAATCATGCTAAAGGCCAAGTATTCATCCTCTATACTATTTTATACTCCATTGCACGCTTTTTCTTAGAATTCTTGCGCGGTGATTATGGCACATTACTTTGGGGCTTAAAGTCAGCCCAATTGACGAGTTTAGCCATTATATTGATCGGCAGTGCTTTCTTTATATGGTGTGGTGTTAAGAAAAATCAGCCCCCCAAAAAAAGTAAAGGTAAAAGATAATTATTATCATTTATTCTATACTATCTAACGAAATTGTCAATCTCAGACAATACTATTTTCTAAGAAATACGGCCTCAAAACCATTTGGTTTTGAGGCCGTATTTCTTTATGAAGTCAACGCGATTTTTATATTATTTTTCGTACACAGCGATCAATTCAATTTCTACGCTTACATCCCGTGGTAATCTAGCTACTTGTACACAAGCACGTGCTGGCGGTTCACTTTTGAAATACTCAGCATAAATCTTGTTCATGGCAGCGAAATCTTCCATATCCTTTAAGAAGACACCGGTTTTCACTACATTATCAAAACCTAAACCTTCTTTTTCTAAAATAGCCTTTAAGTTGTTAAGCACTTGATACGTTTGAGATTCAATCCCACCATAAACAATTTGTCCTGTCATTGGATCTAAAGGTATTTGTCCTGAAACAAATAAAAAACCATTCGCCTTAATAGCCTGCGAGTAAGGGCCAATGGCCTGGGGCGCAAAATCCGTATTCACTACTGTCTTCATAATAGAGCCTCCCTTGGCATTTTTTCATCCATTATATTATTTTCGTTACTCAAGAAAAAAATCCTGTAAATTTCCATAAAAATCTATACTTTTTGAAATAATTACCTATAGTTTATCCATGGCTAGCAATAGCCCATATAAAAGAGCCTGGGGGCGAGGTGGACAGCCAGGTACATAAATATCAACAGGCAGCACTTTATCAACCGCCCCGCACATCGCATAACTACTACCAAAAACCTGGCCACTAGCCGCGCAGGCTCCAACTGCCATAACCAGATTAGGGGTCGGCATAGCTTCATATGTCATTAATAGCGCTTGCTTTAAATTCCGTGTCACCACACCTGTCACCATAAGCATATCTGCATGTCTTGGTGAAGCTACAAAATCAATTCCGTACTGTTGCAGGTCATAAAAGGGGTTGCTCAAAGCATTCATCTCAAAATCACAAGCATTACAAGAACCCGCATCCACATGTCTGATATGCAAGGAGCGACCAAATATAGACTGAATCTTTCTACCTAATAGTGTACCTATATTTGCCGTGATGCTAGAACAGGTGGCTAATTTATACTTGCTCGTATACTTTAGCTGCTCTGCTTCACAGCTTTCTACACACCGGCCGCAAAATATGCAAGCCTTATGATCAATTGTCAAAGAGCCAGCTTGTTCACGAATGGCTTTTGTCGGGCAACTAGTAATGCATCGGCGGCAATTTTTACATTCACCCTTTTCTATAGTGATTTGGCCACGAAAACGAACTGGGACTTTTCCCTTATCATAATCCTCCGTTACAATACCAGTGGACATAATTTTTTTTAATATATGTATCATTTTCTACCACCCCTAACGATCCAAACATGCATAGCATAATTCAAAACTCTTATTAATGAGTGGAAAATCTGGAATAATATTACCAGGTGCAGCTATAACTACTGCCGGCCAATTCGGATAGGAGGCTGACCTAATAAAATGACGATATATTGTATTATTTTCGCCTATCATGATCCAGTGAAAATTACTCCCCCGTGCCGATTCACTCCAGCCTATCCCACTGCTATAAGGTGTAATCTTTGGTAACGAAATACTAAGTCCTTTTGGTATATCGGGCATATAATCCAGAACTTGCTTAATTATTTCTATCGATTGCTCTACTTCTTCTTTCCTAACCCATAAACGAGCTGCTACATCCCCCTGACTATATATTGGTACTTTGAAATCTAAATCATTATATAATGAATAGCTATAGTCTCTTCTCATATCTATATCAATTCCCGAAGCTCTTGCGGCCACACCAACTGCACCTAAATCAGAGGCAGCTTTACGAGTCAGTATACCTGTATTTTCGACTCTGTCTAAAAAGGCACTGTTATCCTTTAATAATCCAATTAAATCCTTAAATTCTCCACTTAACTGCTCTAAGGTGTTTCGTATATCCCAAGCTAAATCTGTTGTTAATTCCATACTCACACCACCAGGTATTATCATACCTCTCAGAAAGCGATTACCGGTAATTCTTTCATTCAGCCTCATTAATATTTCCTTTAACCTAGATCCATGACTAATTCCTACAGCAAAACCTACTCCAGCACACAAATTACCAATATCGCCTACATGATTGTACAGACGTTCTAACTCTGCTACTACTACCCTTATTACTTCTGCACGTTCAGGGATTTTTATATTGGCTATAGATTCGATGCTTTGGGCATAGGACAAGGCATGGGATACACTGCAAGCGCCACAGATCCGTTCTGCCGCGAAGGCAGCCATCTCTATAGGCAAGCCTTCTACTGACTTTTCAATGCCTCGATGAGTAAAGAATAATTTTGCATCTAAATGAACAACCTGTTCACCCGATTGGCTAAACCGAAAGTGTCCTGGCTCAATAATACCTGCATGAATGGGTCCTACAGGCACTTCAAACACACCTTCCCCCTCTACTCCCACCATGTCGTACTTTTTATGTGCTTCAGGTACATGAAGATTTGTTGGAAAATCCTTACGCATAGGATAAAGGCCATTTGGCCAATTCTCATGCAATACTAGAGGACGCAGATCCGGATGTCCCATTGGCAGAATACCAAACAAATCATGTATTTCTCTTTCAAACCATGCAGCTGTTGAAAAAAAAAGTGTCAGGGAAGGGAATTCTAGTTTTTCCCCTTGTTTTAATACACCCTTAATTGCCTTAATCTGGCCCGCCCCAATAAAAATACAATAGATAGCAAAGCTTCCATGAATCATACGCTCATCATTGGCAAACATAGCAGTAAGCCCATACTCTCCCGTCCGGCATATGCTTCTTGCTTCTTTTACAAGATTAGAAGCAGCTACTTCTTGATACTCCATATCTATTCTCCCCCCATAATAACAGATGCAGCCTTAATTAATAGGGTATGCAACCAGAATGGAACATATAAACCTGTCACTATCATTAACCCTATAGAAAAGAAAATCGACCAAAGAGCTGGCTTGCCAACCTTTCCAACAGAAATATTGTGCCCTGGGTTACCAAAAACCATTTCTAAGCAGTAATACATCATACCTGCAAAAATACCCGCCAGTAAGAATAATACTCCTGCCCCTAACCAAAACCGTCCATCATTAAAAGACGCCCAAATAATAGTGAATTTACTTATAAAAAGGCTAAAAGGAGGAGTACCTGTAATGGCCAAGATACTTATGATAAATAAGGTTCCTACTAACGGCATAGTGCGAATGAGCCCTCGAATACGCATAATATGTTTTGTTTTGTACTCCTGCGTAATTATCCCAGCTAGGTAAAACAAAGTAGATTTAGCAATCGCATGATTGATCACGTGGAGCAGAGCTCCATAAATTGCCAGAGGAGTAGAAATGCCGATACCGAGTAAAACAATCCCCATATGTTCTACGCTCGAATAGGCCAATAGTCGCTTTATATCATGCTGAACTAAGATAAAGGGAATAGCAATCCCAATGGAAAACAAGGCTAAACCAATTAATAGGTATTGTAAAAATTCATGATTCAAAACAGCTTGCACCACGATTAGGTTACGCACAATAGCATATATTGCACAACTTAAAAGCGCTCCTGATAATAAGCCGCTAATCGGCGATGGGGCTTGGCTGTGGGCATCAGGCAGCCAGGTATGCATTGGCGCTAACCCAGCTTTCGTCCCATATCCAATTAGTATAAAAATAAAGGCCAATTTTGTAATCGTTGGATCAAGCTTAGAGGCAATCGTTTTTAATTCTAACCAACTTAAAGCTTGCACATTTATACCTACCACATTAACCTGGGCGTAATACAAAAGAATGGTCCCAAGTAGTGCCAAACAAATCCCAACCGTACATACCATAACGTACTTCCAGGCTGCTTCTAAAGCCGATTGGTTAAAATAAAAGGCAACTAACAATGCGGATGCCAAGGTTGTAGCTTCCACTGCTACCCACATTAAGCCTAAATTTTCTACAACCAATACACTAATCATGGTAAAAATAAATACATTAAACAATCCATAGTACCGCTGGAGCATTTTAATCGTAATATGACCTTCCACTAATTCCTTTTCCATATAGGATAGGGAAAACACCATGGAAGTAAGCCCTAATGCTGCCACCACAGTTAGTAACACAGCACTTAGAGAATCAACATATAACAGCCCATTCAAAAATGCGCCTTGTGTACTAATACGAAAAACAATAACTGCTAATACGGAACTTGTCATGCTACTACCAACTAGATTTAAACTTTTTATTGTGACTACTTTATTCTGGAACATAGACAGTAATCCCGTTATCAACGGGAAAAACAAGGCCAATAGCAGTAACTCCCCCACAATATCATCCCTTTAATTTTTTTAATCTACTAATATCTGTCGACATACCTGACAACTTGAGTCGGTGTGTCAAAATTACCAGTACCACTACTGCTACTAATACATCAAAAAAAATACCCATTTCGATGATTAAAGGCAATCCTTTTGTGGCCGATAATCCCACCAAATAGATACCATTTTCCATCGTAATCAGTCCTACAATTTGCATAATCGCTTGCCTTCTCGTCATAATGATTAATAAACCAATTAAAGTCATAGCCAAGGCAGTGGCTAATGCATCACGACTATTTGCACCAGGTAAGGCTTGATCAATTAAGCCATAGGCTAACACAATAGCAATACAAGCCGTCACTGAAGAGGAGTTTACGTTTAAAATTGGATGATCCTCCCGCTCATACTGCAGCTTTTCAACAATATTCAACAAAGCATAGGGAATGAGGCCTACCTTTATAACTGCAGTGAGTATTGCAGCAACATACATATGAACTGCCCCTGCTTCTAGCCCATCTATCCCGCAGGCTAAAGCTACCATAAAAGACTGGATTAAAATAATAGTAACCGCTGTTTTTAGTCTAGATACACGGGTTAACAGCAACGATGTAACTAACAATATTATAATTAAAAAATTCACAGGCTCCTCCTTTCTCTTATACGAATAGAAGAATCAAAGAGTCTTAAACGTACGTTATCTCAAAAATAGCTGTTTTTTTATTGCGCTACTAAAGCTAATAGGGATAGTAAACAAGATACAGCTAAAAAATTCGGTACTTTAAATAAACGCATCTTATTTGTACTGATTTCAGCAAAGGCAATCCCTATCGATACTAACAATATTTTTCCTATTAACCCAATAACGCTAGCAGCACCTACTATATTCCATGGTAGAAATAAGATGACAAAAAGTAATATCATAATCATTTGTTTTATCGCTGCCGCCCAATGAATCAAAGCCAGCCTCCGGCCCGAATATTCTAATACCATACCTTCATGAATCATAGTTAATTCTAAATGAGTATCTGGGTTATCAACTGGAATACGTCCTGTTTCTGCAATAAGTACAATAAAAAAAGCAATTGCAGCAAAAATATAAGCCAAGGAAAAAGGATTATTTGCTGCACTACTTGACAATGCACCGAGACTGCTGGAATGGGCTTTGAAAGCTATAGTGCATATAGAAAGTAACATGGCTGGCTCAACCAGCACGGCAATAAACATTTCTCGCGCTCCGCCCATGCCACCAAAAGCACTACCTGCATCTAGTGATGCCAGTACTAAAAAAAACCGCCCCAATGCTAATAGATAGAGTAATGTAAATATATCACCAAAACCCCTGCCGGAAAAAATAAAGAGAGGCACTAAGGAACTAGCTGCCAGTACACCGGCAAAATAAATATAGGGTGCCCCTTTGAAGATCCAAGAAACAGTTGGCGATATTACACTATCTTTCTGAAGTAATTTCGCTATATCAAAGTAGGTCTGTAGAACTTTCGGACCACGTCTATTTTGCAACCTTGCTTTTATTTTTTTTATAATCCCTGCCAGCAAAGGTGCACATACTAAAATCCCCACAGATTGCAGTACACTAAAGAAAAAATCCATCATTTTTCACCACCTTGTACTCCAGATCAACACTACCACTGTTACGAACATAATATAGCCCACATACAACTGGACACTCCCCGTCTGAATGTTCTTCATAAAGGTTGCAGTTTTGATTATTCCTTCATTTATTGGTCGATAAACTAAAGATACAAAAACATATTGTATGCGTACCTGATATGACAATTCACGTCCATAATATTGACTACTGCTTCGATTTACCAAAGTCTCATCGTAAGAATGAACAATATTTTTAAATACCAGTCGTATTGATTTTGAAAAACCAGTAGCTGTATATTCCATACGGGGATTAGGCACAATTCCGCAGGTCCATGTCTCACTACCCGAAATCTTTTCTCGTTCCCAATTGCGATACAATACGTAGGCCAATAAACCTCCACCAGCTAAAATCAAACCAATCAGAGCTGTTGATATTCCCTCTCCTGCCCCTCTCTGTGCTAAAGGAATTTGATACCACACTTGATTACCTAGCATTGTCACATCTAAACTCGAAAAGGTTTGCAATGTTTTATGAAGTAACAGAAGCATGACTTGAGGCCATATCCCTAACAAGATGCATAAAACAGCTAACAATCCCATAGCGATCAACATAGTGGGTGCAGCCTCAACAGCTTCTTCCGCTTTTTTACTACGTGGTTTTGCCAAAAAAGTAATTCCGAAAGTTTGGACAAAACAAGCTGCAGCTAATGCTCCTGTCAAACCTAATAGGGCAATCAATGAAGCGCTACCTACTTTGCCAATAATACCTGTCAAGGCAAGTGGCAAACATAGCAAAGCCTGAAATGTCAGCCACTCACTGACAAAGCCATTTAATGGCGGCAACGCCGAAATAGCCACTGCAGCAACTAGAAAAAATCCTGCAGTATAAGGCATCCTCTTAATTAATCCGCCTAATTGTTCCATATTTTTAGTATGAGCTGATTGCAGCACTGCTCCAGCCCCCATAAAGGCGAGTGACTTAAATAAAGCATGGTTAACAACATGATACAATGCAGCGGTAAAAGCTAATCCAGCTAAAACAGGCTCATAGGAACTGATAAATACCATACCAGCACCCATTCCTAATAAAATAATCCCTATATTTTCAACACTGCTATAGGCCAACAATCTTTTCATGTCATGCTCAATAAAAGCATAAAGCACGCCTAAGACTGCCGTAATGCTGGCAATAACAAGAATAACTACGCCCCACCATACAGGTCCTATACCTAAGAAATCTAGAAAAAAACGGCACATACCATAAATTGCAGTTTTTAGCATAGCTCCAGACATTAATGCAGAAACATGACTAGGTGCCGCTGGATGAGCTCTTGGCAGCCAAATATGTAAAGGGACCATTCCTGCCTTCGTACCAAAACCGATAAGTACACAAATGAATACGATATTTTTCATAAAAGCATTTACTGAGTTGCCACTTAAATGCTCAAAATTCATACTGCCAGCCGCCACAGCTAATAATAAAAATGCCGTAATAATAAAAACCGTGCCAATATGAGTCATTAATATATAAATATAAGCCGACCTTGTATTCACTTTTTTTTCATATTCATGATTGACCAAGAAAAAGGATACTATGCTCATCAATTCCCAAGCAATTATAAAAGCAGCTACATGCTGGACTGTTAATACTAATACAATGGATAATAAAAATGCATTGTACAAACCTGCCATCAGCGGCAACCGGCACTCTTCATATTCACGACTATACCCGTAGGCATATAAGCTCGTAGCTACTCCAACCACTCCAACAACGAATAGAAAAAATGCTGACAAACCATCCACCTTGATTATCATTTCGCCAAAGGGCAGCAACACAGGCAAAGTAAATTTAAATTCCCCCTGAACAAAAACAAAAATTGCACATAGTATAGCCATGGCACACCCCATGAGCGCTATACTATGTGCAATATAATTTGTGTATTTCACATTCCTTCTAGTGAAAAAAGCCGACAATATGCCTGTGCTAAACAATAACAGCATTATAAGATACAAATCTCCTGCAATCATTAGCTCACCACCTTATCATACTAAGCTATAATAAGTATAGTATAACATAAAAAATGATTAAAGAAGTTAGAATAATCTGTATAATATATTTTTTTACGAAATAAGAAATTATAACAACTTTCTTATCTCATTATGAGTCTTTTGCTAATGCTTTTATGCAAGTAGACTTTGCTTTCCCTCCAGCTGCTACTTAGCAAACAGCTTCTCAGCCCACGCTAAGCCTGTCGGTGATACAGCCAATCCGCCTTGCGCCGTTTCTTTTAATGAACAAGACATACTATTACCAACTGACGCCATCGCATCAATCACTTCATCCACGGGTATTACACTCTCGACACCTGCTAATGCCATTTCAGCAGCTACCATTGCTTGCGCTGCCGCACCTGCATTGCGCTTTACACAAGGTACTTCCACTAAACCTGCTACAGGGTCACAGACCAATCCCAACATATTTTTTAACGTCATGGCCACTGCTTGCCCAACTTGATTCGGAGTACCACCATATAATTCTACCGCGGCACCAGCCGCCATAGCCGCTGCCGATCCACACTCAGCTTGACAGCCCCCCTCTGCTCCTGATAAAGAAGCTCGTGAAGCAATTACCATACCAATCGCTCCTGCTACAACTAAAGCCTTGGCAAGCTCTGCCATACTAAAATTTCGGGCTTCAGCCAAAGAAAAGAGCACCGCGGGCAAAGTACCACTAGCACCAGCAGTTGGTACGGCAACAATACGCCCCATGGAAGCATTTGCCTCTCCTACAGCCAAAGCGATCATAATGGCCTTAGACATCGCACTACCTACAATACTCTTATCCGCAAATGCCTCGCGATAAGATTCTATCTTTTTTCCATTACCGCCAACCAAGCCTCCCATAGATTTTACCCCTGTCAACCCCATCTCGATGGATTGTTGCATAACCTGTAACATTTCTTCCATACGCCCCATCAATACTGCTTCTTCTATTTCTAACTGTTTAACTTGAGCTGCTATGCAAAAATCACCGAAACTCTGATGATCTTGTGTTGCTAATTTAATCCATTCCTGCAAGGATAATTTCTCTTCCACTTTATTTCACCTCTACCATTTTAAAATTTATTACATCTACAGTTATTATACCAATTGGATGCGTCGCACCGATTGAATATGAGGTAATTTGCCAATCCCTTCATAAGTCCTATCATCAATGGGTTGATCTGTTTCCACAATCATCGCTGCCAAACCACCCTTTTCTTTCCGGAACACCTTCATCTGCGCAACATTTACACCTTGCGTAGATAAAATACTGGTCACTATAGCAATGGCACCAGGGCGATCGTAGTGCATTGTTAAAATAGTAGGGAAATCTCCACTAAATTCTACGGGAAAATCGTCTATACTCGTAATAACAACACGCCCCCCGCCAATTGACTTTCCTGTCACTACACACTGGTTCCCTCTAACACCCGTTAACCAAAATCGAACGGAATTGGGATGAGCAAAGTCACCTAACTGAATGGTTTTAAAAGAAATGGCAATACCTGCATCCTTTGCAACCTCAAATGATTTTGGAATACGTTCATCATCTGTCGCCCATCCTTGCAGTCCAGCTACCAAAGCCACGTCAGTACCGTGACCTCGATAGGTTTGGGCAAAGGAACCGTGTAAGCCAATCACAGCCTCTTTTACATCTTCCCCTAAAATTGATAATGCCAAATTCCCTAAACGAACTGCACCTGCAGTATGAGAACTAGAGGGGCCAATCATAACTGGACCTATTACATCAAAAATATTCATATTATATCTGTCTCCTTTAAGATGCCATCTATAATTATAAAACCACGAAATTCCATAGAAATTTACCTATTATTATAGTAGCATGTTTCCTCTCAGTGGACAATAACTCAAAACGTTTATATTTCCATTATATGCTATAATTTTATTCTTTTAATCGTTGGAAACAGAGCAATTACAATAAGTTAATAGGTTTACTCCGATATATATATATGTTACAGTATTAGAAAAACTTTCTACTCTGATAATAAGGAGGGAGTGTTATTATAAATAAGATCCGTATTATCTTAGCCGATGATCATGCCGTTTTACGTTCAGGACTAAAAGCACTACTAAATAGTTCTTCCCAATTTGAAGTGGTCGGAGAAGCAGAAAATGGTCTTGAAGCAATTGAATTAGTAGAAACTCTTATTCCTGATGTGTTAATTCTTGACTTATCTATGCCCGACATGAATGGTATTGACTGTATAAAAGAAATTAGATCTCGTGGTCTAACTTGTCCCATTCTTGTGCTAACCATGTATGATGATGAAGAATATATCAAAGAAGTCATGCGTTCAGGAGCTAATAGTTATGTATTAAAAAAATCCGCAGACACAGAATTGATGGAGAGTATCATTAAGATTCACAAGGGCAAACGTTACTTAAGTGAAAATCTCTCCCAATCCTTACTGAATAGCCTGCTTTATGATGACGAGACTGCACCTGATAATCAAAGTCCTTACCGGGTTTTGAGTGTACGAGAACGGGAAGTACTTCGCTATTTAGCTCATGGCCATACCAACAGCGAAATTGCTGATATGCTTACTCTTAGCCCCAAGACTATCGATACCTATCGTTCTCGTATTATGAACAAGCTAAATATCCATAAAAAATCGGACCTAGTTAATTATGCCATTCAATATAAGCTAATCACCATTTAACTTATACACCGTTGTAGGACTGCATCCTACAACGGTGTAAGGGACAACCCTACACCGCTTTACTGTATCTGCCTTATTTACATTTTTCTATATTTGAGTGAAAATAAAAATAGTCTATATTTTTTGTATATGCTGAAAATATAGATATATTTTTCTATTTCAGTCCAAACTTTTCAAAGTAAAAGATAAAGGGGTTAAAAAAAATGGAAAAACACCACATCAATGCGTTAAAAGAGATTGTTGGAGAAGAAAATGTATTGACAAGCGCCGAGGACTTATACTGTTATTCCTATGATGCAACGCCTGGTCATTCTCATATGCCTGATGCCGTTGTATCACCAGCTAATACTATGGAAACTTCACAAATTTTGAAACTGGCGAATGACAATTGCATTCCAGTTTACACACGAGGATCAGGCACCAATCTTAGTGCCGGTTGTGTTCCTACGAAAGGCGGCATTGTCTTACTAATGACTCGCCTAAACAAAATTCTTGAAGTTGACTTAGAAAATCTAGTAGCAGTAGCCGAACCTGGTGTTATTGTGGCCGACTTAAATAAAGAAATCGCAACTCTTGGACTTATTTATCCACCAGACCCGGGTACTGTAGCAACTGCGACTTTAGGTGGCACTGTTGCGGAAAATGCTGGTGGCCTTAGAGGTCTCAAGTATGGCGTTTCCAAACATTATATTATGGGCCTAGAAGTTGTCTTAGCAAACGGTGATATCATGAATACTGGCGGTAAAAATGTAAAAGATGTGTCTGGTTATGATATGACTAAACTCTTTACTGGATCAGAAGGTACTTTATGTGTTATCACCAAAATTATTACAAAACTTGTTCCTGCCCCGGAAGCAAAAAAAGCTATGATGGCGATATTCAAAGACTTGGATAACGCAGGTAAAGCAGTTTCTGCTATCATTGCAGCTAAAATTATTCCAGCCACGTTAGAAATTATGGATAATGCTACAATACGCACGGTAGAAGATTATGCAAAAGTAGGCCTGCCATTAGATGCACAAGCTGTGCTTTTAATTGAAGTTGACGGCAATCCTATCGTTGTTGAAAAAGAAGCAGAAAAAGTTATGGAAGCATTAAAAGCAAACCATGCTGATTTTGTTCAAATCGCGAAAGATGATGCAGAAAGAGACAAATTGTGGGCTGCTCGCCGCGCTGCTCTGCCTGCACTAGCAAAACTTCGCCCTACTACTTATGTAGAAGATGCTACTGTACCTCGTAACAAAGTACCTGATTTCCTTCGTGCTGTAAGTAGCATTGCAAAAGCGAATAACGTAACCATTGGTACTTTCGGCCATGCAGGTGATGGCAATATGCATCCTACCATCGTATGCGATATTCGTCAGCCAGAAGAAATGAAACGTGTATACAAAGCTATGGATGAAATGTTTTCGGCTGCCATAGAACTTGGCGGCACCTTAAGTGGCGAACACGGCATTGGTCTTGGCAAACTTCCGTGGATGGAACAACAACATGGTCCTGTAACAATGAACGCCATGAAATCCATCAAACGCGCACTTGATCCTAACTTGATCCTAAACCCAGGAAAACTAGTGGGAGAGTGTTAATATGACTGATAAAATTACTGCAAAGGATATTAATGAACAAGACAAAACCTTGTTAGCAGACCTTCAGGATGCTCTTGCCAATTGTATGAAATGCGGCAACTGTATGGAAGTCTGCCCTGTATATAAAGAAGTAGGAAAAGAAGCAGCCGTGGCTCGCGGGAAACTTTCCTTAATGGAAGGGGTACTTAAAGGTGCCATTCCACTGTCTGCCGCTTTTGATACTGCTATGTCGAAATGTGTTTCTTGCAAAGCCTGTACAGCGAAATGCCCATGTGGTGTACCCGCTGACGAGCTTATCCTTCGCGGACGTCAAGCCGCTGTGAAAGCAAGAGGCTTACACCCTATTAAGAAGAAAGTATTCGCCTTACTAAAAAATAGACAGTTATTTGATTTTTCTCTACGGATGGCTGGTATTTTTGGACCTCTAAATTTCAAAAAACTCCCTGGCAAAATGGCATCGTTAGCTCGTTTCCCTATGCCTGGGATGGACTACAAAAGGGTAACAGCCCCTTTTGCTTCCACACCTCTTAGAAACCAGTACCCTGAAGTAATCAAAGTGGACAAACCTAAAATGAGAGTGGGCTTCTTTACGGGCTGCACCATCAACTATATGTATACAGATGTTGGACAATCCGTTCTTAATGTATTAAAAGAAAACAATATCGAAGTGACGATGCCGAGCCTTCAGCATTGCTGCGGTACACCTGTCTATATGTCAGGGGACGTAGACTCTGCCAAGATATTAGCAAAACACAATATTGAAGTATTTGATGAGTACAACTTTGACTATATTGTATCTGCTTGCGGTTCCTGTACAGAAGCTTTCCGTATCGAATTTCCTCATCTCTTTCACGATGAGCCAAGGATGAAGGAAATGACGGAAAGATTAGCTAAAAAAACCTATGAAATTAGTGAGTTTCTTATCGATGTGGTCAAAATTGATAAATCAAAACTCGGTCCAGTAAATACTACTGTGACATTACACGATCCATGCCACATGGCGAGAGGCATTAAGGTAACAAAACAACCTCGTGAGGTTTTAAAATCCATACCTGGATTAAAATTTGTAGAAATGAAACAGCCTGATCGTTGCTGTGGTTCAGGTGGTTCTTTCAGCCTCGGTAATTATGAACTGTCCCGTAAAATCAATGATAAAAAAATTGCGGATATTGCATCCACCAATGCTGATCTTGTTGCTACTAGTTGTGGAACTTGCCGCATGCATTTGATGGATGGCTTACACCAAAACAAGCTGGATAAAAATGCTTTACACGTCATTCAATTATTAGATCAGTCTTATCAGGCAGGTCACAAAAAGTAAGGTATAATCGCAAACTAATAAAGACCCTTTACCATATGGTAAAGGGTCTTTATTAATTTATGTTACTCGCCTTTTCGTTTTCGCTAACAACATACTAGCATCCTTCATGCTAGCGTGTGCTCTTTATTTGTCTGAAGTTGGCACTAGGGCTTGTCCCCTTTTCATTAAATAACCAAACGTGACTACACCCGTTGTTAATAGCATTTTTATCCATAATTTATACTGACTAATGTATACGCTCACTGATCGATCGCTTACGATCATTTCAGCAGCAGCATATGCTAGAATACCAGCGCCAATATAAATAATAACAGGAAATCTATCCATTAATTTTACTAATATTTGTGCACCAGAAACAACAATCGGTATACTTGTCGCTAGCCCAACTACAATGAGAGAATATTTATTATCGGGTACTGTTTGGGCAATGGCTGCAAGGGCTAATACATTGTCTAAGCTCATGATTAAATCAGCAAATAGAATGGTTTTAATAGCAGCTCGCAGGGAGGTCGCTTCAGTACTAGTATCAGGATTATCCTTTTTATTTAGTAAATTAATCGCAATCCACAACAGCGCTATACCACCTAAAAATTGCAGGAAAGGTACATCTAAGAGTGAAGCTGCAATAAAAGTAAGGATGACCCGGAGAACGACTGCGCCGAAACTCCCCCAAAGGATTGCTTTTATTCGCTGCTTTGCGGGGAGATTCTTACTTGCCATGGCAATAATAACAGCATTATCCCCACTAAGAATAAGGTTTAAAAACAGGATGCTTCCTAAGGCAACAAACCACTCTGGACCCACTATAGAAAATAAATCATGCATTATAAAGACCTCCTCCAAAATTACATCAAAAATAGACCTCGTCTCCTAGGAGACAAGGTCTTGCATCAATAATATTATTGACAGTACAGCCGGGGGATATACCCGTGATGACGACATGTACTATAAAGCTACTCCCCTTGTTGGAAATAAGAAATATTTTATTTTCTTGTTTATTATACCATAAAAGAACAGCTTGGCAAATGTCGTTTTTTTAAGTAAGACAAATACAAGGATTTTCCCTGTGGTAAGAGCCTAGTTATTTTTACCCTAAATCGCAAAACAGCAACATACTGTATTTTCACCTATATTCCAAGCTCTTTACGTTTCTTTTCAATATGATCTACATAAATTTGAATTGTTTTCTCTGCACTTGTTTCCACTGTTAATTTGCCTAAACCTAATGTTTCCGTAGTTTCTGTTAGTGTTTTTACAACTAAATCACTACCTGTTACAGAAGGAACGGGGGCGACATGTACTAACCATCCAAGGGCAATTGCAGTACAAGCATCAGCAACAGCCTTTTGCTCCAAATATTCTGGGGCACCGATAACAATTGGCAACATGTTTGTATCTACATCTAAAGTATCCGCAATCTCCATAGCCGTCTGCGTCATCTTTCCAATGTCCACACATGCACCATAAGAAAGAACCGGAGGAATTCCCAGTGATTTACAAACCGCTTTTAAACCGGCTCCAGCCTCATCTGCTGCTTTTGGGTCAGCCAGTCCAGTATATTGCATAACCGAAGAAGTACACCCTCCTGATAACACAAGAATATCTTTCTCAATCAATCCTTTTGTAATCTTAAAGATATTACTACCACCTTGACCATAACGAGCCGTAGTACAACCAACTATCGTTGCAATACCACGAATCTTCCCTTCTACAATTGCATCAATAAGAGGTTTCCAAGAGCCGCCTAACGCTGCTTTAACTGATTCTGTACTAAAGCCAATCATGCAATCTGACACATGTGGTGGAATGTAGACTTCTCTATTCTCTGCCTTACGTTTTGCATAAGCTGCAATGGCCATATCCAGAATTTTTTCTGCTTGTTTGCGCATTTCTTCAGGTTTAAATTCTACGACTTCTGTATCAGGCATACGGATGACTTCGTGAGTGCTTACCATGGTAGTACCAAAGCGTTTCGCATAAAGGGGCAAGGTCGGAATGGTACAGTTATAATCAAACATGAATAAATCTACAGCACCTGTGGCTAGTAAATATTCCTCTGACAACCATTCTCCTTCTTGGCCAGCATAAGCAGACATTTTTCCAGTATCTTCATAATTTAATAATTGTTGCCCTTCACAAACATGTCCTAATACCTGAAGACCTGTTGCGCCAGCCTTTTTTGCCTTTTCTTGCCACTCAGGAGAAGAGGCAAGTTCAATAACAATATGAGCTGCAAGTGGCATATGACCATTTGTAATAATATTAACCTTTTCCTTATTTAACAAACCCATATTTTGTTTTGCTGTTCTTATCTTTTGTGTACCCATTAATATTTCTTGTAATATATCTAATGCAAATAAACCTTGGTATTCATTGGCAATCCCTAAGCGTACCGAGGTTAATAGAAAATCGACCGGATCAGCATTTAAGTTTGTCATACATTTTGTTTGTGCAAACGCAACCTCACTAAAGCCGCCACCAGGGAATAACTTTAATTTACGCCACAGCTCTTGACGTTTAGGAGGAGCAAATACTTTAGTCATTGCTGACTCTTCCCAATAAGGCCGGCTAATATCTTCCAGAACCCAGTTTGCGAAATTTACAGCCACTTTTTTTACATCTTCATGACTATCTAATCCGGCCATTTCAGCATATTTGAGTAATTTATCTTTATCACGAATTTTTAAACCACTATCTGGATTTTCTGCTGCTGCCTTTAAAGTACGGGCCACCTGCTGGGCATGAAAAATATTAGCGGAAGTTCCAATCGTCACATGACGATATACAAAATTTCTTGATACCATTACATCCGCATCCACGCCACAAGCTCCCCGTGGTACTTTGGCATTTATACGACAAGGACCATTGGCGCATAACTGACATGACAATCCTTGTACACAAAAAGTACAACGAATCTTTTCCTGTTGATCAAATCGATCAAATACATTTGTAAGCCCTTGCGCATGAACATGTTGGTACATTTCACGCATAGCTGGATCTACAATAACATTAAGAGGAAATCCCTCTTTCCCTTGATCCGTACCCTGAATATGTTTACGCTGCCATTTATGTACCTCTTCCATAGAAGGAGATTTCTCAATATCATAGTATTTTTTTGCGTTTTGATGCACGTCAAAATGTCGATTTGGATCATTTGTACCACTGGCATCACCTTTTCCTGAAACAGATTCCACGTCACCTCGACTGGTTTGATCTGTACTTTTAATTAATGTCTCATTTCCTTGATCTGACAACTGCATTACCTCCTTTTATTATAGCTTTTGCTATTTTTTTAGAGGCTATTCATCTATATACCAAATTTCACTATAGCCAAAATTGTAGCTATGAGAAAATGAAGAAATATTATTTAAAATACTATACTCTAAAAAGAAAAGAAGCCTGCCTAAAGGCAAACCTCTTCTCTTACTTATAGATATAACGTAATCTAATTATATAATCGAAGGTTCTAAACCTCCATAATAATAGGTAAAATCATTGGACTACGGCGAGTCTTCTCATAAACAAATTTACTTAAGGCATCTCGAACATTACCTTTGATTGCAGCCCATTCAGTTACTTTATTTGCCTCACAATTAGCAAGGACCTGCTTTACTTTTTGTTTCGCTTCAACCATTAAGTGTCCAGATTCTCTAACATAGACAAAACCACGGGAAACTAAATCGGGACCCGCTACAACTGAGCCACTGGCCTTATCTATAGTGATAACTACAATGAGAACTCCATCTTGAGACAATTTGCTGCGATCACGCATAACAATATTTCCTACGTCACCTACTCCTAAACCATCAACAAAAACCTTACCTGACGTGACTTTCCCTGATACCTTCCCACTAACAACACCAGCTTCTTTGGAAAACTCAAAGACCTGTCCGTTACTACCTATAAAAATATTTTCCTTTGCAACGCCCAATTCTTGAGCTATCTTTCCATGGCTTATTAACATCCGATACTCGCCATGTACGGGAATAAAGTATTGAGGACGAACCAAGGTTAACATTAATTTTAATTCTTCCTGGCTGGCATGCCCTGAAACGTGAATACCAGCAGAACGTTCATGTATCACTTCTGCTCCTAATCGTAATAAGGCATCAATCGTCTTTGATACGGATTTCTCATTACCTGGAATCGGTGTCGCAGAAATAATAACAGTATCACTAGGACTAATCTCAATTTTTCGGTGATCGTTCATTGCCATTCTCGTTAAGGCAGACATAGGTTCCCCTTGGCTACCAGTCGATAAAATCAATATTTGGTTTCCTGGATAGTTTTTAATCTCATCAATGTCAATTATGACACCTTCGGGAACCGTTAAATACCCAAGTTCTGTAGCAATATTTACAACGTTAATCATACTGCGTCCGATAATTGCCACCTTGCGGCCATATTTACAAGCAGAGGTAATCGCCTGCTGTACACGTAATACGTTGGATGCAAAGGTAGCTAAAAGAATTCGCCCCTTCGCATTGTAAAATGCTTCATCCAAAGCAATGCCGACCTGTCTTTCTGATTTCGTAAAACCCGGTCGTTCCGCATTCGTGCTGTCAGACATCAAGACGAGTACACCTTCGTCACCTAATTCGGCGAATTTATGAATATCCATTGCTTTACCATCAACTGGTGTATAATCAATTTTAAAATCACCCGTATGGACAATTGTCCCAACCGGAGTCTTGAAATACATTCCTACGGCATCAGGGATGGAATGACATACGCGAATGAACCCTACTTGAATTGTACCAAATGATATTTGATCGCCTGGGTTCACTGGAACCAGCTTGTAGTTTGCCACGCCATTTTCTTTTAATCGGCACTCGGCTAACCCTAATGCAAGGCGCGTACCATAGACGGGTACGTCAATTTGCTTTAATAGATAAGATAAAGAACCAATATGGTCTTCGTGGCCATGAGTAATAACAACCGCCCTTATCTTATCCTGATTTTCAAGAAGATAGGAGATATCAGGTATAACTAAGTCAATCCCTAACATATCATCTTCTGGAAATGCTAAACCAGAATCAAGAATGATAATATCATCTTCGTAACGAATTACGGTCATATTCTTGCCGATTTCGCCTAACCCACCAAGTGGAATAATGGCTAATTTATTTTGTTTTTCCAAGAAAAATACCTCCAATATTTGAGTTTGTACATTTAAGTTTTTTTCACCAATAGACGTTCCGTAAACCAACCGTTCCCGTTTTAGATTGGTTTCATCCAAATGTTCATAAATGAAAATACCCGCTCAAAACCCATTACTTTCTATTGTACTTCAAGTTGCTTCAATATACAAGTTTTGGCGTGTTAAACAATACTTTTATCACAATTTTTGCCCGTTAATGGGATTTCCACAAAAATTTTTGTGCCTTGACCTAAGGCTGATTTAATAATAAATTTTCCTTCCACCAAAGCAACACGTTCTCTCATTCCATAAATCCCCAAACAAGTATGACTATGGGAATTTCTAACGATTTCTGTATCAAAACCTACACCGTCATCATCAACCAACAAAATAAGTTTATCCTGTTTCTTATTTAAGGATACCCAAACCTGTTTTGCTTTTCCATGTTTGACTATATTCGTTAATGCTTCCTGTAAAATACGATATAATGTGATTTCTACTTCAGGAGAAAATCGTTCTCTTGATAAGTTATTAAAATCAACATACATAGATATTCCATATTGCTTAGTATAGTTTTCTATATATTTTTTAGCCGCAGCCACTAACCCTAAGTCATCTAATAATACAGGGCGTAATTCAACTGCCATATGATGCACCGCTTCTAAGGTCGTAACCGCAAGGTCACGCATTTCTAGTATCTTTTCTTGCTCCTCTCTACTTTGCACTTGCTCTGCGAGGACACGTAGACCAACAATGATGGACGTTAAGGACTGGCTTGTTTCATCATGGAGCTCCCGTGATATCCTTTTACGCTCATCTTCTTGTATTGTAATTATTTTATTTAAAAATATGGACTGAAGTTCTTCTTTTTCTGTTAATGCCCCTACTAACCTTTCCTGCCTAGCATTTGATTGAAGATTGGCTTCTACGAAACGTGCAGCTAACCTAGCATAAGGCTCAGCAGTTTTCTGATCACCAGTTACGCCAATTAAGCCAATACATTGCTCCTCAAACATAATAGGAACATTAAAGCCATTGCGGGTACCAGGCATATCTATTTCATCTTCTTCACTAACATAAAACTCCTTCACAACTCCATTCTGCAGCATCTTTGCCCCGGCTTCATGAATTTGTCCAATGCGTTCTCTACTAAAAGACGCAATAATTACTCCATGTTCATCAAGTATATTTACATTCTTATTTAATTCAACAGCTACAGTATCTACTAAAGACTGCGCAAATTTCGCATCTAATCGTCTATGCTCATTTTCCACTTGGAAACCTCCAAAAATATTCTTGCGTATCTTATTTCTTCAGACACTTTGCATAATCCTATATTTTTAAAAATTTCAATAAATATATTTTAATTATTGATTGACAAGTAATCCTAGTTTTAATAAAATAAGCAAAGAATTGAATAGGTTGTGATTATAGAGGTGCAAGTATTATGAGTAAGTATAGTGAGCCGGAAGCAATGAGCTATACAGAAAGGAATAGTTGCCGAAACAAAAAAATTCCTACTTTTTTTGTTGGGCTTGTATTGAATAAATGCAAGACTGTCACCAAAAGCTTCTTTTGGGTGGAGTGCTATCTCACACAAGCGGTAATTTATCTTTGTATAAATTTTTTGGTTGTGAGATAGCTCACAACCATTTTATTTTGTAAATTAGGAGGTAAATTATGTCAATTCCTACGGTAAATCTGAAAGACTTATGTCCAGAAAAAGTAGGCCTCAAGCGTGACATGAAATCACGCCACCTTATGATGATTTCTATCGGTGGTACCATTGGTACTGGACTCTTTCTAGGATCAGGCCAAACTCTTAGTCAAGCAGGTCCTCTTGGTGCTGTTCTTGCCTACCTAACAGGCGGTTTTATCATGTATATGGTTCTCTTATGCTTAGGTGAACTAACGGCAGCCATGCCTGTTTCTGGCTCGTTTCAAAGCTATGCCTCTCGTTTCATATCCCCTGGAGCTGGTTTCACCACCGGCTGGTTATACTGGATAAATTGGGCAATTTGTATTGCTGCTGACTTTACCGCTGCAGGCATTATTATGAATAATTGGTTTCCACAGCTGGCAATCTGGATGTGGTGTGGAATCTTTGCTGTGATGTTAGCCTTATTAAACATCATCTCGGTAAAAGCCTATGGTGAAGCAGAATTCTGGTTTGCTGGTATCAAAGTAACTGCAATTTTAGCTTTTATTGTCGCTGGTGCAGGTCTGTTGTTTGGTTTCTCGAGTCATTCTCTCCCTATTGTTGGGCTCTCCAATTTTAACACTGGCTCTGGTCTTTTTCCAAATGGCTTTGAAGCAGTACTTTTAACTATGATCGCTGTAGTATACTCTTTCCAAGGTGCTGAGCTTGTAGGGATTGCTGCAGGTGAATGCGAAGACCCAAGTAAAAATGTCCCTCGCGTTATTAAAGGGATTACTTTCCGCATTATTATATTTTATGTGTTAGCCATGGTTGTACTCGCAGGTATTATTCCGTGGCAAGAAGCCAGTGTCTTAGAAAGTCCTTTTGCGCATGTATTTGGTATGTTAGGATTCCCTTTAGCAAAAGATATTATGAGTTTTGTTGTTATGACCTCCGCCTTATCTGCAGGTAATTCCGCTTTATATGCCTGCTCTCGTCTCCTCTGGTCTATGTCCAAAGAAGGATTAGCCCCTAATTTTCTAGGCAAATTAAACTCTCGTGGTGTTCCTATCAATGGTGTTTATTTGACTCTAGTATTAGCTTGCATGTCTTTACTTACCAGTGAGTATGCTGCCGATACCGTATATTTGTGGCTTATGTCTAGTACAGGGCTTACAGGTTGTCTAATTTGGGTTATTATTGCTTGGTGCCAGATAAACTTCCGTAGAGAATTTGCTCGCCTAGGTGGTAAATTGGAACAACTCAAATTTCGCACACCGTTCTACCCTTTTGTACCTGCACTTGCTTTGGTATTAAACATTGGTGTTATTTTCAGTTTATATTTCGATGAATCACAACGTATTGTTCTTTACACTGGTATTCCTGTACTGCTTGCTATCTATTTATATTATGTAATATTTTTAGATAAAAAAATCACAGGATCGAAAGCCCAAAGTCTGTAAATATAAGAAAAGACTAAGGCTTGTGCCAAGTCCTTGGACGCAGGCAGAAACCTTAGTCGTTCTTACTTGGAATCAAGAAATTGTTATACTTTCTGATTCCGTAAAAAATGGTGGCCTCTTAAAATGAGGCCACTATTTTTTATTTACAGGCAAAACTTACTATAAAACACATACCTCTTACTTATGTTATAATGTTATGTAAATTTAAATAGGTAGGAGGCATCATTATGGATTCCTTATCCCATGCACTAATTGGCATGGCTGTTGCTGGTTTATCTGGACATCCTTTATCCTTACATGATCCTATTTATCTCGCGACGGTTATTGGCGCGCAAGCACCTGATTTTGATATTATCGCTCAAGTCAAAGGAAATTTTTCTTACCTTAGACAGCATCGTTCTTTTTCTCATTCCATCCCTGGTTTATGCATGTGGGCAGCTATGATTAGCGTAAGTCTTTATGTTTTTATGCCGGAAACCAATCTTTTTTCCTTATTTGGCTGGGCCTTTGCTGGTTGTTTGTCACACAGTATCATTGATTATTTTAATACTCATGGCGTGGCAATTTTATGGCCTTTTCGTAAGGAACGCAAAAGTTTACAACTTTTAAATGTATTTGACCCTATACTCCTATTGCTCATGACGAGTATCTATACCTTACCCATCACTATGTTTACCTTATCTTGTCTTACTTTTTTTACCATTGTGTCATATATTAGCCTTCGCATACTCCTCCGCAAAAAGGCAAGAAGGCAAATACATGAGATATTTTCCAATGAAGATATTGTACAACTCTCAATTATGCCTTCCTTACAGCGTATATTATTTTGGGATTTTGTCTTAGAAACAAAACAATCTTATACAGTTGGACAACTAGGAGCCATTTATCCCGTATTAGAAACCAATGCCAACTTAACAAAACAAAAAGCTGTTTCCCCTTTTACCTTGCAAGCCCAAAAAACAATACTTGGTGATTTTTTCACTACCTTTACCCCCTTTATTTATTTTGAAGAGGAAAAAAGCCTTCATTCCAGCTGTGTAAATATTTATGACCTTCGTTATATCGCAAATAAAGAATTTCTACACCGAGGGACGATCATTTTTGATAGTAATCAGCTTCCAACAGCGTCTTATCTTTATTCCTATGGAAACACAATGAAAATTCCATGTAACCAGCTAAGTTAACACAAACAGAAAAGAATTCTCCTGAGGATTTTTTTCTGTTTCTTTTTTTCTAAAATATTTGAATTCATCTAGCACTGGCCCTTACAACATTTACCTCTTCTTTTCGGAAAGGGCTTTCAGAATTTTTGGCGAATCTCTCTAACATTATGTAAACAAGAGAGGTTTTTCTATGTCTAAATGGATACAAGCTTTTTTATCGCTTACGTTAACATTTGTAACCACTACAACCTTTGCATCCTCTGACTCTTTCTCAATTGGAACCTGGCATACTTCTGGATTACAAAGCTGGCAGACTACATTTCCCTTACATACAAAGGTAATTGATGGTGCCTCCGAATTGAATTACCCGCACGAAGACAACTATCTCGTAGCAAATTTTGGCAAGAAACTAGCAAAAAACCAATCTCTACAGCTTGAAGTTGGCATGACGACCAGTCCTACTACCAAGCTTGGCACTGATTCCGACTGGGACTATTCAAAAAATAATAATTTATGGTATTTTGGCACTTTTGACACACAAAATAAAGGTCTTTTTGTTACAGCCGACTGGAAAAAAAGTCTTACAAAACGCACTGATTTCTTAGCTGGGTATCAGTATAATCGAAACCTTTACTCTATGAAAAATGGCTTTTACTCAATAGAAGATTATTCAAACGTAAATGTCCCCCTCGTCAGTTTAAATTCAAGCTATCTTATGATTTATCAAGGTCCACATTTCGGAGTACAGCATACAATTCCCTTAACGAGTACAACTGCACTTATTGGCTCTTTCCTATATTCCCCCTTACTGCTAGCCCAAGGTCAAGGTTGGTGGAATCTACGTGATTTGTCATTTGCTCATACTGGTACGGCAAGAATGTTCGATACAAAAATTGGTTTACAATTTGCTATAAACTCGGCCTCAGTATTTTCTTTAGGTTATTGGTATCAAAATTTTAGCCTTTATAACGGACGAGAAAATACAAACCCAGACATTATATGGAATAAGGCGGTTAATGTTCAAAAGGGCTATTATATGACTGGAACTAGGTCGTTTTAGAGGAGCTTTTCTATGGATATTCCTAAATACACACTCGCCTTCGCTATTACAGCATTACTTAGCACCAATTATTTTATTCCTTTTGCCTGGGCTAACGATATACACCTGCCGGCCTTACAAAGCGCCTATGAACAAAACCCTGCTAATGAGCAAGCGGCTTACAACTATGCCTTAGCCCTGGCCCGCAATGAGCAATTCTCTTTGTCATTGAACCTATTTAAACAGCTGTCTGATAGCAGTACGAATCCGAATATACTCTATGACTATGCCACCGTGTTAGCATGGTCCGGAGATAACATGGGTGCAATCTCACTATATGAAGACCAAATACTTCACCGTGAAATCATACCCATCTATGTTAAAAAAAATATAGCTGGTGCCTACTACAAGTTGGCTAAATTCAAAGAAGCATACCAACTCTATCATGAAGTTGGTGCTACTGGGGATCGTCAGGCTAGACGCTGGGAAGCGGAAACCTTGATGCACATGAATGATATTGCCTTAGGAAATAACGTCTACGATCAGCTTTTATTGGAAGATCCAAATGATATTGAAACTTATGTCAGCCGAGGGTCAATGTTGATTTTAGCTGGGGACCCAGTAACCGCTGCCATTGATGTAACGAGAGCACTCCAGTTAATACCTGCTGGTCAGGGAGGTAACCCAGAGCGTCAATTACGCAATGAGATGTCTATTGCTTTTATACAACATGGTGATTACAGCAGGGGTATCCTGCTACTACAACCAACAATAATCGATGGTTCTGCTAGTATTAAAATGCAATCAAATTATATTTATGCCCTACGATTAAACAATGATTATAAGCTAGCAATTCAGGAAGCAACCAAACTTTGGACAGACCTCAGCCTAGTACCAGATTTCGGTTTGCAAGCTCTAGCCGATTCCTATCTTCGCTCAGCACAACCGCAAAAAGCGCTATCAATATACGATGTAATTCTTCAGCGAGGCAATGAGAGAACCAATTTAAAGTCTGTAAAATTAAGTTTAGCTTATGCCTATGTAAAATCTGGCAACCGAAGCAAAGGGTTGTCTCTCTATGATGAAATACTCTCTGCCTATCCTGACTTGGCCTATATAGTAGCCGAAGACGCTGCTTCTTTTATAAGAAGTAACGAATTTCTCACAGGTAAAATGTTATATAAAAAACTAATTGCTATTTTCCCAAATGATGTATTGTATCGAAAACAATTCGCTTATGCTTTATCCGAAAAGTATATGCCCCGAGAGTCCTATGAGCAATATAATGCCTTAAGTACATTGAAAGATGGTAAGCTTGCTGGATTATCAGGTATCGTTAGTACAGCTCTAGCAGTAGGCGATTATAGAGCAGCAGATACAGCACTTGACTCTCTAGAAGAAAGCTATTCCTATAGTCCTCTTACAGAGCAAGCAAGTAAACGGTATGAGGCTCGCCCCAAAGGCAGTATTGAATATAATTACCAGGTAGAAAGTGATTCTAAAAACAACGACACAATAATAGCGGAACTTACAGCCAAGCTCTATATAAGGGGACAGTTTTCTCTATTAGCAGAGTCTAATAGGAATATCATGAACAACGGAGTAAACTCTGCTACTTTACAAACTAAATCTTTTGGTCTCAAATACCAAGACACCAGGCAAGATGCTACCTTTTGGCTAGACAATTATCATTTTACTAACCTATTTACCGGTTATCGCTTCTTTGCCAATCACTATTTTAACGACAATTCTGTAGTAGGGTTAAAAATAGAACGAACTCCCGTAAAAGATCTAAAATCACTACTGTTGCCTATTATGTTTACCAATTATCAAGTAAACTTCCATCGCCAATTAGATCTTAAAGATCAGTATAACGTTGTTTTCGCCTCTTCCAATTACAGTGACAGCAATGATTCGAAAACCTATGGAGTAAATTTTGAACATACTATGTTTTCAAATGAGGAAAAAACGCTAACCTGGTTTACATCTTTTGACCGAATGAATTACAAATACCAGGAAATAAACGGCCAACCTTTGACCTATGAGCCTCCGACTGTTCGAGAAGCCTATGTTATAGGATTTAAAGAGCACTGGGCCCTCGAAAAGAACTCTTGGGATGCAAATCTTAGAGCTGTTTGGGATCGAGATCGTCCTGAAGTATTTGCCTTTTCACCGAGCGTTGGTATAGAGTATAGCCACCAATTTTCGCCGAACAAAGTACTCGTTGCAGGACTTGAGTATGGCTTTCATAATACCTTATCTACAAATATAAACAATCTAGGCCTTGGGTATAAACAATCTTACCTTTATTACCGAGTGAATTGGTAATTCACTGCCCCCCCGTCTAGAAAGGAGAACAGATATGGTTCCTAATATCTTGCTTACCACAGCTTTATCCTTACTGCTTTTTCTATCCTTTATAAGCCCAGTGATTGCAGCAGAGGAAAAGGGTGTTATGATTCTTTGTTATCATGATGTTGTGGAACACCCCTACAACACCTTTACGATTACTCCCAATACATTAAAAGAACACTTTGAATTTCTCAAAAAGAATGGCTATCATCCTATATCATTAGATCAATACATTGAGGCCTCTACCCAGGGTACCCCTTTACCCGATAAGCCTCTTTTGCTTACGTTTGATGATGGTTATCTATCATTTTACACCAAGGTATATCCACTACTTAAAGAATATAATTACCCTGCAGTCTCAGCCATTGTCACCTCTTGGGCAGACTATGCTCCACCGGATGTAGGAAAGGTAGTCACATGGGAACAAATCCGGGAAATGGAAAAGTCAGGATTGGTTTCTTTTGCTTCTCATTCTCACCAATCTCATCGCTCCGTCACGACGAACCCCCAAGGTGATAGCGGAAAGATGGCGGAATCCTTGCAATATATTCACGGACAATATGAATCCATTGCTATCTATCGCCAACGAATACAAAGTGATTTAAAGCAAAGCCAGGCCGTCTTTGAAAAGGAACTCGGACACAAGGCAAAAGCGATTGCTTGGCCTTATGGCAGTTACACAAAATCTGCAATTGACATTGCCCAGAAAGAAGGTTTCACCTTGTTTTTAGGGCTAGATGGTGATTTTAACGCTTTAACTCCCTCCAGCATGGCAAATGCCCGCCGAGGAATTATAGAAACAAATTTGACAGGAGACAAATTTGCTAATTTTCTAAAATCAGGTACTCATACATCTAAGCAAATGAAGGCTGCGCAACTTGACATTGATCTTATTTATGATCCACTAAATGCTAGCCAAACGGAAAACAATCTTGCCCTAGCAATTGAATCTTTGCGTGCTGCCGAAATAAATACAATCTTCTTACAAGCATTTAGTGATATAAATGGGAATGGAAACATCGAAAGTGTTTATTTTTATACGAAAGAAGCTCCTGTTCGCGCTGACATTTTCAGTCATATCGCTGCAAAACTCCGTAAAGAAGGATTTACAGTTTATGCTTGGATGCCTACCTTGGCCTGCCAATGGCTGTTAAAAGATCGACCAGAAGATACAGTTATTTCCTACTCTGAGAAAGGGCAGGGTTGGTACAATCGAGCAACACCATTTAGTCCAGAGGTACAAACACATTTAGAAGCACTATTTAGCGACCTAGCAGCTTATAGTTACATTGACGGTATCTTATTTCAAGATGATTTATATCTTAACGACTATGAGGATTTTTCACCAGCAGCAAAGAAATCCTTTTATAATGCTACAGGTCTAGCATTAACTCCTGAAATCTTACAAGACAGTGGCACCCAAGCCCAATGGACACAAATCAAAACAAAGGCTTTAACAGATTTAACTAAAAAACTGATCCTAGCGATGAAGCAGTATCGCCCTTATCTAGCAACAGCACGTAACTTATACCCTACCATTATAACTGAGCCTCAATCTGAATTTTGGTTGGCCCAAAATTATGATCAATACCTCACCACTTACGATTACACCATTGTGATGGCTTACCCCTATATGGAAAAGCAGTATGATAAGCCCTTTGTCTGGTTGGGCCAACTTGCAGATACAGCTTTAAAAAATAAAGTCAATGCCTCTAAAGTAGTCTTTAAGTTACAAACCTACGACTGGAATAAAAAACAATGGCTTAATATCAGAGAATTACAACAGCAAGTTGCTACTTTAAAAAGCAAACATGCCATTCATTTTGCTTTTTACCCTGAAAATATATTTTCATCTCCATAATCCACCCTACCCAATGAAAAAGGAGCTTCTTATGCTTACTAGCACAATATTTACTTTTTTTATAAACTTTCTTTTCTACTACCCTTTCGCTATGAGCATACTTTGGACATTGGGTGCATTGTTCTTTTATTTTCGGCGTGAACATAACAAAAGCCGTGAAGCACCCATATTTGATCAATATCCTTTTGTATCTGTTCTTATTCCTACCCACAATGAAGAAATCTCAATTTCTAGTACGATTCTTAGTATCTTATCATCGAATTACCCAAATTTTGAGGTGATTGTCGTAGATGATGGCAGTATTGATAAAACACCTGCTATATTGGAAGAAATGGTAGACCGTTACCCCAAACTGCGCTTCCTACGGCTACAAGAAAATAAAGGAAAACCCACTGCACTACGTTATGGAACCTTAGCAAGTCGTGGAGATATTATTCTTACCATCGATGCAGATGCCCATCTTGATGCTGATGCAATCCATTGGATGGTTGGTCACTTTTTAAGCGGTCCTAGGGTCGGCGCGGTTACAGGAAACCCTAGAGTACGAAACCGCACTACCTTACTAGCGAAAATTCAAGTAGGTGAATACTCTTCTATTATTGGTATGATTAAACGAACTCAGCGAATCTTAGGCAAGGTATTAACTGTCTCAGGTGTCATCGTTGCTTTTCGTAAGCAAGCCCTCTTGGATGTAGATCTTTGGGACATTGATATGATTACTGATGATATCAATATTACTTGGAAGCTAGAAAAACGTTTTTGGGATATTCGCTATGAACCGAATGCCCTGTGTTGGATTTTAGTGCCAGAAAGTTTATCAGGTCTATGGAAGCAACGCGTTCGCTGGGCCCAAGGAGGCGGTGAAGTCATAAGGCGTCATATTAACATTTGGAAAGATTGGCGCCAGCGCCGTATGTGGCCTGTATATCTTGAATATGTAACATCAGTCATGTGGTCCTACACCTATGTTACTTTTCTGTCCCTATGGATTCTAAGCTTTCTATTTCCATTTATGAATCTTCATGCTATGAGTTTACTTCCTGGTTGGAAGGGATCTCTATTAGTTTTGATCTCAGTTATACAATTTAGTGTGGCACTTTATATCGATAAACGTTATGAAAAAGGTCTTTTTAAATATGTATTTTGGGTAATATGGTATCCTTGGGTTTACTGGATACTTACTGCATTCGCAACAGTCAAGGCTACACCGACTGCCCTTTTTCGTAAAATGGGGGCCCCTGCAACATGGGTGAGCCCAGATCGAGGTTTATCCTAAAATATTTTTTGAGGAGCTAAGGCCAGTATTGCTAGCATCTTCGGGGGTGATAAAATAGGTAATCACTTACTAATCAATAAACCACAACTAAAGAGTTTCTTACTACGTATCTTAGAAACTTTTTTTTCCGCATTATTTTGGATATTCTTTCTTTATTTTTTTTATCCATTACTAATTGCTACTTTTCCCATATTCATGGACCATTGGCTTATCTTAGACTTTTCTCCCTATTCATCGCCCAAATCCACTCTAGAAATGATGCTGTATACCTTTATCTTTGCTCTACTTATTCTTATCTCATTAATAAGCTGGTCATCATGGAACTATTTGTGTTATGGCGGCTTAGACCGTCGCAAACCCCCTGCTACGATTCCGAGCTCCACATTAGCCCTAGCTTTTAATGTACCAGTAGAAACTATTATCAATGCCCATGACGCCAAATATGCGTTGATTGCACCAACGCAGTTTAGTTTTACCCTTACCCTGCTAAAAAGATTGTCATCAACCTCTCCCTGTTTATACTTGGAAAGAGTAAGTCCCTTGCCCTGGAAGAAGCTAACTGATGCTTCACTTAAAACAAAAACAATCTATTTCCCTACACTTCACAGAAAGCTGATAGAATAGAAAAAACTACCTTATGTTTATCACGTAAGATAGTTTTTTTCTATTGCTATTCAAATTTTCCTTCGACAGTTTTTTAGTTTATGCCGTTATCATTAAAGAACTTTCCATAACTTTTATCGCGAACCATAATATGTTTCGTAATCCACTCTTTAAGAAACATAAAGGTAGGAAAAGACAGAGCGACTACTCCTTCATTGTGCTGTTCTAAAAATTTATTTACTTCTTGTATATAATACTCATGTTCCTTTTTATGTTCTACATATTGAGGAAAATTAAACTTTATCATTAATTCTTCTTCTGCTGTAAAATGATATTTCACATATTCTAACAATTCCACTAATGTCTGATGTGTTAAAGCCCTCTCCTCTTCCAAGTCTTCACACTCAAATACTTGCTTATAAACCCCATTAAATAAGTCAATTAATTTCTTATGGTCATTGTCAAATTCTTGCACATTTGTAGAATATGCTTCATCCCATTTAAAAAATGCCATCTTTATTCCTCCTTTCCACCATGCTTTCTTTCTCTCTCTCATTCGCCTGAAAATCCTTAGTTCCCTGCTTGACCACTTTATTTTATGCCTAAAATTTTAATGATACATCTAGTTATATCATTAGAAATAATACAGTATTATTTTAGTAATAACCACATGTAATTCAACCGTTGCTATTTGACGTAAAAAAAGCAAGCCTGATAATTCCCTATTATCCTAATTTATTAAAGCAACAATAGGGCAATACGGCTTTCTAGTTTGATTTTATAATAAAAGACTCTTTTACTTAAATCGTTTCGGCTAAGTATTATATGAAGAAAAGTTTTTGAAGACTTTTCATATATCTTTTGGACATAATAAAAGTAAGATCTAAAGAAGGAGGTGCTATATGACTAAGAGACATATTAAAGAATGGTCAGAAATTAACCAAATCGTCCCAAAACTACCCGATGATAAACGGCAAATTTTGTACCAAGAATTGAAACGTTCCGGACAAGTTGAAAACCCCATTAATTATACCGAAACGCATCTCGAGGGCGGTGATGCAGACGATGAATACAGACGAACAGACAGACAGACAGGCAAGCCAGATCTAGAGTAAGCTTTGGGTTAAGAACGCTTTAGAAGTAAAAAGGGAACAGCCAGTAACGCACTGCCAATACGTTGCTGGCTTTTTTCTGTAGCAGATCCAATACTACTGACGCACTTTTGAAATGCTTAAGATTTAGTTCTAAGGAAAATAAAGAATATCTTTGATTGAGTAGCACTTATTTGCTATCTTAAGTCGTTGGGCAGGAGTTTTATTAAGCCGTCATGAAAATCCTTGATTAAGAAACTTTTACTCAGAAATGTAGAGAAACCTTTTCTCCATGATACATTAAAATAAAACCTTTTTACAAAAAAATAATTTTTTTCAATTTTTAAAAAGAAATCTCTTTACTTTTTTCCTAATTTGGCGTATAGTTTAGAAGCACTCAAATAGATCGATTGGGGCTGACATCCGTCCTTGTTAAAGGTTACTTTAATAAGAGACAATGAAATTCTCATTACCTATTTTAGTAACAGATTTTAGGAGGCTATACAAAACATGACTCAAGACAAAACTTTAACTTGCCGCGATTGCGCAGACCAATTCGTATTCTCAGCTTCAGAACAAGATTTCTTCGCTGAAAAAGGTTTCACCAACGAACCAGGACGTTGCCCTTCATGTAGAGCAGCTCACAAACAAAGAAATGGTAACGGTGGCCGTAACAGCAACTACCAACAACGCGAAATGCATGACGCTACTTGCGCTTCATGTGGTGTTGAAACACAAGTTCCTTTCCGTCCAAGCGGCGACCGTCCTGTATATTGCAGAGATTGCTTTAGCCAGAACCGCTAGGATGTCAGAAAGTCCCTGTCTTATGACAGGGGCTTTTTTTATTTATCCACTCTTCCTTGCCAATTTATTTTAATAGCGTTCTCCTTTCTTCCACTATAAAAAATCTCTTTACTCCCTTTCCATTTCGCATTAAAATAAACGTAATTAAATTAAATTTCTAAATAGGATGGAGGTCACTTATGGCTGGATGTAACGAACAAAACTGCACCTGTCCAAAAACAGATTGCGAACGGCACGGTAAATGTTGTCAATGTATAAATTTTCATCGTGAAAAAGAGAATCTTGTCTATTGCTTACGGAAAATTGCCAACAAGAACTAGTATCCTTTTAAGGAGCAATGTAGAAAGACCTTACCTAAATTGGTAAGGTCTTTTCCATTATTCGAACCACGTCATTATTTTTGTTAATAATATTAGTCAATGCCACTCTACACCCGGATTAGTTCTTCTTTATAACGTGCTTCTTTAACCAAAAGAAAGGCGGCAATCAGTAAGGCAAGCATAAGAGATATGCCAATTAAAAGTACTACCCCTTCCCATCCATACCAGCTGAGAAATTGCCCTCCCATTGTTCCAATTAGACTCGCGCCTACGTAGTAAAAAAGTAGATATAAAGAAGCAGCCTGCGCTTTATCAGAATGAGCACACTTCCCTACCCAGCTGCTAGCCACCGAGTGACTGCCAAAGAAACCATACGTAAAAATGGCAACGCCTATAATTTTTATATACAAATTAGCATGTAAGGTAATCAGACAACCTAGCAGCATAATACCTACAGACAAACATAAAATTTTAGAACTGCCACTATTGTCAGCAAGTTTTCCCATATAGGTGGAGCTAAAGGTACCAATTAGATATACTCCAAAAATACAACCAACAACAGTCTGACTTAAGTTATAAGGCGGAGACATTAATGAATAACCAATATAATTGTACAAGGTAACAAAGCTTCCCATAATTAAAAAGCCCGTCATATAGAGCAGAAATAACTCTGTATTTTTTAACTTTCTAGCCAAAGCAGGAACTACTTCTTTTATTGCTATGGTTTTAGGTGAAAAATTACATGAATCTGGTAAGCTAGCCCAGAACCATATGCTGACTAAAAGGCTGATCAGACCAATACCGACCAGGGCGATATGCCATGAAAAATAATCTGTCAAAGTACTGACAATAATACGTCCAGTTAAACCACCAACAGAATTGCCACTAATATAGATCCCCATAACCAAACCTGCAATACTTGGATCAAACTCCTCATTTATATAAGCCATTGCAATCGCAGGATATCCCGCCAGCATAATCCCCTGCAAAGCCCGCAAGGCTAATAATATTTCAAAGTTCTGACAGAAAGAAATAATGACAGCTAACACGGAAGAACTCAGCAAAGCTATACCCATTACTATTTTTCGCCCTCTTGCATCCGATAACCATGACATAGCTAACATAAACAATGCTAACAACCCTGTAACAAAGGATATAGAGAGACTCGCATAAGAAGGTGCTACTTTAAACTCTTGTGAAAAAACAGGAATCAAGGGCTGTGTACAATAAAGCAAAGCAAAGGTAACAAAACTACCTAAAAATAATGCGGATATTCCCCGCCAATACAAAGGATCACCCTTTTTTATATTTCCCCTCATAACATCCAATCCTTCTTCTTTTCTTTAACTTTCCTCTTCATTCTAAACTTGGATGAATCATATGTCCAATGCATCATTTTTATATAATCAATGTTATATGATTATATATCATCAGTTTGACATTTTAACTTCTCCTCGTTATGATTTAACAAAAGAGTTCTGATTATATAGCAGGAAAAGGTGGTTTGTTTCATGGAATGGCATCAACTTGAATACTTTAAGCTAGTGGCGGAGTTACAGCATGTTACTCATGCCGCTGAACAACTATCTATTTCTCAACCAGCCCTTAGCCGTTCCATTGCTAAATTAGAGGAAGAACTGGGCTTTCCCTTATTTGAACGCCGTGGAAAAAACGTTGTACTTAATCGTTATGGAGAAATCTTTCTCCAGTATGTTGAAAAGTCGATGCAGGAAATTACCGCAGGAAAACAAGCCATTCATGATTTAATTCATCCCGATCACGGCAGCGTATCCTTATCCTTTCTCCATTCCCTAGGATCAAATCTTGTGCCAGGTTTATTAAGTAAATTCCGCCTAACATGCCCTAATATACAATTTAAGCTTTATCAAAATACTACTACCCTCTTATTGGACCAACTGGAAAGTGGTGAAATTGATTTATGCCTCTGCTCTCCTGTAGCAACAAGAGAGCACGTGGAATGGGAACCTCTCTTTGCTGAAGAGTTATTTGTTGTTATCCCTCATGGTCATTCCCTAGATAAGCGTGACTCTATTGAACTTAAAGAAATTGCGGCGGAACCCATTATTACCTTCAAAAAAGATTATGGCCTCCGCATTCTAACAGATCAATTCTTTAAAGAGGCAAAAATCGATCCATATATCACCTTTGAAGGGGAAGAAATTATGACAGTTGCTGGACTAGTCGAAGCCAAACTTGGTGTTGCTTTAATTCCACATGTATTTGGCTTAGATAAAGCGAAGATTTCTTTCTTACCTATCTCTAAGCCCTTATGCCAGCGCACTATTGGTATCGCTTGGATAAAAGAACGTTATCTGTCTCCTGCTGCTCAAAAATTCAGGAATTTTGTCATTCAGTCATTCCAATAAAAATACTTTGCGTCCTTTTAGTCTACAGATCAAGCGACGGGTCCATGTTATTATAAGCGTAAGTCAAGTAACACGGTGAAGCGTTAATAATATGGACTCGAAGCGACCTATAAACAACAAAACTTATACTTTCTAGTACTAAAAACAATAAGACTTCTTCCCTTTACGGAAGAAGTCTTATTATTTTTGTGATACCTTAATGATTGTAAACTTCGGCATTATGAGAAGCAATATCAAAAATATAGTTTCTGTATCTCTTCTATAACTTCCTCCCCACGGCTTGACACCTGTGGAATAGAATAGCCGATAAAAATAGGGGAAGTAACAAGCCGTGGCATAATCTTGGCAGAAATTTGCCCCTCCAACTGGTAGAAAAATATATTATAACTATTACATCTTTTATGAAAATGGTTTAATAAATAGTGAGCAATGATTTGTACATAGTCAGCCATTTGATTCAACGCTTTTTCATCGTACAGTCTTACATTAAATTCACAAAACCCGACTCTTGGCTGTTTTGCTAGGTTTAACTCTGCACCACGACTTCTATGAATAACAGTTCCTTCTAAACTATTCGCCGTTATCCTTGTGGTATAATCTATATTTTTCAAACCAACAATTTGCATATGAGGATGCCTTATCGTGCCACCTGAACAGGGACCATGATTTTTATAAAAAAGCACAGAAGAAAATTCTTTGCTTTGTATCATTTCTTGCCATTTTTCCACGCTAAAATGAAATAAACGGTATAGATGTTCCTTTGAATACAGTGATAATTCAGAATGGCAATCCTCTGTTTCAATAATTAGAGTTTGAAAGGTATCCCTTAATACTGGGTATTTATTTTTTAATAAAAGGATGGGGCCATCTTCTGCGATCACACCCTCTAACTTTTCCCTACAGCAAAATGGACACTTCACTTCCGTATTTACAATATTCTCTGGTTTAAAACTACCAATCGTAGAGTCAAAAATTAAATGATTCGTTTCCGCCATACTATATCTCCCCTATAATCTTGAAATGATTCTTACCTATATAATAACCATTTCAAGATTATAGATAAATCTCCTTTAATAAATAAAAAAAACGCTTACGCGTTTTTTTCGAAATCGAAAGCATATAATTTCAACATAGCCCCAGTCTTGACTGATAACTAAAGAGTATTATCCTGCAAGGTACAAAGAGGATAAGAGCCAAAACTTTTAAACCATAAACTTTTTGTTTTTACTGCTTCTACAGCACTACGAACATTACTTTCTTCCATGCTGCCATCTAAATCGAAGAAAAAAATATAACTGCCGAGACCCGTACGTGCAGGTCTTGACTCTATTCTTGTAAGATTTACATCTCTCTTGGCAAATTCCTGAAGAATTTCACATAAACTACCTGGACGTGTACCATCAATTTGGCAAACCAAGGAAGTTTTATATTTACCTTGAGAAGAAGGATTAGCGGGGTGATTTCCTAATACAATAAACCGAGTACAATTCGTAGAACTATCCTGAATATCCCTAGACATAACCTGCAAATCATAAATACCAGCAGCACCGAGACTGCCAACTGCTGCATAATTTTCTAAACCGCTAGCAACTAAAGTGGCAGCATCTGCAGTACTGTTCATCGTCCGTAGCTCAGCTTCAGGATACAATTTTCTCAAATTCCGCCGACACTGGGCTAAAGCTTGGGGATGAGAGACGATCACCTTAATTGAATCCGTCTTTTCTTTAACTAACAGATTGTGCCTTACTGGCCAAATCACTTCCTTGATAATATACAATGTAGTTTCGTGGGCTAAGATATCTAAGGTGACATTCACTGAACCTTCTAGAGAATTCTCTACCGGCACAATACATTCCGCTACTTCTTTGGATTCTACTGCCTTAATCGCCATATCAATACTTGAGTAGGTTTTAAAATCTACTCGAGTATCTTGGTATAGGCAGAATGCCACTTCCTCGCTATAGGTGCCATGTGGCCCAAGATAACCTACTATTTTTTCTTTATAGGGCCTACTCCTAGTGAGAGTCATCCTTAGTACCTCCTATTACGTATAAGTAGTGCTATTTTGCAAAAAATTATTAAATAATTTCATGCCTTCAGGCGTTAATACAGACTCAGGATGAAATTGCACCCCCTCTACTGTATATTCCCGGTGCTTAAGCCCCATAATCAAACCATCTTCTGTTCGAGACGTTACTTCCAAACAAGCGGGCACACTTTCTGCCTCTACTAGTAGAGAGTGATAACGACCTGCAACAAAGGGCTGGGGTAGGCCTTGATAAATTCCAGTTCCACTATGGTGTACAAAGGATACCTTACCATGTACAGGCTTTGGCGCACGCACAACCCGCCCGCCAAATACTTCGGCAATTGACTGATGCCCAAGACAAATACCTAAAATAGGTACTTGCCCAGCAAATTTTGCAATTACTTCTTTGCTGATTCCTGCATCATCAGGAGTCCCAGGGCCTGGTGAAATAATAATAGCCGAATAATTTTTTGCGGCAATTTCCTCTACCGTGGTTTGATCATTGCGAACAACTTCTACGACATACCCTAAACTAGCAATGTATTGATACACATTATACGTAAAGGAATCATAATTATCAATAATTAAAATCATAATTCTCATCCTCCCCGATAACCTTAAATAGCACTTTCGCCTTATTTATAATTTCTTGGTATTCCATTTCAGGTACAGAATCAGCAACAATTCCAGCTCCCGTTTGAATTCCTACCTGTTCTCCATCAATCACCATGGTACGTATGGTTATGCAAGTATCCATATTTTTTCTAAAATCGAAATATCCTACAGCTCCCCCATAAGGTCCACGAGGTGCTTGCTCCAATTCATGTATAATCTCCATGGCCCGCACTTTAGGCGCACCACTTAGCGTTCCCGCTGGGAAACAAGCAGACAATACATCAATGGGCGAATATTTCGGATCAAGTACACCAGATACTTCAGAAACCAAATGCATCACATGAGAGAAGTATTCTACCTCCATCATGCGACGAACCTTTACTGTACCTGGCACACTCACTCGACCAACATCATTACGGCCTAAATCGACTAGCATACAGTGCTCCGCTCTTTCCTTTTCATCAGCTAACAATTCGGCTGCTAGAACTTCGTCCTCCTCCGAATTTTTACCTCTGGGTCTCGTGCCTGCTATCGGACAAGTAAAAATATCCCCCCCTTCTAATTTAACAAGGGTTTCGGGAGAAGCACCCACGATCTGACGATGACCTACATTAATATAAAACATATAAGGAGATGGATTAACTTGGCGTAAGCGTCGATACAAGGCAAAAGGTGTCTTAGTCAGTTTTTTATAAAAGGGCTTAGATAACACGACTTGAAATATATCTCCTGCTGCGATATATTCCTTCGCCTTCTTTACCATCTCTATATAATTCTCTTTGATAGAAGATTCATCGTCTTCAAATTTTGTTTTCATCCCTGATTCTTCTGTCCTACTACCTAAATTACCGGGTAGTACCACTGGTTGCTGCAACTTATCCATTAAATGTTTAAGCTGTTGTATCGCTTTTTCATATATCTTTTCGATGTCTTCCTGCAAATTTACACTCGCCAAATAAAGCAGCTTCGCAGAATGGGTCAAATGATCCAATACAACTATGACACGGCAAAACATAAACTCTCCTAACACTTCTTCATCATTAATCGTTAGCCCCCTAATACGTTCCCATGTCCCCACGGTTTCATAATTAAAGTACCCTACAGCACCGCCACTAAATGGTGGTAGGCCAGCGATATCAGGAAAGGAAAATCGTTCTAAGACTTGTTTTAGCGCAATGAGGGGCGGTTCATCAATGAGTTGCGTCTCTTCTTCCATGGTAACCTGTGATTGCTTGCTTTTCCCGGTAACTGTGACAAAAGGTTGTGCGCCAATAAAAGAATATCTACCAAAAGCTTTACTCGTATCAGCGCTTTCTAAAATAAAGCCAGGATCATTACCAGTAATTTTAGAATAAATGGAAACAGGAGTCTCTAGATCAGCAGAAATATCGATATAAACAGGAATCAAATTATGCTCTTTTGCCAAATGGCAAAAGTCACTTTGACTTGGAACTATCTTCACAATAGCCACTCTCCTCATCTAACCTTTTACGAATAGAGCGAACTAAGGTGCGAACCCCTGTAACACCTTCCGTGGTAAGTTTCTCTAGTATAGCACTACCAACAATCACTGCATCTGCGTACTGAGCAGCCCCAGCAGCCCCTTCTGGAGACCCAATACCAAAACCAATTGCCATGGGAATCTCCGTAGCCTGGCGAGCCGTAGCTATAACAGAGCCTATTTGACTATAATCAATATTTCGTACTCCAGTAACACCTGTATTAGAAACACAGTACAAGAAACCCTGCGCTTTCTGACTAATGTTATGAATTCGATTTGTTGTCGAGGTGGGGGCAATGAGCTGAATTAGAGAAACACCTTCCTTATTGCAAATATTCTCTAATAGAGGGGATTCTTCAATAGGTAGATCAGGTACAATTAGACCATTGATTCCTGCTTCAGCAAAAGCAGCAATAAACTTCTCCATCCCATAACCTATTATGCTATTTACATAGGTCATCACTACTAACGGTATCGCCGACTGTTTCCGTATTTCTTTTATTAATTGTATGGATTTTATTGTTGTAGCACCAGCTTTTAAAGCCAAGGTCGCTGCCTTTTGAATGACAGGGCCATCAGCAATAGGATCAGAAAAAGGAATACCAATTTCAACAACATCAGCGCCCTCTTTCTCCATTGCAAGAACTGCCTCTAATGTTGCCCTATAATCAGGATAACCAGCCGTTATATATACAATAAGCCCCTTTTTCCCAGAAGCCTTTAATCCTTGTAACTTCTCCTCCAAGTTCACCATCATAATCCCCCCATTACTTTTACTGCCATATCCACATCTTTATCACCACGACCAGAAAGGCAAACGATAACCGCCTCATCAGACTCTGTCTTAGGCATAATTTCTTCTAAGTAAGCCAAAGCATGGGAACTTTCAAGAGCAGGAATTATCCCCTCTACACGAGCTAAACGTTGAAAAGCTCCCAATGCTTCGTCATCAGTCACCGCTTTGTACTCTACAATCCCACTATCTTTAAAAAAGGAATGTTCTGGGCCCACTCCTGGATAATCAAGGCCTGCAGAAATGGAGTAAGGTTCTATAATTTGACCATCCTCATCTTGTAATAAATAACTAAAGGCTCCATGAAGTACACCTGGCCGCCCCTTTGTTAAGGATGCTGCATGTTCCGTTGTACTAACGCCTTTCCCTGCTGCTTCCACACCAATCTTAATGACTTCTTTATCATTACGAAAAGCATAAAATATCCCCATCGCATTACTGCCGCCACCTACGCAGGCTACCATATATTTTAGCTTTCCTATGGCTTGGTTTTTCATTTCTTCTTTCACTTCTTCGCCGATCACTTTTTGAAAATCCCGGACAATCATGGGATAAGGATGAGGCCCAACCACAGAACCAATAATGTAATGAGTATCCTCTACATTAGTAACCCAGTAACGAATGGCTTCGCTTGTGGCATCTTTTAACGTGCCCGTTCCACTAGTTACAGGTACTACTTCTGTACCTAAAAGACGCATACGAAAAACATTAAGGGCTTGCCTTTCAATATCTTCTTTTCCCATATAGACCCGGCATTCTAAGCCAAAAAGTGCAGCAACCGTAGCACAAGCTACTCCATGTTGACCAGCACCCGTCTCAGCAACAATTTTCTTTTTTCCCATCCGCCGAGCGAGTATAGCCTGCCCGATGGCATTATTGATTTTATGAGCGCCAGTATGAAGTAAATCTTCTCGTTTTAAATAAATTTTTCCCCGTCCATAATGTTCTGTCAAATTTTTGGCAAAATACAATTTCGTAGGACGACCAGCATATTCCCTTAGATAAAAACTCAACTCTGCCTTAAAAGAGTCCTCATCTTTTAATTTCCCATAACTCTCTTCTAATTGAAGCAAGGCTGGCATCACCGTCTCAGGCACAAATCGTCCTCCAAAATCTCCAAATCGTCCGTTTTTATCAGGCATGTAGAATTCCTCCTTGTTTTATATCCGTCATTTATCACGTTATTTTCGTAAAGCCATTTCTTGGGTCATACCACTAATGTCCTGCGCTCGAACCAATCCTTCCCCAACGAGTATTCCTTTGACTCCTGCCTGCTCTAGCCTTCTTGCATCTTCTCCTGTTTTAATGCCGCTTTCACTAATTAACAATACGTCGCTAGAACAATGAGGCAATAAGGAAAATGTATTGCTAATATCTGTCTTAAAGGTCTTCAAATCCCGATTATTAATTCCCACTAAGTTAGCCGAAGTTTTTTGTACTCGAAGAAGTTCTTCCAAGGTGTGAACTTCTACTAAACAATCTAGCCCTATTTCCTTGGCAACCCCTAAGTATTCTTCTATTTCTGCATCCGTTAACACAGCGGCAATCAACAAAATGGCATCTGCTCCTACCAGCCTAGACTCATACACCTGATAAACATCAATAATAAAATCTTTACGTAATATAGGTAAACTCGTAACGGCCCTTACCGCTGCTATATTTTCTAACTCTCCATTAAAGTGCAAATCGGTGTGAACAGAAAGAGCCGTTGCTCCATTTGCCGTATATAATTCTGCTAATTGAGTTTCTGTATAGTTAGTGCATAGTTGGCCTTTCACAGGAGAGGCTAGCTTACATTCTGCAATTAATGCCCAGGGAGCTTCTCTAATGGCCTTATAGAAAGAAAAGCAGCCTTTTTCTATACTATCTCGAAAACTAGACAGGGGCTGTTGCTCCTTGCGCCCTTCTACCTCAAGACGTTTTTTCATCACAATCTGATTCAGCATGTTACATTCCCTCTTTCTGCCTTACGAGCGGCAATAATAAACTGTTGGATTTTATCAAGATCCTTATTACCATTTGTTTCCACCCCTCCTGAAACATCAATCCCTTTAGGAGTCATTGTCTGAATTGCTAATGCAATATTCTCAGGCGTAAGACCGCCAGCTACCATTACCGGAAGTGTAACTTGACGGGAAAGACTCTTCATAGACTGCCAATCAAAGGTTTTTCCTGTTCCACCATATTGACCGGGCGAAAAACTATCTAATAACATCCAACTAACAGGATATTCCTTACACCTTTCAATAACAAACTCGGGACCTACTCGAAAAGCCTTTATAATAGGACGACCAACTAACCGGCAATACTCAGGGCTCTCTTCCCCATGAAGTTGGACAAAATCCAATTTACAACACTGAGCAATTTCTTGTACCTCTTGCAGAGATTTATTAACAAAGACGCCAACCTTACCAATGCCTTTTACTTGCTGCCCAATCTTTATCGCCTCTTTTACTGGGATCTGACGCTTACTCTCAGCAAATACAAAACCCAGTAAATCAGCCCCTGCTTCCTTAGCTGCCTGGGCTACCGCAATAGAGGTAATGCCACAAATCTTGATGATCATATTTTGCTTTCCTTATACCCTTGACTGAAATTTTTCAGTTCCTGCATTTTAGCTAAGGCAGCACCGCTGTCAATACTCTTGGCGGCAATTAGGATACCTTCCTTTATGTTTTCAGCCTTGCCTGCAACAACAAAGGCAGCTCCTGCATTTAGTAATACAATATCGCGTTTCGGACCGGATAAATTTCCTCGGAAAATATCCGAAATAATGCTAGCATTGTCTTCCGGCGTTCCGCCACGATATGCGTCTAAACCACTACCACTAAAGCCAAACTCAGTAGGATCAATCATATAAGTTCGGGTCGTTTTTCCGTTGACTTCTGTCACCTGGGTGGGTGCCGTTGTTGAAATCTCATCTAAACCATCCAAACCATGTACTACCATCGCTCTCTTTACTCCTAACATCCCTAAGGCTTCTGCCAGCTTATGAGTTAAAGAACGTTCATACACACCAATTAATTGATAGTTAGCTCCAGCAGGATTGGTTAAGGGTCCTAGCATATTGAATACAGTACGAAACCCTAACTCTTTACGGGGTTTGGCAGCATACTTCATAGCCTTATGAAAAGAAGGAGCATATAAAAAGCCCAATTTAATGGCAGCTACCGACTGGATTATACCTTCTGTGGGTAAGTCCACACGAACACCTAAAGCCGTCAGTACATCGGCACTACCACAAGAACTAGATAATCCATGGTTACCATGTTTGGCAACAACAACACCGCTACCTGCCAAGACAAAGGCTACCGCTGTGGATACATTAAAGGTGCCTGTTTTGTCACCTCCCGTGCCACAGGTATCAATCATATCTTTACTACCACATTCTATTTTCAAGGAATGGCTACGCATGGTTTCAGCAAAACCAGTAATCTCTTCAATGGTTTCTCCTTTCATCCGTAATGCCGTAATAAAAGCACCAATTTGTGCCTCACTCCCTTGCCCGGACATAATCATATCCATAGACTGCTGTGCACCTTGACGTGATAAATTTTCACCCGCGATCACCTGTGCTAAAAACTCCTTAAACATAGCCATTCCTCCTTACAAATTAACCTAATACCAGCACCCTAGATAACCCAAATGTTAAAAATGAATATAAAAAAACCACTCCGACCCGAAAGGGGCGAAATGGTTCGCGATACCACCCTAATTTGGAAAGCAAAGCTTTCCCTCTATTCAGGTACGGGATAGAAATCCGATACCCTAGCCCCATAACGGTGGCAACCGGTTCATCCTACTAACACAACGTGTTCGCATGAACAGCTCACAGGTCCATTCCATAACTTCTTTGGGCCGGTCATCACACCTCCAGTTTCCTGGTCACCGACTCGCTGATCCAAAGTTTGATTATCTACTCATCCTGATCATCGCTAATTACAAATTCTATTTACGCACATTCTATTCAAAATTTCCATCCTTGTCAAGAGTTTTTTCTCAATTTGTTCTCCCTTATTGCACAAGTGTTTCTTTCTTCTAACTTATATGTAACATTTATTAATTTTATATTAAAAATAAAACTATTACTTGACACTTTTAAATCTTTTGATATAATGAGAAACAGTTACTGGAAGTTCAGTAACTCAACTAAGCTTTATCGGAGGATGTTCTCATGACACTTCACATGCATAAAGAAATTGAACAACAATATTTTTACTTTTTTGGTTGGAGCTACTTTTTTAGCTTCGACTTTTTCGCTTGGAAAAAAGTAAATGTATGGTTTTTCAATGAGTATTTAGATGCGAATGTCAGGATGACATATACTGGATAATTACAATCCACTCCCTAGCATCTCTACAAGACTCATGTGAGTCTTATTTTTTTTACCTAGAATCAAATTATTCATGATAAAATAAAAAATTAGGAGGCTTTTACTTATGTTTATCGTATTACATCCTTCTGTAACAGCAGAACAAATCAATGAATTGAAAGCAGAATTAGAAAAAGGTGGTTGCAGTGCTTGGCCTACTTATGGAGAATTTCAGACCATTATCGGTGTTGTGGGCAGCACTCACAAACTTGATAAAGATAAGCTAGCTAGTAAAAACTATGTAGAGAAGGTATTATCCGTGCAAGAACCTTATAAAAAAGCCAATCGGCTCTTTCATCCAGAAAACAGTGTCTTTTCCGTTGGAAACCAAACCGTTGGTGGGAATAAATTAACCATCATTGCAGGCCCCTGCTCTGTCGAGAACGAAAACCAAATTGTTACGGTAGCCAATCAAGTAAAAGCAGCTGGTGCCGGCTTCTTGCGTGGTGGTGCCTACAAACCAAGAACATCACCTTATAGTTTCCAGGGTTTAAAAGAAGAGGGACTTGAATTACTCAAAATCGCCAGAAAAGAAACAGGGCTGCCAATCGTATCGGAAATGATGTCAGTTGCAACCTTGGACAAGTTTGTGGAAGATGTTGACATCATACAAATTGGTGCTCGTAACATGCAAAATTTTGATCTTTTAAAGGCGGTAGGTCAAACGAATAAACCGATCTTATTAAAACGAGGATTAAGTGCAACAATTGAAGAATTACTTATGTCAGCAGAGTATATAATGGCAGAAGGCAATGAAAATGTTATTTTATGCGAAAGAGGCATTCGTACCTTTGAAACTTACACACGCAATACTCTTGACTTGAGTGCCGTACTCGCGATAAAAAAACTAAGTCATCTTCCTGTCATCGTGGATCCTAGTCATGCCGCCGGAAAATGGTGGATGGTAGAAGCCCTCTCCAAAGCATCCATTGCAGTTGGTGCTGATGGACTCATTATTGAAGTACACAATGACCCTGCTAATGCTAGCTGCGATGGTCCACAATCCATTACACCGGAGCGCTTTTCCGCCTTGATGGATACCTTAGGCCAGCTTGCAAAAATTGAAAACCGGGCTATTTAATTTTCGCGGTAAAATTCCTCGCAATCGGAGAATTCTTCACTTCAGGAGGTTAACAAATGAGTGGCTCATGGGGTAAAAAAGTTCATTATACTATTTTTGGCGAAAGCCACGGAAAAGGGATTGGCATTACCATTGACGGACTGCCCCCTGGCCTAGAAATTGACTTGCAAGAAGTAACAAGAGAATTAGAACGCCGTGCACCTGGACGAAATCCGTTGTCAACAGCACGTAAGGAAACAGATGCCTTTACCATTTGGAGTGGTTTTTTAAATGGTAAAACCACTGGGAGCCCGCTATGCGCCATTATTGAAAATCGGGATCAGAAGTCCACAGACTATGATTCCCTCGCCTTTACATTTCGTCCTGGCCATGCCGATTATTCTGGTTCCGTAAAGTACAAAGGATACAATGACTTAAGAGGCGGAGGGCATTTTTCTGGCCGCCTCACGGCTCCTCTAGTCTTTGCCGGTGCCATTGCCAAACAGCTCCTTAGGCAGAAAGACATTTTTATCGGTGCCCATATACAGTGCATCGCTTCCACAGCGGAAGCTAACTTTGATGCCGTCACGGTTGACAAGGAAACACTTAACCAATTAGGTTATCAAGCCTTTCCTGTCCTTGACCCCTTGTTAGGTGAAGCAATGCAAGAATGTATTCTTGCTGCTAAATCTCGAGGCGACTCTGTCGGCGGCATCATTGAAGCAGCCGCTATTCACTTACCTGCTGGGCTGGGAGAACCTTTTTTTGACTCTTTAGAAAGTACACTGGCACATCTATTATTCTCTATCCCTGCCGTTAAGGGCGTGGAATTTGGCGCAGGTTTTGCTTTTGCTCAATTAAATGGCAGTCAGGCAAATGATGCCATGTATAACCAAAACAATAACATCATAACTTCTACCAATCACAATGGCGGTATCCTTGGCGGAATTACTAGTGGCATGCCCCTTATTTTCCGTGTAGCAATTAAACCAACTCCTTCTATCGCTCTTGAGCAACATACCATAAACAGCAAAGGGGAAAACGTCTCCATCTCCGTCGGCGGACGTCATGACCCTTGTATTGTACCCCGTGCTGTGCCAGTAGTAGAAGCCGTTACTGCAATGGCCCTATGGGATGTCTTATAGCAGGAGGTCGCAATGAAGAATATTGTACTCATTGGCATGCCCGGATCTGGTAAATCCTCGATTGGCGCTATGGTAAGCGAGAAGCTAAAAACTACCTTTCTTGATATCGACCACTATATTGAAGCAAAAGAACAAAAAAAAATTCCTGAACTTTTCCTATCAGGAGAAGCTTACTTTCGTCAAATAGAAAGTAACGCAGTCAAGGAACTCTATCGTGAAAACTCTCTAGTTATTGCCACTGGTGGCGGTATCGTTACTCGTCCAGAAAACATGGAACTTCTGAGAGAAACAGGTATTATATTTTATATTGAACGCCCCCTTCCAATGATATTAGCATCTTCTGATCTTACCACTCGTCCCTTGTTAGCCAAGGATAATAATAAAATATATACACTTCACCAAGAACGTAAACACCTGTATGAAACCTATTGTCATTTTTGCATTCCAAATCACGGAATTCTAGAAAATGCTGCCGAACAAATAATAGCTATTATGAAAGAGTCTCAATAATTTTAATGAAATATTAGTATAAAAAAGATAAGGCATCACGGCTCTTCCGTGATGCCTTATCTCTTATTTCGTATCTTGAATTTCTTTTATCAAATCTTTATATTCAGGATATTTAGCATAAAGTGGAGCAACTGCTTGCTTAAATAATTCTTTATTAGGAGTAATAATATTGACGCCTTGCTCTTTTAGCTTATCCATGGACTGCTTTGTAAATTCACTCCATAGTTGTTTCTGATACACTGTAGAATCTTTGGTAGCTTGCTGAATCAACTCTTGATCTTGTGGCGAAAGAGAATCCCAAGTTTTCTTACTAATGATAATTGTTTCAGGAACAGCTACATGCTCCGTAATGGTATAGTACTTCGCTAATTCATAATGCTTAGTAGAGTAAAAGCTTGGTGGACTATTTTCTGCCGCATCGAGCGCTCCTGTCTGAAATCCTGGATACACATCTAAAAATGGAGTCGTGAGAGGTTCTCCACCCATAGCGGTAATCATTTCTTTTTGTATTTTAACATCTAGTACTCTTGTCTTCTGCCCTAATAAATCCTGAGGGGATTGGATTGGTTTTTTGGAATAAAAGCTACGTGCACCAGAATCATAGTAACCCAACCCCACAAAACCGTCTTTTTCTAGGCCTTTTAGTAGTTTTTTTCCTATCGGACCATCAAGTACTTTCCACTCATGATCCGCATCGCGAAAAAGAAAAGGTGTCATAAATACATTAAGTTCTGGAGAATAACCCACTAATGAAGAAACGCTTATTCGCCCAATATCTAACGTTCCCGCCTGTGTAGCATCAAGAATATCCTTTCCATCCCCTAAGATAGCACTGCTGTACACTGTCATCTTAATATGTCCATTGCTTCTTTCTTCTAATAATTTTGCCATGTACCTTAACCCTTTAGTTGTGGGATAGTCCTCTGGCTGATTATCTGTAGCTTTTAGTAAAATAACTGATTTTTCTTTGGACACTGTAGTTGCATTTTTCGCATAAAGGCTGAAACCTGCACCAATTATGAATATGATCGCAAATACTATTCCGGCTATTTTATAATATCCTAGTTTTTTCATAATATCGCAGTTAACCGTTCAGCTAAGGAACAATTAACCTACCCCCTTTTTTACTTCAAATAAATGACATACACTATAACTTAAACTGGCTCACTGTTTTTCGCAATTTTTCGGCTAAATTTGTTAAATCAATGCTAGCAGAAGCAATTTCCTCCATTGTTGCCGATTGCTCCTCAGAGGTACTAGAAATCGTCTGGATATTTGTAGAGGTATTATGAGTGATTTCTCTTATATTCGTTACAGAATCAACCATTGTACCACTTGCTACGTTCAATGTATCCGCTGCGGTGCTAATGGACTGAATTTGGCTATTTAAGCCCTCAACTAACATAACTATATTTTTAAATTGGTCCCCTGTATTGGAAATTACAGCAGTTCCTTTATGTACTTCTTGGGTTCCTTGATCCATTATCGTTATTGCATTTAACGTTTCCTTCTGAATATCTTGAATGATTAAAGCGATTTCTTCAGAAGCGCGATGAGATTGCTCTGCTAATTTTCGTACTTCATCAGCAACAACAGCAAAGCCACGCCCAGATTCTCCCGCTCTAGCAGCTTCAATCGCTGCATTAAGAGCTAACAAATTAGTTTGATCAGCGATTTGCCGAATTACACTAATAATTTCCCCAATTCGCGTGGAACTCTGATTTAGTTGTTCGATATTCTGAGCCGATTTTGTTACTACATCATTTATCATTGCCATTTGATTAACGGCTCCTAAAACGGCACTTCCACCTTCTTTTGCAACCTGTGCCGTTTGTGCTGAGTTTGAAGACACAGCCATTACACTATCTACTATATTACCAATTGTCACAGACATCTCTTGGGTTACTTTCGTAGTATGCTGCACACCTTCTTCTTGTTTAAAAGTATCTCCCGCAACATTACTAGCGATTTCAGCAGTATAGGTAACGGACCTAGCAGTTTCCTCGGTACTCGCATTCAGTTGTTGACTTGCTGCTGAAACTTGCTCAGTTGCCATAGCTACCTGCTGAATCAAGTTTCTAAGTTTGCTCACCATTACATTGAAAGAGCCAATTAAATCTCCAATCTCATCATTATATTGGTATTTTACAGATTTTGGTGCTAAATTTCCCTCTGCTATTTCTTCGGCAATTTTAGCTACATTCCCAAATACACTACCAATTTTCTTTCCTAAAATAGTCGCAGAGAATATGAGTATCAAAAAGATACTTATATCAAGCAGCGCAATAATTCTTTGCATTGTAGCAATGGATTCATTTGTTTCATTTACTTTTTCACTAATTTCTTGATTAGTGAAAACTATAAAGTCATCCATGATTTTTACCACTGCATCTGCTCTTTGCCCTGTTGAATCCATGTATTTAATCGTATCTTGAATTCCTACTTTATCCCGAACTTTCAGCCCTTGTTCTAATGTTTGATTATAGGTCTTAACAGCCATTTTTAAGACGGCAACTTCCTTTACTGCTTGAGGAGAAGTCATCTTTTTCTCTAATCTTTCTAGGGTATCTGCCGTCTTTTGTTTGGAATTTTGGTATAATTGAGCATAGTTTTGGTTTCCAGTAAGTATGTACCCTCTAATTTGCGTGTTTTGATACCATAGCTCTGTATTTACATCCTTAACATCTTGGATTTCAGGCGTTACTTCAGTAATAAGATAACTATACTTGTCCTTGGTTTGGTTAATTTGATAGAAGGTATAAATATTAATGCTAACAAATAATGATAATAAAATAATAGCCGCTAAAATAATCTTCCTGCCGATGGTAATTCGCATAGACCGAGCCTTTTGAAAGTAAAGAATATTCTCACTTTCAAAAAACTATTTCACCTACCTTTCTAATCTTTTTTACAAATGAATGGTAAATTTGAATCATACCATTTACTTATTTCTTACTTTTTTAATTAAATTAAGTTTAACATATTGTTAACAAAATTGTAACTAATAAAAGCAAAAAATTACTAAAAATCCCAGACGTTGCTTATATAAAGTCGATATTTAGATCACTGCCACCGCCCTTTACCAGCACGCTTTCCGTAAGGAACAATTCCACTATGCAAATTATAACATTTTTCGTCATAGTTCCCCGTTTTTTTTAACTATTCAATTCAATTTTTATAAAAAATAAAAAATGCCTTATTGTAACGTAAAACACATTACAATAGGGCATCCAACATTTACTTTCTAAAAAATTTTAATAAGTTATTACTTCAAGAGCTCCGCAGCCATCTCTCCTAATAATGCCGTAGATGAAACAAGGGCTTCTTCATTAAAGTCAAAGCGAGAATCATGATGCCCTGCCATTAATTCCGTTCCTACAATTAAGTAAGTTGCCTGTCCGCCTTTTTGCTGGACGCGTTCCATGAAGTAAGTACAATCCTCGCTGCCTCCAAGGTTGACAGAAGGTATGACTTCATCGAATAAACCACTATTTACGGCTACTTGCTGAAGTCTAGCTACCAATTCCGGATTACTTTCACATCCAACAGCGCCGCCCATTTCTGTAAGTTCTACTGTGACATCATACATAGCAGCTGCAGCTTTTAGAATTCGTACCGCTTCTTTATACATATATTCGTTAATTTCACTACTAGTACCCCTAGTTTCTAATTTCAAGACTGCATTCGCTGGCACTACATTTCGGCCTGTTCCAGCCTGTATAAATCCTACATTAATCCGCGATGCTCCTTTACTATGGCGTGAAATAGCATGAAGGTTCAAAGCCGCCGCCGACACAGCAAGTAACGCGTTACGCCCCACTTCTGGTGCGGCACCTGCATGAGCAGGAACACCAGTGAAAACTGCGTCTATCTTCGTAGTTGCTAAGAATCCCTCAGTATGACAAGTCACGGAATTGCTCTTTTTTAAAGCAAAACCTAAATGCATACCAATTAGATAATCTACATCATCTACCACACCACGAGTTACCATCGCTTTCGCTCCCCGAACCCCTTCCTCTGCTGGCTGGAATATGAGCTTTACTGTTCCTTTTAATACATTTTTTAAGCCAACCAATACTTCAGCTAGAGCTAAGCCTACTGCTGTATGGCCATCATGACCACAAGCATGCATAGCTCCTTTATTGACAGAAGAAAAACCTTCTTTATAAGGCCTATGTCCCTCTACTTCAGCCTCTACCACATCATTGGCATCCATGTCAAAACGAAAAGCTACTGTAGGACCGGGCTGAGAAAAATGCATAATACCAACCACCCCAGTCTTACCGCCTCTCATTTTTGCTAACCATGCTGGATTAGCCCCTTGTTCTAAAGCTCTTTTTTCCTGTTCTGCCAATTCTTTTGTTGATGGCACCCCCATCATTGCTTCTTGATTAATAACTTCTTCCCCAGTAAGTACTTGATAACCAAGGCCCGTTAAGGCATCTGCTACAATGGAAGCCGTCCGAAACTCAGTCCATGCAACTTCCGCATAATTGTGAAAGTCTCTGCGACGAGTGATAATTTTTTCGCTCTGCGTCTTAGCTAATTCCAAAATCTTTGAATTCATTTCCAATCTCCTTTATCTTTACTAAATCACTATTATCCTTTCCATTAACCAAACATAGCGGTTATTAAAGTGAGAACCATATTTCAGTTTTGAAATGAACACTAATACACTTAACGTGTTTTAGTCCACTCTTCCGTGGCTGCAATAATAGAATAAATGCTAGCTGACATAAAAAAATTCTTTATTTTTTCCAAGAAAATCCTTTTCTAGTAATTTTCCGGATTGCGGATAATAGTATTTCTGTTCCAGCTACCACATCATCTATACTAGCAAATTCCGCAGGATTATGACTGATTCCTTCTTTGCATGGTATAAATACAATACCTGTAGGAGCAAAAGACGCTAAGTGCATAGCATCATGTCCCGCACCACTCGGCATCAACATGCTTTGATAGGGGAGTTCGCTACATACCTCCTGTAACACTGCTGTCATTTCTTTTGATAACTGTACAGGCACTTCATCGGTAATGGTAATAATCTCAATACCTACATTTCTCTGTTTCTTCATTCTATCCATCGCCGCTAAAAGCTCACTCACTACCCACTGCTTGCTATCTAGAGAAATACTGCGTATATCAATTCCTAGCTCTACTCTTCCTGGAATTACATTGATTGCGCCTGGATCTGCCTTAATAACTCCTGTTGTCCCCACCACGCCTTGGTTTCCAACCGAGCTTGCCAACTGTTCCACCTGTAAAATAACTTCGGCGGCAGCCGTTAATGCATCTTGCCGCATATGCATTGGAGTGGCTCCTGAATGGTCTGCCTGCCCCGTAATAATTACCTTTAAACGGGTAGGTGCTGCTATGCCAGTAACAATTCCAATTTGTTTTCTCGTTGTCTCTAACACTTTCCCTTGCTCAATATGTAACTCCAAAAATGCCTTAATCGGGTCCCCATACTGGGCTTTGTTAATGTTCTCTGGCACAAGCCCTCTTTGCCTAATTGCTTGACTTAAGGAAATGCCATCCTTATCCTTATATTGCTCTAACTTTTCAAAAGAGAGCTTACCACAAAAGGCTTTGCTGCCCAAGGTAGCAACCCCAAAACGACTCGATTCCTCCGCCATAAACACAACGACTTCAATTGGATGATCATTTATTTCCTGTGTATCCTCTAAACATTGCAATGCTTCTATTGCCCCTAGTACACCAACAACTCCATCATAATTCCCCCCATTAGGGACACTATCAATATGAGAACCTAACATTACTACGGGCTCATTAGGACATACACCATTTCTTCGGCCAATAAGATTACCAAACCCATCAACTCGAACTGTAAGTCCCGCTTGCTTCATAAGTTCTATGATTACTTCACGTGCTTCCCAATCTTTGTCACTAAAGGCCAGTCGTGTAATGCCCCCTCCTTCCTGATTTCCTATCATTGCTAGGCGTTGAAAATTTTGTTCTAGTCGCTTATAACTAACCATGCAATCATCTCACTTTTTCAAATTTTAGTACCATGCAACCCCTATACAAAGTAAAAATAAACACCTAGGTCTATAGACCTAGGCGCCATTGCCACTGTTGAAAACTTCCATTTAAGTGTAAACCTTTTATTTCACAATGTCAATATAATACCTTTTATTGTAAAAAGTGACAAAGTATTCGCAAATTTATTCTTGCTGTGATATATACCAATATGGTAAGCCAACAAAAAGTGCACCACCAATAAAGTTCCCGATGGTTACAAAACTAATGTTATACAAAAATCCTGTTACAGTAATGCCTTCCAGAGTAGGCATGATAAGTACCGTAGATAATAAAGTCATATTCGCTACACTATGCTCAAATCCCGTTGTAATAAAGGCAAATAAGCACCAAAAAACCATAATCAGCTTTCCCGTCTCCTCCTTCATTTTGAAAGAGCACCAAATTGCAAGGCAGACCAGTATATTACACAATATTCCTCTTACGAACAGTTCACTCCATGGTAATGTCACCTTGGTATGAGCAACCTTAGCCATAAAAATAGCTGTACTTCCTTGCGCAAGCCCTGATAAAACAAATAAGTAGGATATTAAAACCGAGCCTAATAAATTACCGATAAAACTAATAAGGTATATATTCATTGACTCACGGATTGTCACTTTCTTTTCCATGTTGCCAATTGTCATAACCATATTATTACCTGTAAAAAGCTCAGATCCTGCCATAATGACTAGGCTTAAGGCAATACCAAAAGAAATTCCCATAATAATTCGTACTGCCGAAGAATCAGCCTGGGATAATAAACCACCGATACTAAAAATAAGCAAAATGCCAAACCCTACGTACATTCCTGCAAGAACTGCTGAAAGTAAATACTTCAAAGGACTTTTTTTGAGAAACTTACTCTTTCCCTGAGCAGCAGTTGAAAGTTTGTTAATCTCTTCGTAGTACATATAAACCTCCAAAACCTAATGACTATTCTAAGTAGCTAACATCATCTTATCTCATAAAAATAATATGGTCTGTGATTAATATCACCAAGTTGTGCCGCCATCCAGAAAAACAAGTCAATAGCGCTCACATAAGAACTTAGAGATAACCATCATAATTAAAAAGCTACTGGAACATTCCAGTAGCTTTTAAAAAGAGCCCGTAATGATCTACGCTACAGCCAATACCGATCATTACATACCTATACGCAATCTTTCGACTACCCACAAGCATTACACAACCGATACTGACCTTTGCTCGACTGCCACAGATACCTACCGAACCGGTCGCAATCTCCCGACAACGGCCGACCCCTATACTTCAGCACCCATGACAGTCTTAGCTCGACCGTTACACATCCCTTTTGACCATACGACAACAGTTGGGCTGCCGCACAGCCTTACAAGACATATAACGATCTGCCCGCCGACTACTGCCGAACCTTTCGACCCGACAATAATCTTTGGCCGACCAATACCGAACCCTATTAAGATCCGGCACCAGTCTTGGCTCAACCATTACGAACCCTTTACACTACATAGTATGGTTTAATTACAAAATAGAATACGTGGTATTTTATTCCAATTAAATATTTTTTTGCAGGAAAACACATACATATATAGAAATTAGTAACAATATAACTAGTAAGGAGGCGTGCTATGACAATTGAATTTACCTGTTTGTCCTGCACTCGAACTTTTGCTATTCCACTCACTGACATACCAAAAACCGATTACCTTTCCTGTATATGCTGCGGAAAACCTGTCCCAGTTGACTTAATACATTCACTTCAACGAGTGTGTGGAAGCTTTTCCTTAAACTCGGAAAGCCAAAAAAATGATTCCCACTGGTTTATCCGATTTATGCAAAAGGATTAAAAAGTACCACTACCTACAAATATGCTCAATAACAAAGAGTAAGCAGGCAAACGCCTGCTTACTCTTTTCCATTTCAATTTACTTTTGTCTACATTACGTAAAAATTTTCAAAATAGAAATTACAAGCCCGAGGAGTACAACACTAAAAGCTCCCATGACTAACGCGGTCTTATCGCTTTGTGCAAAAATATTGTTAGTGTCCATTCTTATTTCCTCCTTTTTTCATAAAATTATTTCGCTATACCAAACATCTTAAAGATGTATTCCAACCAAGCCCTCGAAGCGTAGCTAAGATAGGTGTTGCTTTTCCATGCAATAGCCAAATGCCATGGTTTAATTTGATTTTTCAAAGGCAAATAGGTAATTGATTGAAGATCTAATTTGGCACATATGGTTTGAGGAAGAAAAGCGATTGCTAATTTTGACGCCACAATATCAACCATAAAATCCCATTGAGAAGTTTCACAAACAACTTTAGGAGTAAACCCAAGTTCTTTACATTTATCTAGAATATGATCATGCAAGGCAAAGTCATCTCTATATAATACAAAAGATTCATCACGCAGCTCACTAATATCAACAATGGATCTATTGGCTAGGGGATGACTTGAATTTACAATCAGCATTAACGGATCTTCTAGAAAAGGAACCGTTTCTAATTCCGCCTTCGTTTTTGTTGGTAATACAACAATACCAACATCAAGGGTACCCTCTTGAATTTTCTTCTCAATCTTTATCGACCCAACTTCCATTAAGTCGATAGTAATTTGAGGATAAAGAGAACTAAACTCAGCTATCGCTTTTGGAAACAGGGTTTGCACCATTGGAGAAATTCCAATCTTTAAATTACCGCTAGGAGTACCAGCTAAATTATACAATTCCGTATTAATACTATTTAACGTATCTAAAATAATCTTTGCTTTTTCAAATAGCAATACCCCTGCATCGGTAAGAATTACCCGCTTCGGAGCGCGATGAAATAAAGATACGCCCAATTCACTTTCTAAATTTTTGATTAATTTACTTATAGTAGATTGAGAAACGAATAATACCTCAGATGCTTTTGTAAAACTTTCTTGACGCGCCACTTCAGTAAAATATACTAGATGAATTATGTCCATATTAAATCACCAAACCAATACCCTTTTACTTTAAATAATAACCATAATTTGTAAAAATGTCTATGTGAATTTTTTCATATATATATATATTACTTATATTCATTCTATTGGAAATAAGTGAGTAAGTAAAGTATCTCCTATCCATACTCTATATGGATATAAGTAATAGGCGCTTCAAATGCGTTGACCCATTCAAAAAAGGACTGCTCCTTTGGAATCATCCTAAGGAGCAGTCCTTTAAAATATTTCTATAGCATACTACTTAAAAACGCCTGGGTACGAGCTTGTGTCGGATTATTAAATAATAGCTCTGGTGTGCCTTGCTCAACAATATCGCCATTATCCATAAAAATAACACGCTGGGCTACTTCACGGGCAAAAGCCATTTCGTGGGTAACTACTAACATAGTCATATGCTCTTGTGCCAACTGACGCATAGCCTTTAATACTTCTCCTGTCAACTCTGGGTCTAAGGCTGACGTCGGTTCATCAAATAACATAATATCAGGTTTCATAGCCAGGGCTCTAGCAATAGCAACCCGCTGTTGCTGGCCTCCAGATAATCGAGATGGATAACTATCTCGCTTGGCAAACAAACCTACTTTGCGCAGTAATTCTTCAGCTTCAGGAATAATAATTTCCTTTTTTATTCCCTTTACAACCATGGGTGCTTCCACAACATTGTCAAGCACCGTCATATGAGGAAATAAATTAAATTGCTGAAACACCATGCCCATCTTATGACAAATCATTCGGGCCTTTTCCTCGCGAACATACTGGCATCGCCCATCTGCACCATCGGCAGCTAGAACTTCTTCTTCGATTTCAATGGTTCCCTGGTCGATAATTTCTAGCCTATTTAAGCATCTGAGAAGTGTACTTTTACCCGAACCTGAAGGTCCAATAATGGCAACGACTTCCCCTTGCATCACTTCTAAGTTAATACCTTTTAGTACTTCAAGACCATTAAAGCTTTTGCGTATATTTTTTAAACGTATCATATTCATAAAAATTCACTCCTACTCATCATATGCTGCATAGCGCTGTTCAAGTTTATTAAACATCCAAGTTAATATAAGTGTCATCGCCAAATAAAATACTGCTGCAATGATAAAGGGGGTCATATCAAATTCCCTCTGTACAATTGTTCTCGCCGTTCTCAAAAGGTCATTCATTGCCAGAACATAAATGAGGGAGGTATCTTTTACAAGTGTAATTGTCTCATTACTAATAGGAGGCAACACACGCTTAATCATCTGGGGCAGAATAATCCGCCTCATTGTCTGTATATAAGTCATACCCAATACCTTACTAGCTTCGTACTGCCCCCGTTCGATGGATTGAATTCCTGCACGAAAAATTTCTGCAAAATATGCTGCATAGTTAAACACAAAAGCGACAATCGCTGCAGAAAAATCTGGCAATTTAATCCCGATATAAGGAATGAGAGGTAAGGCATAATAAACAAATAAGAGCTGAAGCATTAACGGCGTGCCTCGCATTAACCAAACATAGATTTCTACCAAAAAACTTAAAGGTTTATATTTTGATATTCGAGCTAATGCCAAAACTAAGCCTAATGGGATTGACAGAACTAAGGTAATAAAAAACATTTCCAGTGTAACACTGGCTCCGTCTAACATAGGCCCCATCATGGTTATTACATTTTCCATTGTTCTTCTCCTCTTAGCTGATTCCGCAAAATTGAAGGCTAATGGCAAATACCATTAGCCTACTTCTATTACTACTTAACGATGTCTGCACCAAACCATTTTTGTGATATTTTTGCAGAAGTTCCATCTTTTTTCATTTCATCAAGTGCTTTCTGCATTTTATCTCGTAGTTCTTTATCGTCTTTTCTAAATCCGATGCCATAAGTCCCAACCTCGCCCAATGCCTGTTCAATGGCTACGTATTTACCTGCTTCTTTAGACATATAATATCTGCCAAGTATCTCATCTGTAACAACAGCATCTACTCTACCTGTTTTGAGATCCATAAATGCAGCGATACAGTCAGGATATGTTTTAAAATCTTTTAGAGAACTTTTTAGCTTAGTATCTTTAACTACAACTTCTTCACCAACACTAGCTTGTTGTACAGCTACCACTTTCCCACTTAAATCCGCCGCACTTTTAATCGGAGAACCTGCAAGAACGAAGATTAACTGTTTACTTTCCATGTAGGGTTCACTAAACAATACATTCTTTTTGCGTTCTTCAGTAATATTCATGCCATTCCACAAGGCATCAATTCTTTTACCATTTAATTCCGCTTCTTTACTGCTCCAATCGATGGGTTTGAACTCTACTTCCATACCTAATTTTTTCGATGCTTCTTTCGCCATGTCTATATCAAAACCAACGATGTTGTTCTTCTCATCTCTAAAGCCCATAGGAGGGAAGCTATCATCTAAACCAATTACAATCTTTTTCTTTGCTGGTGCTTTTGTATCCGCACTACCACATCCTGCGATTACCATACCGGCCATCATAAGTAACAAAACTAACGTAACTATTTTTTTCATATGTAAATCCTCCACCCAATGTATTTCAACTCATATTGGATATTATACTTTAGTACGGTAAAATTAGAAAGAGTTAAATTAGTGCAATTATAAAATTTAAAAGCATCTTCCTTTCCTTATCTCTTTCAAGCTCCTTATTTTGTTTTATTTCATTTTTAAAATTTTGCAGCTACATTGTCACATGCCACTTCTAGCCATAATGTAGAATATATATAGGATAAAAAAGCGGCATGAACTACAATAGGTAGCCATACCGCTTTGTCAAGTTAGTTGCATATTATTTTTTATTGCATAGACCTTTAAGATCCTCAATAAATTTCCAAACATCATCCTCTTTTGTCGCCCAAGAGGTGACAAGGCGAATGGCAGAGTGCTCCGAATCCACCTGTGACCAAATATAAAAAGAATACTTTTCCTGAAGCTTTGTTATTATTTCATTGGGCAAGATCGGGAAGATTTGATTCGACGGGGAATGAGTTAGGAACAAATAACCTGCCTGACTAATTTCGCCCCTTAGTAAGCTTGCCATCTCATTGGCGTGTGTTGCTAAGTTAAAGTACAAACCGTCTCTGAAAAGCTCTAGAAACTGTATCCCAAGCAACCTCCCCTTGGCAAGGAGTGCTCCTTTTTGCTTCATATGAAAGCGGAAATCCTCTTTAAGAGAATCTCGGCAAATAACAAGGGCTTCCCCCATGAGAGCACCATTCTTGGTTCCCCCTATGTAAAAAGCATCAACTAACATAGCTAGATCAGAAAGTTCCATGTCATTTTCATTAGAACATAGAGCGGAACCTAGCCTTGCCCCATCCACGTATAAAAAAAGTTGATTTTCTCGGCAAAACTGACTTAACTTTTCTAATTCCTTCTTTTTGTAGATTGACCCAATTTCTGTAGGATTTGAAATATAAACCAATTTAGGCTTTACCATATGTTCGTCAGCGTGAGTCTCTAAGACTGTTTTGAGATGTTCTGGCCCTATTTTCCCATCCTGTACTTCAATAGAAATAATTTTGTGTCCTATAGCCTCAATCGCTCCCGTTTCATGGACTAGAATATGACCTGTATTGGCTGCAATTGCCGCTTCATGTGGTCTTAAAAAAGCCGAAAGCGCAGTGAGATTCGTTTGTGTACCACCAGAAAATAAGTGAATATCGATATCTTTTTTCTTAATGTTTTCCTTTAACAGCTCAACGGCCTTACGTGTATAATAATCTTCGCCGTAACCTTCAACTTGCTCTAAGTTCGTTTCGATCAGAGCATGCAATATTTTGGGATGAGCTCCTTCACTATAATCATTCTTGAAACTATACATTCTTCATCTATCCCCTTTGTTAATTAGCTTATATATTATTTCATCAATACTTAGCATTTACCCTTTTCACTTATGTAAAAAATATAAAAGACTTCAACAGAAGATCCGCGAAGTCTTTATAAACCCAATCCCATGTTCCTCCTGATTGCGAAGCAAAGGTTGGTGGAACAATATTTGCTTCGGACTACCCCCATCACTATAGGAAAAACTGTATCCATTAAACCACTTTAACAATGAGTATATTTTTCCCTTCAAGATAATCCTTGACTTGTTACAAGCTTAATATGTGTCGTCTCCTGATATGGATTTTCACTGACAGCAACACCAAACAAAAAATTGGTTGCCTTAACGATAAATCTTGCAACTTCGGCAATATTTTCCGTTATCTGCGTCGATCCATAGGAACGACACATTGAAACACTACTTTGCTTACCCAAACCGATTGTTATCATTCTCATTAATCCACTCTTATAATCACTAGATCCCCCCCCATGTAATTTCCTCCGATTGACGACTATGATACCATCAGCCTCATAGGCATAACGATCAATAAACACGGGTATTCCTTGGGGAGTCTCACCAATGAGGATCGTTTCCATTGTTAAATAGATAGGAGCACCTATAGCCCTTTCTGTAATTCCTATAGTTTCTAAAGCAAGCCTTTGTTCATCAGCTGAAAGCCGCTGACCACCACTGATTGCCGGTACGATAAAAGGTTCTGCTCCCACTGATCGCAGTCTAGCAATTAACACTTTCAGCATTTCAACTAGGTTACTCATTCCTTGATTTGTGACAGCCACTGCAATCTTGTGCCCGGGAATAATTTTCATCAAAACTTCTAAAGCATCAATTTCGAAAATTAGCTCTGCTCTCACATCTAGCGAATGTTTGTTTTCTCGTAATTGTTTCCCCTTAAACAAAGGAGGCAAAGCAATCATACGAGGAAGATTATTTTTATTGGCACTCATAAGCTATTTCTCCTATAACGCTGCCGACGTCGATATGGCTTCCGCTATATTCTGATCTGAAAGCTCTTTTTCCGCCAGAACAGTTGGTTGGTTTTGCAGAAGCTCCCAAATCTTATGCCGTACCCACCCAAAGTCAGCAGATGAACGAATACCATCCCGGGGACGCGGTAGATTGATGCTGACAATTTCCTTGATCCTTCCAGGATTGGTAGACATGACCGCCACCCGATCTGCTAAAAATACTGCTTCATCAATGCCATGAGTAACAAATACAATTGTTTTTTTTGTTTTTTCCCAAATACGCAATAATTCTTCCTGTAAAACTTCTCGAGTCTGGGCATCGACGGCTGCAAAAGGTTCATCCATCAATAAAACTTCTGGATCATAAGCCAAGGCTCTAGCAATGGCCACGCGTTGTTTCATCCCTCCAGAGAGTTCATGGGGATACCGATCTTCAAAATTGTGTAATCCAACCAATTCAATATACTTCTGACTAATTTCTGCTCTTTGCTTTTGGGGAACTTTCTTTATCTCTAGACCAAATTCAACATTTTTCCGCACTGTCCGCCAGGGAAAAAGTGCATACCCTTGTAATACAATTCCTCTATCTAACGCTGGCCCAGTAATAAGCTTATTGTCAATAAATATTTCTCCCGAACTCGGCTTTGCAAGTCCAGCAATCATATCTAAAAAAGTTGATTTTCCACAACCACTTGGTCCAACAATAGCTAAAAACTCACCTTTATTTACCGTGAGATCTAATTGTTTAATAGCCTGAAATTCAGTGGGTTTATCATCAGATTTTCTTTTGATTTGATATATACGATTGATATTACGGGCTACAATTTTTGCTGTTTTTTCCTCAACCTGGGCCACAGGCACCTCTCCCTCTCTCGACATATACCTCAGCTCCCTAAAGATAATTTTAAAAGGTCAAGTCCCCTCCTTAAGGGAACTTGACCTCTAGTTTCCTAGTCAGACAAGTTATTCGTTCTAATTTTAATAGCTTTGTTTTTTTAATTAGCTTTCTTGAAAAAGCACAGTACTAAGATACCTTTCCCCCGTATCTGGCAATATGGTCACAATTAATTTCCCTTCATTTTCTTTACGTTTAGCAATCTGGAGAGCCGCAAATGTTGCCGCGCCAGAAGAAATTCCCACTAATATACCTTCTTCTTTTGCGAGAAGCCTAGCAGTGTCTAAGGCTTCATCATTCTTGACTTTATAAATTTCATCAACAATGGGAAGGTTTAATACTTTAGGAACAAATCCTGCTCCAATCCCTTGAATTTTATGCGGTCCTGGCTGACCTCCAGAAAGAACAGGGGAATCAAAAGGCTCTACAGCAACTACCTGAATCGTCGGTTTACGTTTTTTAAGTACTTCACCAACACCCGTAATAGTACCACCAGTACCTACACCACCGATGATAATATCGACTTTACCATCCGTGTCTTTCCATATTTCTTCGGCAGTAATTGCCCGATGAATCTCTGGATTGGCTGGATTGTTAAATTGCTGCGGAATAAAAGAATTTGGAGTTTGCGCTGCTAATTCTTCCGCTTTACGTATTGCTCCCTTCATCCCTTCACTACCTGGACTCAAGACTAATTCTGCCCCATATGCTTTCAATAAGTTACGCCGTTCAATACTCATAGTATCAGGCATTGTTAATATCAATCGATAACCTTTCGCTGCAGCGATGAAAGCCAGGGCAATTCCGGTATTACCACTCGTCGGCTCAATAATGACCGTATCTTCTTTAATAAGTCCTTTTTCTTCAGCATCTTTAATCATACTAAAACCAATACGATCTTTTATACTGCCGCCAGGATTAAAAGATTCTAATTTAACGACAACGTCAGCTTTCGCTCCTTGGGAGACTTTGTTAATTCTAAGTAGTGGTGTACCACCGATTAATTCTGTAATATTATTGGAAATTTTTGACATACAATTCACTCCTCTTATTTTTTACTTATGCTTTACACTAACCATTTCCCTCATCAATATAAGAAAAAGCATCCTTCTCATACCAGTTTTTAAAGTAGGGAAGTTTAGTATTTTCACCTAAATTGCGATTAAAAGAAAGATTTTTCAAAACCCTTGCTAAGCGCCGAGCAAATTCAAAGACACCTGTATAACCTAAAAAAATATTACTTTGGTGAAATATTGGCAAAACAGGAATCCCTTGTTTTCCTGCCCAGCCATTGCCACCAACATGGCCCACATATAAGTCAGGTTTCAAGTTAGCAATTAAATTTGCTTGTTCAAAAGGCTGCCCAGTCGCTACATTGAAAGGAACTCTATCTCCCTCTCTGACTTCATCTAGCATTTCATCAGCAAACTGATCATAATGATAAGCGCGCATTCCTACAACTTCGAGTCCAAGGTAGGTGAGAAGTTCAGCATTGGCAACCACGCGAATTTCACCACCGCCAATCATTACCCTTTTGCCTTTAAACAGTTTTCGATAAGGTACCAATGCTTCTTCTAGTAGTTTGGTCTCTTGTGCAATAAACCGCTCTGCCGCTTCTTCAATGCCAAAGAATTTAGCAATATCCAAAATCCAACGATTTGTATATTTTACACCAATTGGAATCGTGCGAAGAATATAGGGAATATTATACTTTGTTTTTAAATGTTCCACGAAATAATCATCATGAGTGGCACAAATACTCACATTTAATGACGCCTCAGTGGCTTTGAGAAAATCCTCAGGATGAGCATAACAAGGCAAGATGTTTAATTTCAGCTCCAGAGCCTTGAGTAATCTCACCAATTCATACTCGTCAATACGGCTCATAGAGGAAACATTGAGCACATTTACTGTCCGACTAATACGATATTTTTCCTGTAATTCTTCAAGTTGATTTTTATTATCTTGCTTAGATTTCACATCTGCATCCAAATCTGGTATCAGATTCCTTAAGATTCCATGATAAACTGCATCATAAGCACTCGCCATAATTTTCGTTTTGAAGCCTTCGCAATGTACAGGTACTATTTTAGCTTGAATTTCACCTTGCATTCCTTCAACAACGCTATCAATGTCATCGCCGATAATGGCTGGTACGCAGCTATTTACAATAATAATAGCGCTTGGCCGAAATTCTTTTTCAGCATACAAAATAGCATCTCGTAAATTATTTTCACCACCGTTGATTACTTCTGATTCACCCATATTGGTATTAACCCATAACAATCCTCGTGCATTACTGTCACGCAATTGTTGAAAGTTCTTATTAATTCCAGCAACGGATAAATTAGCTCCACCGCAACCAAGAGGACCATGTACAATCACCACGGCATCACGAATCGTATTCAATATAGCTAAACTTAAATTTAACTGGCAACCTTGTGTTTGGGAGAATGTCCTCTTGATCCCATTAAGGCATCCCTTTTTTGATTGGTCCACCAAGTTGTTGCATGATCCGCCATATGCATTACAGGCTCTTAAACGATCTTCACGTACTGGAGGTGCTTTATCTTTTATATAATCCATTTCATCCTCTCTCCTATCTGCTTCCTACTAATAACCCAAAAATATCTTCCACTAAACTTAATGCTCCGCGGTAACCCACATAGGCTCTGTCGAGTACAACCCTATTGGATAGTGGATAGGATACACCTAAATGTGGTGCCCCTATAGATGTAGCAAAATCCCTATCTAAACTACTTCCCAAAACAAATGCAGGGCTAAAGCTATCGAAATATCGATCATTATTATTTTTCTGCCACGAAGCATTAAAATGCTTGCTCACATTTGACGTATCGGTATCAAATACAAGTTTAGGACGAATACCAGAAGTAAAGTCTTGAAATCTTGTTTCGACCAGCTGCTTCTCTTCATCCGTAAGGACATCGGTAATTATTACGAGCTCTGGTAACCATCCCAAATCATCAGCCAAAAATCTAGCAATTGCCGGAGCATAATTGACATCAGCCACAACTACACTATATCGTTGAAAATCCAAATCATTATAAACATCAGCCAATCGTTCTATATAGCTATAATAACAAGCCTTTTCCTCTGTTATAACCTTCTCAATGATAGTCTCTTTCGTTCCTAAGGCTTCGCCTACTGTACGCAAGAATCTTTCAGTTCCAGCTGCGCCGATAGGTAAGGGTGCAATCACATAAGGCACTCCATGGATTTCTTCGAATATTTTGGCAGGTTCAATCCCGTATACATCCGATACAACGATATTCAAACTAGCAGCACCAGCATATTTAAGATTATCTAGTGTTTCTCCTTCGCCAAAAAAGGTATTAACCTCATAACCAATTTTTTCAAGAAGCGCTTTCAATATATTCAAATTCCCTTTCCAAAATACATCCTGAATAGGGACAAGGCCAAATAAATTAACAACATTCTTTTTCTTCACTGGATTCTTTTCAACAAAGTCAGTGAATAGTTTACTTAGAACAATATCGTACCCTTTATACGAATTGCCTTTAAATCCACCTGTCTCCGCTCCCAAAACTGGCTTGCCCTCTTGGTGAAACCGATTTGCTACCGCCACTGCATCATCACCAATAATATCTACCATACATCCAGTAACTACAAAATATAAGTCACCATCAACAACTTCAAGTGTGGTAGCAATTTGTTCCGTTAATCGCTCTTCACCACCAAATACAATATCTTTTTCATAGATATTAGAACTTGGCAATGCCAATCCAGCACAATAGCCACTGCCCAAATAACCAGATGCACCATGCAAGGCATTGGCAATATTACCACCGCACCCAGCTGCAGCATGGATAATCGGTATTACTCTTGGCAAGACTTTCAAAGTTGCTATTGCGCCCCCAAGAGTGCACAAATAGCGTGGCCGCTCTATAAATTTGCTCATATAATCTTCCTCCGTGTACTATTAATTGAATTTTTCAGGATCAAATGGATATCTCCCAAACTCTCTGGCGACTTGAAACATAGCATGAATATTTTCAACAGGAGCGCACATAGGAAGACCACAACCTAGAGCTAAAATGTAGCCTTTAGGATTGTCATAGGCCTTACGCAGGCACCCTTTAGCATCACGGATGACATCATCAGGTGTTCCTAGATACATTGTCGCTGTAGGTTTGACATTGCCTAATAGGGCTACCCGGTGACCAACTTCTTGTTTGGCAACTGCCAAATCGATGGTATCATCTAAACTAAGAATTCCCGCCCCAGTATCAGCCATTGACTTCCAGATTTTTCTTGTATTGCCACAAATGTGCAGAGTTGGGGCACTCCCACTTAACTCTTTAATAGATTGAATCAAGCCGCGTAAATAGGGAAATGCAAATTCATCAAACTGTTTAGGTCCTATTAGAGTCGCCGACGCAGTAGGATCAGCAACACTAAATCTAACTCCTAATTTTGCAGCTTCTCTTACATAAGCGAGAGTGCTGTCTACAGCAAATTTTAGCAACCGATGAACAAATTCAGGATTATGATAAAGATCACGAAGAAATTGGTCTGTTCCTCGAATGTTAGCCGCTGTAGTAAAAGGTCCTGCAAGATTGGTAACCACAGGAACATCATCGCCTATCCCCTCAACCATGAGTTCTAAAGCCTTTAAATGTATGGGAAGACGACCTTTGCTCCAAGGATCAGGAATTTCTAGTCTTTCAAAATCGCCATACTCCTTGAGAACAAAATCTGTAATATATGGCGTATTCTCCTCTTTGGGATAAAAAACCGTAGACCCTACCGCTTCTGCAATACCAGGTAAACCAGGGCCAGTTCCCACAGACTCCACACCAAATATTCGGTAGGCTTCAAATTGAGTTTGCGCCGTATGTTCTGCTGAATAATAGCATTGCCAGTGATTAATTCCAGCCAACTTGCCCGCTTGGTTGCTCACTTGAATACTACACGGTACCCGATCAAAAGGTTTTCCGGTTAACACAGCTTTCATTCGTTCTTTGGGCTTCATTTCATCACGGAAAACTCTAGTGCCCACACTCTTTCCCTCACTTTCCGGCAATATTTATCATTTAATAAACAAAAAAGGCAAAGATTGATCCTTCTATTAGGATCCGTCTTTGCCTTCAGTACGTATTACTGATCAGTCAAATTTATTATGGATTTGTCGATAGCCATTTTTACAGTCCTCAAGTATTGAATACCTGCCAGATACTGTATAACTAAATAAAAAAGGCTAAAGTATATCCAAAAGGACACTACTTTAGCCTTCAGTTTTTCTGATCAGCCCCAAAAATATGTTATAAACACTGCACTTTTTCTTTAGTATAATTCATTTTACTAATTTGTCAATACACTTTCTCACCCTAATTTAAAAATAAAATTATAAGTTGTAAATACAAAACTGTTACAAACTGATTGCTTAAATTCACTGATCTTATAAATCTATCATTTTGCTAAAAATATATTTACAATTCCAACTCTAAATGCTATCATCTTTATCAAATACTAAAATAAGTGTGCGCTTACACAACTAAATCAGTACTGGCTGGTTAGAAAAAACTAAAGGCCGAGTCTATCCTACGGGATAAACTCGGCTTTTTCGTTTTAATTCATTTAAGGGAGGTGGCATCATTGGTTAGAAGACTATTGATATTCGGAGTCTTGTTACTTTCACTCTTATCGGCTGGACTGGTTTCAGCAGCTCATGATGAGAAAGAATGTATAAATCAAGAAACAGAAACGATTCAGAATAAGAGTAATTCTGATAAGACTGATATAACACATAAAAAAGATAAGTGTTGCGATAAAGATAACAAAGAAAACGAAGAGAATTAAGAAAAGACTTGGCTTGTGCCAAGTCCTCGGACGCAGGCAGAAGCCTTAGTCGTTCTTACTTGGAATCAAGAAAGTATTATACTTTCTGATTCCGTAAAATAACTATAAAAGGATGATAAACAATGACACTTAATCGATTTCTAGTTCTGTCTTTTTTTATTTTTTCCTTGGGGATTGTCATTTTGTACAATGGACTTAACAGGGTTCCTTTGAGACAAATTGATTCTAATACACCCCATAAATACGGGCACTCTTCACTACTTCAGAGTGAAGCCGTAGCCAATAAGACAACTACCGCCGCGGCGACTGCTTTGTGTCTTAAGAATATAGATATTATACAGAAAAGGAGTTCATCATCATGAATCATTATAAAATATTATCATGGATTGCTCTTTTTATTAGCATTTCACTGTTACTTTTACCTAAATATGTACCAATTTGCACAGGACATACAGGTGATGGCAATCCTATGCAATGCCATTATACATACCAGGCTGAATTTATCATTACATTAGTTGCTATAATACTTTCTGCCAGTCTGTTAGTGCTACGCACTACTGAGGCCCGATTACTTACTAGCTTTGTTGTCTTCTTACTTGGAATTATCGTTATCATCCTACCCCAGCCATGGGTTATCGGCATCTGCGAAAATGGTGCTTGCTTAAAGACCACCTTTTTTACGACAATCGGCGGTAGTATACTTGCTATAATAGGCCTCGTACTCCTTTTATTAACCCATAAAACACAATCGGAGGAGGTTATATGACCTTTCTAATTTGGAAAAATCTCTTGCATCGTAAACTGCAAAGCTTTGCTATCCTATTTTCCATCGCTACCGGGGTTGCCATTATTTTATGCGTTTGGGCTCTTTATAACGGAGTGTCTTTTGGTATGGATATTTCAAAACAACGTATGGGAGCTGATATTGTCATTATACCTGGCGGCGCAACCATAGAACCTAGCCTCGTATTATTTGGTGGAGCGGTGGCCAATACCTACATGCCCCAAAAAAACGTTGACGCCATTCGTTCAATTCCTGGAGTTCACAAAGCAACCCCTCAATTCTTCACCCATAGTTTAACAGCAGACTGCCATGACATTGGAACGAATAACCGTATGATTGGCTATGATCCAACCAGTGACTGGATCGTCGGGCCATGGCTAAAAAAACTACAAAAAACAGATCTCAAAGACAATGAGGTCATTCTCGGAGCGAAAGTACCTACTTGGACGCAAAATAAAATTATGATCCTTGGGACTTGGTATGATATTGTAACTGTCGCAGAAGAAACTGGAACAACTCTAGATTATTCACTCTTTGTCAGTATGGCTGAAGCACGCCGTGTTGTTAATAAAACTCCTGCACTAAAATCAATATGGGAAAAACAAGGACCGCCTGCTGAACTTATTTCCACAGTGTTAGTGCAAGTCGATGAATCAGCTAATATCATGGATATCGTGACAAAGATTCAACAAGTTGATTATGTGCAAACCATTGTGGCAGCAGATGTTAAGAAACGTATCAATGACCAGTTTACAGTTCTCATTGGTTTACTAGGGGGCATTGGCTTACTGGTGGTCTTGCTTTCTTTATTTCAACTCTTTTCACGTTTTTATACTTTAACTGTTGATAGGCAAGCAGAATGGGGACTTTACCTAGCACTTGGGGCTTCTAGTCAAGAGATATCTTCTATTATCGTGGGAGAAGCAGTAATCCTCGCTTTTGCGGGATCGTTAGCTGGTCTTATTTTAGGTGGTGGGTTATATAAGCTAAGTTTAATACTACTCCAGTCCTACCAATCCTTTCCCTTTGTTGAGCCAGCTTGGCACTTCTTCGCTATTGCCTCTCTCTTATTAATAGGAATTTTTTCTGCCCTAGGAGCTCTGGCCGCTTGGCTACCTGCTTACCGGGGTAGTCAAGTCGACCCAAGTACCGTCATGACACATGGTGAATTTAATTAATGTGGAGGGAAAAATGAGCAACTTAATTGAACTACAAAATATTAGTAAAAGTTATGGCGAGGATATCATTTTCTCAAACTTATCTCTCTCTGTAAAAAAAGGTACAGCGTTAGCCATTGTTGGCGATTCGGGTGGTGGAAAAACTACCCTTTTATCAGTAATGGGATTGCTGCAAAATACTACGTCAGGTAGGAGACTCGTTGATAATATTGATGTGGGTTCTTTAACTAAACAAGAACAAGCCAAAATGCGAGGTAAATATTTTGGTTTTGTTTTTCAAAGGGCCCGTTTGATCAACTCCCTCACAACTCTTGAAAATGTAATGATACCTGCCTGGCTAACCCAAAAAGATAGCAATTTAAAAAACAGAGCACTGGAATTATTAACCCACTTTAACATGGAACATCGTTTACATCACAAACCTGAGCAACTTAGTCTAGGGCAATTGCGTCGCATTTCCCTTGCCAGAGCCTTATTATTGAATCCCCCCATCTTATTGGCTGATGAACCAACCAACGACTTAGACCCAGCCTTGGCCAAAAGTGTTGCCGATTGTTTGTTACAAGCACGCAATACTGGAACCAGTGTCGTAATCATTACCCATGACCCTGCTTTGGCAGCCCAGGCTGATGAAGTCTTCAGTCTACAGAACGGACAACTAAACCGAGTTCAACACTAAGAGTACATACTTATAAGAAAAGACTTGGCTTGTGCCAAGTCCTCGGACGCGGGCAGAAGCCTTAGTCGTTCTTACTTGGAATCAAGAAAGTGTTATACTTTCTGATTCCGCAAAAAGCAAAGGTTAAAGAGCGATAATTAACGCTTTTCAACCTTTGCTTTTTTTCTGAATAACAGTTGCTCCATCTTAATCAACGTAGAATAAATTCAATTTCACTATATACTTACCCAGGATACTATTGTAATCGTCGCGCTGATTAATAAACTCTGAAAAAATAAAATTACTACCTCCTCAATATTAGGTCTCATAATAACACCTTATTTGTCAATTGATTCACTGTGTAAGATAAACCATTCTCTACAGTATCACAGTACTCTACACTGTAAATTCCTTTTGCCCCTAATTGTAGTTTTGCATGATACCCAATACGCATTGTTAAAACAGCATCGCAATCTTGTACAGATAGAATTGTACCCTCTCTTTTTGATTCGTCATTATCACACTCTTCCATACCCTGACAATATTGTTCTACTGCTCGTTTTTCTAATACCTGAAAGTCATGACCATCACCTTGATAAATAATAAATTCAGCAGCATGGCCAAAATGCTGATCAACAAGTTTGCCATACTTAGATGTGACAGCAATTTTATATTGTTTTTCCTCTACCTTGGGTGTCCTTATCTTTGGTGTTTGTCGGTTGCATATACGAAATTCTTGTGAACGATCTTCCCCCAAAAGTCCAATAGCATCCGCTCGGCATTGCTTACAATGCCTCATTTGCTGAATATCGAGTTGGCAAGTATTCCTAAGATCATTAATATCTTTCATACTGGTTTGAGGGAATTCTTCAAAAGCACTACCTGGAGCAGGAATCAACGGCATAATATTGGTAATAAAGGCACCAAGTTCTTTTACTTTCTTCACTACCTCAGGTATATGATGGTCGTTGATACCTTTTATCATCACAATATTAACCTTGACTAGTACTCCACGTTGGGCTAGGTATTCGATACCTGCCAATTGATTTCTCGAAAGTAACTCTGCTGCCGCAGATCCCTCATAAATTTTCCCTTTATAAGAAACAAATTTATAAATTTTTGCTCCGATTTCAGCATCTAGTGCATTGACGGTCACTGTCACATGATGAACCCCTAGGGCAATAATTTCACTTGCATATTCTGACAACATCAGCCCGTTCGTTGATAAACAGAATGTGACATCTGCGTTAGTTTCTTTTATTTTTTCAATTGTCGCCTTAGTATATTCCCAATTTGCCAAAGCATCACCTGGGCCAGCAATACCAACTACAGTTAGCTGGTCAATCTCTCTTTTTACCCAAACAAATTTTTCTTTGGCCAAATCTGGTGTTAAAACCTCGCTAGTTACGCCAGGCCTACTTTCGTTGACACAATCAAATTTCCGATTACAATAATTGCACTGTATATTACAATTAGGCGCTACTGGCAAATGGATGCGCGCATATTTATTGTGTGCATCAGCGGAATAACAAGGATGTTTTTTTGTTTTCTCTAAGATCTGATCACTTATCAAATTAGGGGAAGGGTTAGTCATTTTTCATCTCTCCTTCTGTACTAACAGTACTCCTAGGTAAGAACCTAATGTCATCTTATGAAATGAAGGCTACAGAAATAGTTACTTTTCTGCAGCCTTCAACTAATATGATCAGCTTATGGTTCTTTATTATATTCCTTCTGCTTTACTGCGTACCTCGCCTGTTTCCATAGCCAATAACTGATCAGCCCATTTAGCAGCCCAATCTCTTAGCTCGCTAATTTCTAAGGGTGACGGAACTTTTGATTCTGTAGTTTCTATCACTTTTTTCGCAAGACTTTGATATACTTTAGCCTGTTCTGAATTAGGTGCCGCTTCTATCGTTGTTTTGCCTTGTAGCTCAGATTGGGTTACAGTAACTGAACGAGGAACATATTCCACAACACGGGTCTTAGTTCTAGCAACAAAATCATCGATGATATCTTTTGCATAAGAAGCATTGATGGAATTAGCAATTAAACCACCTAGCAACGCACCACCTGAATTAGAGTATTTCTGAATTCCTTTAAATAAATTATTAGCAGCATACATCGCCATAAAGTCTGCCGATGATACTGTAAATACATGTTCAGCAATGCCTTCACGTATAGGAACAGCAAAGCCACCGCATACTACATCTCCCAAAACATCATAAATAATTACATCTAAATCTAATTCTTCATACACTTTTAATTGTTTTAATAATTGTACTGCAGTAATAATCCCCCTGCCAGCGCAGCCAACTCCGGGAGCTGGCCCACCAGCTTCTACACAATACACTCCATTAAATCCTTGAAAAATTACATCTTGGGCATTTACCTTATTTTTTTCTCTTAACGTATCAAGCACTGTCGGAATATAAGTACCATCTCGCAAAGTATTTGTAGAATCAGCTTTAGGATCACAACCAAACTGCATAACTTTATAGCCCATCGTAGATAGTGCTGCACTAATATTAGAGGTAGTGGTTGATTTACCAATTCCCCCTTTTCCATAAATAGCAATTTGTTTAATTCTTTTACTCACAATGATTCCTCCTCATTTTTTAAAACAAAAAAGGTCAGAAAAACAATCCCGAGGGAAAGTTTTTCTGACCTTTGGCTTATTCCAATCAGTCATACCACTATATAATCTTTTATATATTATACTTAAAATTGACTAAAGATGCAAGTACCTTATTGCTTTTCGTTTTTGCTCAGTCCTCTGGCACATATATATCAATAAATTAGTTCTTTATGAATGCAGCAACTTTTGGATCTTTCCTTAATTCCGCAAGGTCATCTTCAGTAGGTAGTTGTACCTTGTCACGCTCCACATTAACCAAACATAAAAATCCCAAGGGGAATTCCCCATTTGCTTGAAACTGATGCCATGTCTTGGGCGGTATCGTAATTACATCATTTTCTCCAATAGAGTAAATGTTCTCTCCTAAAAGAACCTGGCCAGCACCGCGCAGGATCATAACCAAGTGAACATGTTCATGTCGTTCTAATGATGAGTAACCGCCGGGCTGTACCTCAAAGTAACGAAGTTGGCAAGTTAGATCCCCCAGCCCATCAAATAAAACCTGACGACTAATATTTTTAAAATTTGTACCAGTTTCTTTATAGGCCAAAGGGGACACATTTTCCCACTTGTAATCCCCAGAATATTTCACAATCATTATGCTTTTCCCCTTTCTTGTGTTGTCGTCATGGCCCGCGGCAATTGGTTAGCCAGCCAATTACCTATTATCTGCTGCAATTCTTGCTGCTGCCCAGCGGCAACGTGATCAAAATCAGTTATGGCCAGTTCTTTCTGCCCCCTATAGGCAGCATGTATAAGTTGAGTCCCCACCAAAGGTACTACATTATCCGCCGTGCCGTGAATAAATAACATTGGCTGCTTTGTATCTACTAAGTTGTCAGTGGGACTGTACGTATTCGTAACCAAATCCTCTACAAACTGAGGATTTAACGTAAAGGCACGTCCATAAAAATTCTTTATACTCTCGCCCCGTAAAGCCTGCTGCCACAAATCTTGCCCTAAGATAATATCTCGGAAGTTTTCTACTACCTGTGTTACCGGTGCAAAAACAATACGTGCAGTAATCCTTCTATCATCAGCCGGATGGGTTAATACAACCAGTCCGCCAAGGCTGTGTCCGTATAATAAAATCGGGGATTGTTTAAAGTCAGACTGCTCATGAACCCACGTTACTATACTTTCTAGATCCTGCCGCCAACCAACTACACTAGTATCCTTTGCAAAGTCGCCTTCACTATCGCCCGATCCAGCATAATCAAAACGTACAACGCCATAACCAAGCTGTTCTATAAAGTCAGCTAAATTTTTTGTTAACTGATTTGCACCGATTTTATCGCCAGTAAATCCATGGCAAAATACAAAGACTGGGGTTCCTTCCGTAAAACCAGCTGGCGTGTGAACCATGACGGATAAACGCTTATTTCTACTACTCACCCATGTATGCTCTTTCATACCTATCACCTACTTCTACTAAAATAAGGATATTTAAACCACAAAGACACAAAGATTTTTTACAAAGGTTTTAATTATATATTTTTTTGCGTTCCCCTTTGTGCGACGCATAGCGGCATTGTGTCTTTGTGGTTCGCAAAACTCTTATCGTCAATAATCTATTCCTATCCAACTATACTTTTTCTACTAAATCCAAAAAGTATCGGCAGTTTTTCACTAAATCCGGCCCTTGCTTAAAGAGCCCACCACCCATTAGAAAGGCGACATCCTTACCATATACATCTAATAGTTCTGGAATACGTTCTATTGTCATGCCGCCCCCCGGACTAGGAAAAATCGATTTTAAGTGTCCCATAACTTCTTCCGTACCGCGAACAATAGCGCGACATTCGTCAATGCTAAAGGAAAAACGCCCGCCAAAGTTCGGATAAATCACGGCATCCGCCCCGGCCAAACGGCTGATTTGCCCATAAAGAGCATAATGAGAAAAGCCAAAGCCATGTGCAGCACTTGTTATATAACTGCCTTGAAACGCAGGATGGCTAATGATAGGCAAAGCCAAACTATCTTCATCTGACAGCCAGCGCATCGTATCAAGCCCTATCAATGCAGGTGAGGCCAATAACCCGCCGACTCCAGCCTGCTTGGCAAATTGGGATCTGGATAAGATTTCATTAGCAGGAGCAGTTATATTTGGCACGTAGATACTGTTGCGCCCCGTTTCACGATTGGCCCTATGAACAGCTTCGCTACACAAGGTAACACGTTCTTCGAAAGGCGCAAAGGTTTGATTACTAAGGCCGTGATCGTCTTTAATAATATCAATGCCGCCTAATGCACATCGGTAAACGATATCAGCCAGTTGCACGGAGTTGAGCCCCATAGGTTTAATAGCGGCAAACAGCAGTGGACGGTCGAAAACCCCAAGCACCTGACGCAGCCCTTCACGTCCAAAGCGCGGCCCCTTAAATACATTAAGCAGACTATCTGGTAAAATCAATTGATCCACCAGAATACCTGGTTTAATGCTGATATTGCCAAATACTACATTTAGCAATTGTGTTAGTTCATTTGCAGCTAGTTCAATCGCATAATTTATAACTACCCGGTGACCTTGGTTGCTCTTAAGCGGCGCAAAGGATTCAATGCGTCCCACTACTTCATTTTTTATAAAACCTGGCGCCAAAAGTTCATAGGGATATTCAATTGTCTGTTCGACGCAAATATCTTGGGCCTTAGCGTATGCTTCTTTATCATTCCCTGTTACATGATAAATTACCGAAAAACGTTCTCCAGAAGTCATAGGTTAGACACTCCTTACTTCATTGTAATCCTTTTATCAGGTGGGACTTTAATTCTTACTAAATCACCATCGTAGGTGAACGGCCTAGAAAAAGCAAAAAGGCTAAGAATATTCTCATCGAATGTTCTTAGCCTTTAGTTTTCTAATCAGCTATTATCTATATTTTTCTGAAAAGCAATAATTAAAATTTATGCTAACATTTTATGCTTAGCATGTCAATATCTAGCCCTAGATTTATCAAGAAATAAAGCCCATCATCATCAGATCATTGATATTTATATCTCTAAGATTCACGCTTTAACCATCCATGATAATGAAATACTACCTATTTATAATAGCGTGACGATGGGGCGTGATGACTAAAGCTGGCTGGGTAATATCGCCATCAGGCATTCCCTTAGTTCTATTAACTTTCCCATGCTTTTCACGTAAAGTGTCGAGTGGGCCATAGTCTAATACCCGCATTGGACATGCCGAAACACAAACTGGTGGCTTACCTTCTGCCAATAAGTCACGGCAAAAATCACATTTATCTATTTTTTTAGTTTTAGAATTATACTGGAGTGCATTATAAGGGCAGCTTCTAGTGCATTTTAGGCAACCTATGCACAATTCTTGGTCAATATAAACAATACCATCCTCTAGCCGCTTTTGGATTGCTCCAACTGGGCAGCTGATAGCACAAACTGGATTGATACAGTGATTGCAACTGATAGACAGCCAAAAGGCATAAACCTCAGGAATAACTGCAAAACCCTTTTCTTGATAACCCCCACCAACAATTTCCGATACTTTACGAAAAAGTTGTCCTACCTCTAAATCATTCTTATCTTTACAAGCAATTTGGCAGGTCATACAACCAGTACAATGTTTTTGTTCAAAATAGAATGCGAGTTGCTTGCCCATGTATTATACCTCTCCTGCTTCATGCTTTTTAATTTGTACTAAATTAGTGTGCTGGGCATTACCAAAGGCTAATGGCGTTGGATGGTACTTTGTCAAAGAATTTATACAACCGCGCTCATCAACCCCTTGCTCATTTGGTGCCCACCAAGCGCCTTGCGGTATAGATACTACCCCCGGCATGATGCGTGGTGTAACTTTTGCAGTTAGCACAATTGTACCACGATCATTGAAAACTTTTACTTTATCGCCATTATTTAGACCACGTTTCGCTGCATCCTTAGTATTTATCGACACTTGTTGTACTTCCGTTTCTTCCATCCAATCTGAATTATCCAGCGTAGAATGTACACGGCGTTTAGAGTGAGGTCCGATACATTGCAGCGGATACTTTTCCCGCAGAGGATCTTCTGGTCCCTCCCATGCTGTAACGTATTTCGGTACTGCTGGAATTTCTCGCGGCTGGTTCATCTCCCATAAACGGGTTGAAAAAATTTCAATTTTTCCAGATGGTGTCGGAAAGGGATTATTTTTCGGGTCTTCGATCTGTTTCTTAAAAGCAATCGCTGATTCTGGATGTTGCCAATGGTAAACACCTTTTTCCTTAAATTCTTCATAGGTCGGAAAACCAGGATTTTTCTTGGCAGTTTCTTCAACTAAATAACGCATCCACTGTTCCAGAGTCTTACCTTCAGTAAATTTCTCCTTAAGCCCTAAGCGTTCTGCTAAATCAGTGATCCAGTCATACCCATTACGACATTCAAAAACAGTGTCAACGGCTTTGCTTGTATAGAGAGCATAATCGCCGAATACCCATGGTGTAGTAATATCATCACGCTCTAGCATATTATCTGCTGGCAAAAGAATATCGGCAAACTTAGCACTCGATGTAAGAAATTGATCATTAACAACAATCAGTTCAACTAAATTTTCATCTGCTAATAATTTAGCCGTACCATTCGTATCAGCATGCTGATTAATTAAACAATTTCCTGCTAAGTTAAAAATGAGTTTAATGTTTGAAGATAATTGTTTGACACCTTTGACGCTTAGATCGGCCCCCATGCCTTTACCTCGTTGAATAGCATCAGGCCAACTAAATACAGAAATTTGCGCTTTACAAGGATTAGAGGCTGGAATAGAGGCTACAAAGTTAGCTCTGGCTTGCCTACCATTACCTGATGCCCAGCCACCTTTGACACCAACATTTCCGGTTAGAGCCGCCAATACGGTACCACTACGCACTACCTGCTCGCCATAAGCATGACGCTGAGGACCACAACCTTGAATCAACGCACCAGGACGATTCGTTGCATATTCTCGCGCAAGTTGAATAATCGTCTCTACTGGTATACCTGTAATCCGTTCCGCCCAAGTAGGAGTTTTGGGTGTATTGTCTTCACTTTCACCTAGAATATAACTTTTATAGGACTGACCTGCTGGAATTCCTGGTGGCATATGTTCTTCGTCAAAACCTAGACAGTAAGTATCAATAAAATTTTTGTCATGGATATTTTCTGTAATCATTACATAAGCCATTGCATCTAGAAGTGCACTGTCCGTCGTTGGGCGGATCGGTATCCATTGATCCGCAAGGGCGGCGGCGGTATTCGAATAGATGGGGTCAATACTGACAATTTTTGCTCCAGCTGCTTTGGCTAATTTAAGGTAATAGGCTGTATTGGTTCCCCACACTACATCTGCCGGATTCCAGCCAAGCAAAATAATTAGCTTGGAATTAACCCAATCTTCTCTGCTATTGCCCGTCTGAGTTGTACCAAAGGTAAAAGGAGTAGCCATTGACGAACATGCCGAGCTATAGCTCCCATAATAGGACAGGAATCCTCCATCTAAACCCATTAAGCGTTCCATCCAGGTACATTCAGCTACCTTGCCCACATTACCTGTACCATAATTCAAATAAATGGCTTCGGGACCATATTGCTGACGAATGCGTTTCGTATGACTCGCAATACTATCTAGTGCTTCGTCCCAGGAAATACGTTCGAATTTCCCTTCACCTCGTTTACCCACTCGTTTCATGGGATATTTCAATCGATCGGGATGATAAAGTCGTTCTCGATACCCGCGGCATCGCATACATCCCCGCAATTGGGGCATTTTTTCTGTATCTGGATGTTCATTATCCGTAGTTATGCGCACGACTTTCCCATCCCGAACATGGGCTTTATTCAAGCATCTTCCACCGCAATTATGCGTACCTGAGATAGGCACAATCTTTATATCGGACTCCGTCTTTTTCATCACTGTTGAACTAGGCTTCTTATCTAATGGTATTTGAGGCTTGGGCATTTATCATTTTTCCTTTCAAAAGCACTATGGAATATATCAAAATTCTGTCACATTTTTTCATCTAGATAAGATTCGAGCATTAGACCACATCCTCCTGCAAAAATGTAAAGCTATCCTGTTCTAACCACCAATTCGTATAAGGAAGTTTTACATGCAACGCCAGATTCTTCGCTAAATTGCGGTTAGTTAATACATCAATAAGTCTGTGACCGAAATCAACTAATCCTTGGTATCCGTAGGCACTAAATTCATCAGCAATCATAATGGAAGGTATCCCTAATTTTGTTGCCCATACTGTTGTGCCACCATGACGACCGATATACAAATCGGGTTTAAGTCGATTTAATAAATTAATAACCTCAAAATTCTGTTGGTCGGCCACACTGACAGGGATGTCGGTTTCAGCACTCAATAAAAATTGTGAAGCCTCAGGACTAACGCCGTTGTCATGCTGTGGATCAAAATGCCAAGTAGATCCCCAAATCACTTCGACACCGAGTTCTTGCAGCGTCCTAATATAATTATGACCAAAACTTGGTCCCATACCAACAACTGCTTTATACCCCTTTAACTTTCCTCTTACCTCAGCCAAATCAACAGCAACTTTTTCTTTTTCTTCACTGATATAGGCTTCCACTTCAACTTCCTTACCTGTCGCTACTCCGAGCCCTCGCAGCCAACTATCCATACCAGCAATACCATGAGGCTGCAAGGTTTGAATATAAGGAACACCGTATTGCTCTTCAAGGGCATTCCCTAAGTAGCTACCTAAGGTTCCGCAAATACTAATTGTTGCAGCAGACTCCGAGATTTTCGACAACTGTTCGATGGTGCTAAAGGGCACAATAAATACTGGTTCCAATCCAAAACGAGCCAGAGTCGTAGTGATCTCTTTGCGCGCACTACCAGTAAAGTTAATCATATTTACTTTGTTATTTTTTTGCTTTGGTGGTTTGACAATTGCAGTCACGATCGCATGCAAGGCAGCGTCAAAGCCAGAAGCCCACACCTTAGAGCGAAAACCTTCGCAAAAAACAGGAGCAAGAGGCACTGGTATTTCCTCCTGCAGTTCATCCAATACACTCTTCACATCTTCACCAATGATGCCCGATACACAAGAAGTCGTCACAAAAATTGCTTTGGGATTAAATCGTCTGTAAGCTTCTCTCACAGCAACCTTCAGTTTGTCCACAGCACCAAACACCGTATCTTCCTCAACCATATTGGTATTAATAATATTGACATTGGTGTGTTTCCAATCCCTAATCTTTTCTCCCCATTTTCGATTCGTATTCGCAGCAATGGTATCTGCCGCACAACCTACTGGTCCATGGATAACAATTGCCGCATCTAAAATTGCAGAAAGATAAAATTGAGCGCAACCAGAGCTACAAGCACTGGCTTGACTAAAACATCGCTCTTTATTTTTCAAGGAGCCACATGATCCTTGTGCTACTAAATCACGTATGGTGCCTTGATATCCAGTAATCGATCCTAGTCTATTTTCTCTTGTCGGTGCTTCAGAACTCTGTAAATTTATCGCCATGGTTAAAAATCCTCCCTTCATTAATCCAATTGATAAAATACATTTCATGAAATATTTCTATTGAAAATCTTCCAACACGATTGAATAAATATCTTCAACCAACCGTAATGCACCGTCATATCCTACATAAGAGCGGTTTAGTACCAACCGATCACTTACTGGCATGGATACTGACAATTGGTAACCATTAATTTCTTCTGCCAAAACCTTCTCCCATGCGCTACCAATGAGTAATGGCCTGCCACGAAGCTTGATTTTGCGAATATCTTCATGTACTGCCCCGCCGTCATTATCAAATACAATATTCGCTGTGATACCATCTGCAAAGTTTTTAAACTCGGCTTCGATATCAGCTTGGTATACTTCTGTTACTCCATCAGTTATATATTGTGTTTCAGGTAGTAATCCCAAATCGTTGATTAAAAATTTGGAGATTCCCAGAGAATAGAAACTATCGGCAATCGTGATAAAACGCCTTGGTAACAATCTTGTTTCAAGAAGTACGTCTGCTGAACGTTCTATGTAATAATAATAGTCAGCTTCATACTTACTAATGACCTTCTCAATTTTTTCTTCATCGACACCTGCATATTTACCCACATTTCGAAGAAATTTATTGGTCTCCGTAGGTCCAATGGGTAAAACGGGATAATGTAAATAAGGTGTTCCAAATTTTCCTTCTAAATGCTTAACATTTTTTAGACCGACCCAAGGAGAGATTAATAGATTAAACTGGGCCTTAGGAACTTTCGCCAGAGCATCAAGACCATGACCTGGTCCAAAAATAACATTAGGTTTGAGTCCTAGCTCAGCAATCAGAGATCCTAATTCTTTAAGATTACCTACCCAAAAGGGATCATGAAAGGGTACAACTGACCAAATATTCACAAGACCTGGTTCCACTGTTTCACCAGGCTGTAAATACTGATCGATGATGGCATCAAGCACCAATTCATGCCCGAATAAATTGGTCCCTTTAAACCCACCTGTTTCAACAAAGACCACAGCCTTCCCCTGCTCCTGAAAACGATGAGCCACTTCGCCAACATCATCACCTACAATATCTGAAGTGCAACCAGTCAAAATAACAAAAAGATCAGCATCGATCACCTCTAGAGAATTTTTAACGATATTTCGAAGTCGCTCGTCACCACCAAATATGACTTCTTTTTCTCCGATATTAGTGCAAGGCACTGAATGTCCCCCCACATAACCAGAACCTTGGCATCCATTTTGAAAACCTAAAGCTCCCCACAACTTTTGCCCGCAGCCTGGCCCTGCATGAAGTATGGGGACTGCCCGATCAATTGCTAGCACCGATTGTAATGCTCCTAGAGAGCATACATGTCTAACTTGTTCAACATATTGTGACATTAGACCACCTCTTCCTCTCAAACTTCTTATATATATGAACTAGATATCCTTAAAGGCAATCTTCAGAAATGGGATATAGGGTTGAGCAGCGTTACTTAGTAAACAAGCAATCCCTATATCCCATTTTTGACAGTGCGTTATATGTGGTTGACTACACTGACCAATAGATCATTTGATCGATCTGCCAATAATCTGGAATTCACTCAAAGGCATGGGTTATAATGTCGGAAGCCTTTATTTTTCCTTTAGGAATTACATTTGAGTTTTCCAAGTCTTGTATCCATGGTTCAATTTCGGATTCATTTATTTTAGTATCGGAAGCGTAATAATGTACAGCATTAACTGGTACTTTAATCCAGTCTTCCGTCATTTTTCGGGACTCTTCCGGATTATCATTAGCCCATTTTTGAGCTTTGGTAATGGCTCGCGCAAATTTTTTGATTGTATCAGGATGTTTATCTATAAATTCATCGGTGAAGAAATAAAATCCTAAACCACCTGCTACGCCAACACCAGCATCTAAGCTATCTGCAATTTTGACAGCACCCGACTCTTCCATGCCTTTATAATATGGTGGATGTACACCTGCTACCGTTATAAGGCCTTGCTTTAATGCTTGAATTGCTTGAATATCAGGCATGGAAACCCACTCAATTTTATTTCTAGGAAATCCTTGATGATCTGCAATATTATTTCCGAGGAAATCTGCGCATATATTATTCGTGATCGTAGAAAATTTAAGTTGACCAGATAGTTTGTTCAAATCGGCAAAGGAATGAACATCTGGTGTAACTGCAGGATTTACATACCAAAACATATGACGTAGTCTTGGATTTTGATCTGGTGTTGGATCAATACCATTTTTCACCACACCCTTAATTTTTGCTCCTCCAGCAATGGCTACAGTGAGAGTATTCGGGTGAGCACTACCCACATCATTATTGCCATTAAGAACAGATGGGAGTTGTTGAGCAGGCTGCGTATCCCCCGTATAAACAACCTTAAGTCCTTCTTCTGCAAAAAATCCCTTCTGATCTGCAACAATCCAAGGCGTGGAAGCGCAATCAGTCTTCGACCAGGTTTTTATAGGGTATAACCCATCATCCTTTGTACCACTGCTAGCGGGTTTATTACCAAGCTGGGCACCATAGACTACTGATCCCACTACGACAAGGGCAACGATTCCTAATAAAATTTTCTTCACAATCTTCTTGTCAGCCATAATATACACTCTCCTTTTTTAATATTCAGCAGGATTTTCTTTCCAGCTTATGAATTTGCGTTCGAGTATAACAAACAGATAATTCATGAACAATCCTAAGGCAGATATGGTAATTGTAGCCGCAAACAAAATTGGAATTTGATAGTTAGTTTGTGCATTCCATATCAACCAACCTAGACCACTACTTGCACCAATCATTTCAGCGGCGATGAGCATAAAAAACGCTACACTTGAACTGGTTTTAAGACCATGAAAGATGTTCGGCGAAGCAGCTGGCAATATAACTTTGAAAAATAATGTTCTTCCTCCTACCCCCATGGAACGCGCCGACTTAATTAACAACTCATCGACATTTTTAATTCCTGTGATGGTGTTTAGCAAAATTGGCCACAAGCATACCCAAAAAATCATGGATATCTTAGATACCTCACCAATACCAAACAAGAGAATAAAGATCGGGAAAAGAGAAAATGGATTTACTTCCCCAAGTAGCCGTAGCACTGGAGTGAGAATACGTTCAAAAAGTTTAAACCATCCTCCTAGAAAAAAACCTAAAGGAATGGCAATCACAGCTGCACACACAAAACCAAAAACAGCCCTCCCTAAACTGACTCCAATATGTTTTATTAAAATACCACTTACTAGCAGCTCCCAAAGAGTACTTACGATAATTGTCGGTGGTGAAATAAAGGTTTGAGGGACCCAGCCCACTCTAGGCGCTATTTCCCAAATTCCAATAAAAATAATAATTGATAGACTATCATAAACGATTGCAGTTATTTTTTTTAGTAGCGTTCCTACTTTATCTTGCTCACTATGCTTTCCCGACCTTTTCTCTACTACTTTTTGCAATGCTGTTTCCATTTTTATCACCCCCTCTCAGAACTTTGCTTCCAATCCAATAGATTATCTTCCAGCAAGTAAAGCAGATAATTGATTGTCATTCCTAATAAAGCAATGGTCATCGTCGCCGCAAATAACCGGGGCATAATATTATTTACCGCTGAGTTCTGAACCAGCCATCCAAGACCAGCGCTAGCGCCAATCATTTCAGCTGCAATTAGCATTAGAAATGCATGCGATGCGCCCGTTCGTATCCCTGTAAAAATAACCGGGGCTGCTCCTGGTAAAATCACTTTGCTAAAGATGGTAAATTTATCAGCACCAATTGACCGTGCACTTTTAATATAAAGAGGATCGACATTCTGAACACCAACAATGGTAGTAAAAAGTACTGGCCAAATTGTGGACCAAAAGATAATGCTTACCTTGGCAACTTCACCAATTCCAAAAAACAGGATAAAGATTGGGAAGAGGGAAAAAGCGTTAATTTGTCCGAATACTCGCAGTAGTGGCCTTAGTTGTCTTGATAACGCTGGGAAAACACCACCTAAAATAAAACCAGCAGGCACTGCAACGGCAATTGCCAGCACGAATCCAATAAAACTCCTCTGTAAGCTTGCGGCAATATGAATGAACAAACTACCATCCGCTGCAAGTTTTCCAACCGCTAAAAGTACTTGGGACAGTGGCGGAATAAATTGACCGTCGACGATTCCAAGGCGTGGTGCTATTTCCCATAGTAGAAAGAAAATTACAATTCCTGAAACATCGATTATTTTATCCACTAGACTATTTACATGATCTTTCATTTTCTTTTTTCTCCCTTTCTCTATAATATAAAATTGCCGACTGATTCACTGCATACCGTTAGCCATTTCCTATCTATCACACTGTAGATATCCGTTGGAATCGTAGCGTATTTTCACTCACAGTACCTATCTCATTTTTCACCTCGCCTTCCTGTAACAGCTTTTTAGGATTATCATAATCGCTATAAAACTGCTAAATAACTTCAATGTATCCACTCTGTAAAAAAAGGAAGGCTCACAGAAATAGTTACTTTTCTGCAGCCTTCACTTTAACTTGATCAGCCTCTTTTCCTCTATTAAATTCCCGATGCTTTGCCACGCACTTCGCCTGTTTCTATTGCCAACAAGTGATCCGCCCACGAGGCAGCCCACGCTCGCAATTCGCTTATTTGCAATGGTGCAGGAACTTTTGATTCCGTAGTTTCTATCACCTTTTTCGCAAGGCTTTGGTACACTTTCGCTTGCTCCGAATTTGATGACGCTTCTATCGTGGTTTTTCCTTGCAGCTCAGCTTGGGTTACAGTGACGGAACGGGGAACATATTCCACAACGCGCGTCTTGGTTCTAGCAACAAAATCATCAATGATATCTTTCGAGTAGGGAGTATTGATGGAATTCGCAATCAAGCCACCTAACAGCGCACCACCTGAATTAGAATATTTTTGAATGCCTTTAAACAAATTGTTCGCGGCATAAACAGCCATAAAATCGGCGGATGACACTGTAAAAACATGCTCAGCAATACCTTCACGTATGGGAACGGCAAAACCACCGCATACTACGTCTCCTAAAACATCGTAAATGATTACATCTAAATCTAATTCTTCATATACGTTTAACTGTTTTAACAATTGGACCGCAGTAATGATCCCCCTACCAGCACAACCAACTCCTGGAGCCGGTCCACCAGCTTCCACACAATAAACTCCATTGAAACCTTGAAAAATCACATCTTGGGCATTTACCTTGTTTTTTTCTCGCAGTGTATCGAGCACTGTAGGAATATAAGTTCCATCCCGCAAAGTATTGGTGGAATCGGCTTTAGGATCGCAACCAAACTGCATCACTTTATAACCCATTGTTGATAACGCTGCACTAATATTAGAGGTCGTGGTGGATTTACCAATTCCCCCTTTTCCATAAATAGCAATTTGTTTAATTTTTTTACTCATTTTTTTATTCCTCCTACTCTTTATAAGAACAAAAAAGACTAGAGTGATATTTCCATAGAAATATCATTCTAGCCTTTGGTCTTTCATCCAACCAGCTATATTATTTAATTTACTTTGGCACAATGGCTTCATTCCCTTTAAAAGCATATTAAAAACGGGAATTAAGATTCATCTACACAACCTTGTTAAGATCAACAATCAAGGCATCAACATTGATACCATGAGCCGTTGCTCCTTGCTCAATATTTTCAAAACGGGCAGCAGAGCAACCAAAACATCCCATACCATAGTTGCGAAATATCCCCACTGTTTGCGGATGGATTTCAACAACTTCGCTAATACTCATTTCTTTAGTAATTTTCATTTTTATCTCCCCTTATAGTTTAAAATAAAAGGGCAGATTTTTTTCAATGTGAAAAAAATCTGCCTCTGGTTTTTCCAGTCAACAAGTTACCAATATTATTTTAGTTAGTAATTTGATTTATGTTTTAGATTATAAACTTCAAATCGGTTCCTGTCAATCTTATTTTTGCCGTTATAATACCTGTAATGTTTTCTGCCAGCACGTATTTCTTTTATTAGAATTACGCCTGTTCAAATACAATCGCAGAACATCAATTGACAAGAAATTTCAAGCAACTAAATTTATACTTCAGATATTATATTCAGTAAATGCAATGTAACGTGATAAAAATTGTTTCGTACGATCTTCTTTCGGATTACTTAGTATTTCTAGTGGTAGTCCTTGCTCTACGATGACGCCATTATCCATGAAAATGATATGATCGGCAACCTCACGAGCAAAGTTAATTTCGTGTGTAACTACCACTAAGATACAATTGACTTCTTGAGTTACTTTTTTCATTACTTCCAGGACTTCACCTACTAATTCTGGATCAAGTGCTGAAGTTGGTTCATCAAATAGGATCACATCAGGATTAAGGGCGAGTGCACGTGCTATACCAATCCGTTGCTGCTGACCACCTGATAATTCAGAGGGATAAGAATTAGCTTTATTGAGCAGTCCAACCTTTTCTAAAAAATATAAGGCTTTTTCTTTCGCCTCAGTTTTCGGCATTTTTTTTACAACAGTCAAACCTTCCATAATGTTCTCTAAAGCAGTTTTATTTTTAAACAAATTATACATTTGAAAAACCATAGCCGTACGTTGACGCATCTTATGAATATCGCCTTTTGATGCCTTTTCGACATCAATATGGAGATCGTCTAAAATGATTTCTCCACGATCCGCTTTCTCAAGAAAGTTTACCGAACGTAGTAGTGTTGTTTTACCAGAGCCACTTGATCCTATAATAACCGTTACAGAGCCAGTGGGTATCGTGCAATTAATACCTTTTAATACTTCATTGTCACCAAATGCTTTATGGATATTTCTAAATTCAATCATATAGTGGCTCCTTTCTTGAAGAATCCTATTTTTCGTTCTGCCATTAAAGAGAGTTTTTCAAATCCAATACTTATAATCCAATAAATCATAGCCACAACTAAGTAAGTTTCTAAATAGCGATAATTTTCGGCACAAGCAATTTTCGCTCCACCTAAAAGTTCGACTACTGTTATGGTAAAGACAACGGATGTGCTTTTAATCAAGCCCAGAAATTGATTTGCGAGGAGCGGCATAGCAAATACTGCCGCCTGTCTAAATAGGATTCGATAAAACCCTTGAAACCAAGTCATTCCAATTGATAACGCTGCTTCCATTTGCCCTTTATCGACAGAGAGTAATGCGGATCTAAAGATTTCTGATAAATACGCTCCCGTGTGTACAGTAAGCCCAATAATTGCAAATACCATTGGCGGTATATGTTGATAGCCAGTATCGATACCTGTTTTCTCAGTAAATGCCATCAGTAGTAGGGGTAAACCAAAATACACTAGATACAGCATCACCATTGTGGGTATTGCTCTGCCAATCAGCAAATAGACATTAGAAATTTGTTTCAAAATCGGTATATTTCTAAATTGTACGACTGCGCTGGCCAGACCAATTAAGCTTGCCAAAAGCATGCTAATGACTGCCAAAAACAAAGTAATCGGTACAAATTTTAGCATTTCAAGAAAAGTATCAAACATAAAAGAAAACTCTAATATATCGTTCATACAGACGCCCTGCCTTTTTGCAAAAATGCAATAGCCGCAGCCGCCATAACCCTTACTCCATTTTTCAATACTTCATCAGCAGCTTTGAATTTTGGGCTATGGGCTGGTTCTACACTTTCTAGTGGATTATCACTAACACCAATACGAAAAAACACGGATGGTACTTCTTTAGAAAAACGATAAAAGTTTTCTGAACCATTATTAGGAAATTTAGCAATTAAAACATTATCTAGGCCGATTAAATTTGCGGTTGCAGCAACAAACTCTTTTGTCAATTCTGGATCATTATAAACAGCTCCTGATCCTATTCTAAATGATGCGATTCCCTTCACGCCGGTAATACATTCTTGTGCCGTGAGAATATTATTTATATGTTCATGAATTTCTGGATGTAATTTATTATTTTGAGTTCTAATTGTCCCTATTAAAACTACTTCTTTTGGTATGATATTGCCACGTGTACCACCATGAATACTACCAACAGTAATCACTGCTGGTTCAATATGATTTATTTTTCTACTTGGAATGGATTGCAGCTCCATAATTAATTTTGCGGCTGCCAAAATAATATCGTCTGTTTGATGGGGTGCAGAAGCATGACCACCACGACCGGTTAGCGTAATGGTAAATTGACTGGCAGCCAACATCACTTCTTCCGCTTTCACTTGAATTTGTCCGACTTTAACATCCTCAGACACATGAGCTGCTAAAAAGGCTGTTACTTTCGGATTTTCCAAAACACCAAAATCTAGTATTTCCTGAGCACCACCACCGATTTCTTCAGCAGGTTGAAATACTAATTTAACAGTACCCGAGAAATGATCCTTTAACTGGGACAATACATACCCTGTACCCAAAAGATTTACCGTGTGAATATCATGTCCGCATGCATGCATGACACCCTGAGTTTTTGATGCATAATCCAGATCCGTATTCTCATCAATTGGCAAGGCATCCATATCTGCTCTTATACCAATGGCATGATTACCTTCAATATTCCCTTTAATTTCAGCGATGATGGCCGTACTATTTGGCAATCTTACATACTGTATTTCCCATGTGGAAAGCATTTTTTCCACTAATTCTGCTGTTTTGTATTCCTCATTACTCAGTTCAGGATTTTCATGTATTGTATGACGAAGGAAAACTAATTCATTATATATTTCTTCTACGATTGCAGGTATTCTTTCAGTCAAGTTTTTCATAATGAATCTCCTCCCATACCAATTGATACATTACTCATTTTTTTCTCTAAAAATGTTGATAATGCACTGAGTAGGAATACTAAAATAACATAAATGATGGCAACATCAATATACAGTTCTAAACTCCGATGACTGTTGGCTCCCATCAAATCAGCTTTACGCATCATATCAATCACTCCCACATTAAATACCAAAGATGTTCCTTTTAATGTTGAAATAACCGTATTACAAATTGCAGGAATGGCCATACTAAAAGCTTGTGGCAGTATAATCCTTGTATAAGCTTGAATGGTTCCCATACCAATGGCATAAGCCGCCTCTAACTGTCCTTTATCAACAGCTAGAATCCCGCTGCGAATGATTTCTCCAATATAGGCTCCAACATGTAGTGAAAAAACAATAAATACATAAAACAATGCTGGAATCTCACGAATTCCTTGATAACCAAGTTTTTGCAAAAGTTCTGGTAGTCCAAAGTAAACTAAGAATAATTGTACTAAAAAGGGCGTTCCTCGGATAAAAGAAATATAAACTGCAGCGATTTTATCCAAGACTACTATTTTATTAATACGAATCAATGCAACAACACTTCCTAAAATAATGCCTATCATTGTTGCAACAAAGGTAATCAATATTGTCGTATGTACATAGGACAATATAATCGGAAAAGACTTAATGAGATAACCTACGTCAAAATAACCTCCCAAGGTAAAACCCCTTTCGATTTATTTAGGAACAACGGTATAGTCTGCACCTAAAAATTGATCCGATATTTTCTTCAGTGTGCCATCAGCTTTCATTTCTTTCACCGTAGCATCAATTCTATCTGCTAATTTTTGTGAATCAGCATCTTTTCTTAAAATGAAATAAGTAGGGACACTGGAAATAACACTGCCAACACTTTTAAGATCAAGACCTAAGGTTTTCTTTGCTTCTCGTACTGCTACTTCATAGTCGGCACCCGCATCCGCACGGTTGGTAGCAACTAAGTTAAAAGATTCAGCGGAACCTTTATCAGTATAGATTAAATTAATTTTAGGCTCAGCCGTTTCATTAAACTTCTTAATTACTCTAGCAACTTCACTCGTAGGCGTTAGAATCATTGTTTTACCTTTCAAATCATCAAGAGTATTAATATCATTTCGATCACCTTTGACTGTAATTTTCGTGCTAGTATAATTGTTCACTTCTTGTGTAAAGGTATATTTAGCAGCACGTTCATCATTACGTCCCATTTGGTTGGCAATAATATCAACTTGGTTTGATGTCAGACTGACAAAAGCACTTTCAATACTCATGGTTTTAAATTCAAACTTTATATCTTTATTTCTTTTTTGGACTTCTTTTAAAATTTCAATATCATAGCCAGTTAATTCACCTTTATCATCCATATAAGTAAATGGTTTAAAAGTTCCTCTAGTTGCTACATAATAAGTCTTAACGTTCTCATTTGATGTTACTGTTTGCTTATCGTTACTATTTGAGCCACAACCTGCAATAATTGCTACCCCTGTAAGTAATAGAAACGCTAAAAACAACTGAAGTAGACCTCTTTTTTTTATTAATGTTTTCATAATGTTCATTCTCCTTTTAAATATGATTTTTCATTTATTTGTTGTTTTACCCTCTCTTCGAGGATTTTGGAATATAAAAAAGGCCGGAAACATCCCATTGGATGTTTTCCAGCCTTCAATTATATGATCAGCTTTTACAACAAATTTCTTCAAACATCTTAAATTTTATTGCAATAAGAATAACATTTTTCTTTATATACTGTCAATATATTATTATGAAATTAAGAGGCTTCGAATTTTTTTTTATTATTCGAAGCCTCTATTTTTTACGGAATCAGAAAGTATAGCACTTTCTTGATTCCAAGTAAGAACGACTAAGGCTTCTGCCTGCGTCCGAGGACTTGGCACAAGCCAAGTCTTTTCTTATATTTTTTTACTTTTGGCTTGCTTCCAATGCTTCTTCAAGATAATAAAGTAAATCATCAATATCTTCTAACCCAATTGATAAACGTACAAGGTCTTCAGTAATACCACAAGACAATTGCTGCGCAGGTGATAATTGTTGATGAGTCGTACTTGCTGGATGGATCACAAGGGACTTGGCATCGCCAACATTTGCCAAATGAGAAAACAAGCCTAAATTATTGATAAATTTCGTCCCAGCTTTTAGCCCACCATGAATGCCAAAGGTAAGAATTGCTCCCGCCCCTTTGGGGAAATATTTCTGCCCTAATTCATAATACTTACTACTCTTGAGTCCAGGATAATTTACCCAGCTGACAAATTTATGTTGCTCTAAAAATTCTGCGACTTTTTGTGTATTTCTAACATGTCGATCTAACCGCACCGAAAGTGTTTCTAATCCCTGCAAAAATAAGAATGAATTAAATGGTGTGATAACCGCTCCTATATCACGTAATAATGTGACACGTGCTCTAAAAATATAAGCAGCATTTCCAAATTTTTCGGTAAAAGATAAGCCATGGTAACTAGGATCAGCTTCCACCAATCCAGGAAATTTACCATTATCCCAATTAAAATTACCTGAATCAACAATGATGCCGCCAATAGAAGTTCCGTGACCACCAATAAATTTGGTAGCAGAGTGGACAACAATATCCGCCCCCCACTCAATGGGCCTATTTAAATAGGGTGTCGCGAAAGTACTATCAACAATTAAAGGAATGTCATTTTCATGGGCCACTTTAGCTACATTCTCTATATCTAAAATATCAATCCTTGGATTGCCAATAACTTCTGCATAAAGAGCTTTTGTTTTAGAAGTAATCGCCTTACGAAAATTCTCAGGATCGTCTGGGTTTACAAAATGAACCTCTATGCCAAGTTTAGGTAAAGTGTGATGGAATAAATTATAAGTGCCACCATAAATTGCTGATGATGAGACAATTTCATCTCCAGACTGGGCAATATTCAGTATTGAATAAGTAATGGCCGCCTGGCCCGATGCAACTGCCAAAGCACCTACGCCACCTTCTAATGCAGCGACCCGTTCTTCAAAAGCTGTCTGTGTAGGATTCATCATTCTGGTATATGCATTGCCAAATTCTTCAAGAGCAAAGATTCTGGCAGCTCGTTCTGTATCCCCTAATACAAAGGATGTACTCTGATAAATAGGTACTGCTCTAGCCCCAGTTTCCCTATCTGGTATTTGTCCTGCATGCAAAGCCACTGTGTCAAATCCATGTTTTCTTTCTTTTTCACTCATTTTAATTTCTCCTTTCTATTTGTTTTTTTACTAAGCACTAGCACTTACTGTAGTTGTATATATTTTTTCGAGTAAAGTAAGGGCACCCCGATATCCCACATAGGACCTAGAAAGAACCAATTCATAGGATGCTGGAAATCCGACTTCCACAATTGCTCCCTTTAACTCTTTGGCAAGATCTCGCTCCCAAGTAGTGCCAAATATGATAGGAGCCTTGTGACCGAAGTTTGTTTGCCTAATTTTTTGATGGATAATGTAACTATCTTCTTCAAATTCAACATCTGTGGCTACATCCTCAGCGATCTTTCGATACTCTTCTCGAATGTTTTCCCGATATTCTTCTGGTGGATTCTCCGTGATAATTTGTTTTCCTGGAATAATACCCAACTGATTCACTAAAAATTTAGTTAACGCAAGATTGTAGGCACTATCACCAACAACGGCAAATTTTGCCGGCAATCCCCACCAATATTCCGCATAGAAATCGGAGAAGCTTTCTAGATAATGATAATAAGTCTCCTCCTCTTGCCGAATAAAATCTTCAACTGGAGCATGATCCAGCCCTGCAAAAGCTGCTACTTTACGCAAAAAGCTACTGGTTTCTTGCGCTCCAATAGGAATTACAGGTACATGCAGGTACGGTTGCCCATATTTACTTTCTAAATGCTCAGCTGTTTGAAGACCTAACCAAGGAGAAAGAACTAAATTAAATTGAGCCTTAGGGATTTTTTCCCATTCAGATACGCCTTTCGATTCATAGCCAAACAATATGTTTACCGTAAGACCAATCCCTTCTAATATACGCTTGATTTCCGTGAGATCACCACGCCAAAAGGTATTATGGTATGGTAATAGGGACCAAAGGTTGACAGTCCCCTGCTGCCGTGGCCCATCATACTCTCCTACATATTGATCAATAATAGCGCGCGTCACCAGTTCGTGACCGGTAAAATTATTACCTTTAAAACCACCTGTTTCAGCATAAACAATAGGGACACCTTGCTCTTGAAATTCTTTAACCACAGTTCCTACATCATCCCCTACCAAATCTGAAATGCAGCCTGTCAAAACAACAAATAAATCTGTATCTAGAATCTTAATAGAAGCCTTGATTAATTCTCGCAATCGCCCTTCACCTCCGAATACCACATCTAATTCTCTAGAGTTCGTACTCGGCACCACTGCACCACCACCATATCCTCCTCCCTGAAAGCCATTATAAAAAGCAACATTCATAAACTGTTTGTCTGCACAACCAGGACCGCAATGGACAATAGGAATAACACGGGGGATAGCCGAGGCGCTATGCATAGCCGCAATGGAGCAAACATAACGTATTTGCTGAATAGAATTGGTATTTTTTGCAACTTCAATTTCAGGCATGTTTTTTCCCCTCCGTATACAATGGACTTCCTTCCTTTGCCAAAATAAATGGATCTTCCTGATCCAGCCACCATTGTTTATAAGGCAGCTTAGTGTGTGATGCTAAATCTTGATGAAATTTCTTATGTGCCAAAATATCAAGTATCGATTCGCCTAGATTAATGATTCCCTGATATCCCAAGGAATGATGCTCATCGCCAAGGGGCGCAGCCGGAATTCCCATACGAGAAGCTAGGGGCGCAAGACCATTGTGGCGAATTAGAATAAAATCGGGATTCACTCTTTTGAGTAAACTATAAAATTGGTGTTGCTGACGATTGCTCACAGTAAAATGTGAAACATCCCCATAGTTATCAACTACATGAGCAAGGGAGTCTTGCCTAGGATCTTGACTGTCATAAATTGGATCGTGATGGAATACAAGTGAGCCATTCACTTCGACTCCTAATTCTCGAAGTACAGCAATCAATCCATGGGCATAAGCAGAACCCGTTGCAACATAGCCCTTTTTTCCCTTAAGAAGGGTACGCAATTCTGCTAGACGGGGGGCAATCCTTGCATGCTCTTTGGCAATATAAGCTTCTGCCTTTTCCTCCCTGTGGGTAACTCGTGCCAATTCTCGAAACCAAGCATCTGTCCCTGCAAAACCATAAGGCAGAGGTGCCTTAATTTCTGGAACACCAAATTCTTGTTCTAAGCCTGCCGCCATATAGGAAGAAAGGGTATAGCAAAACCCAACAGTAGCTGCCGCTTCAGAAAGTTGTTCTAGATCTTCTACGGTTGCCAGATCAACTACATAGTTAACTCTAAGTCCTAGTTCAGCAAGCATCGGAGTGAAAATATCAGAACCCCATAAGTTAATCACATTGACCAGATCTTCTTGCTTTTTAGGATTTTTACGTACGACTTGCCTTATGATACCGTGCTGGGTTGCATCGAAGCCAGTACTCCAGTGTTTGGACTTAAAGCCTTCGCAATGGAGAGGAATGACAGGTATCTTAAGCTCAGTTTCCATCTGACTTGCTGTACCATCCACATCATCACCAATAATTCCAGTAGCGCAAGAGGTGGCAATAAAAATAGCTTTCGGATGATAACGTTCCCATGCATCTCGAATGGACTGTTCTAATTTGGCAACGCCCCCATAGACCATATCTTCTTCTTGTAGATTCGTGCAAATCACATGCTGGTTTTCTACTGGTAAATTGCGCCCCGCCAAACCATTGCGATAGATGGAATTATAGATGACTTGGCCTGCACCGCAGCCAATCGGTGAATGCTGAATCAGTACTGCGTTGCGAATATGACCAGCTTGGCATTCTACCATTTGCTCACTGCAAACAGATCCTTGCGTGAATGGCCCCTCAATCTCGCAAAGTTTACGCGACTTTTCTCCACAAGTCGTTTCACAACTACCACGTGCATAAGCTGATTCCTTAGAAAGATCCGACGCCTTTCCATCCCAGGAAATAATGGTGCCAAGACGTTGTTCACGACTTTCAACCACTGGAGTATTAAAATTAATCTTCATACTAGTCACTCCTTATAAGTCTTTATATACTTTCTGATTCCGTATAAAAAGAGACCAAGCCTTAATCCTCTAATGAGAGGTGTAAGACTGGTCTCTAGTTTATCTACTAGCCAACCGCTTTTAATTACATTGGATTTATTTTATTATCGGTAGGTATCGAGTACTTTACCGTAAATATCCTCTATAACCCTAAGGCCACCATTATAACCAGCATATCCGCAATTCAAAATAAGCCTATAAGCAACAGGAACACTGACAATTAAAAGATCAGCCCCAATTTCCGTAGCTAGATCTCGTTCCCAGGCACTCCCTAGGATCAGCCCTCTGCTTTTATGCTCATCTTTTCTAATTTCTTCTTGAATGGCACCAGCATCAATAGAAAAACTAACCTTAGCGGAACGGAATTCGGAAATTTTCTCGAACTGTTCGTGAATAGCCCCTTGAAATACTTCCGGTGTATCATCAATAATAAACTGTTTCGTTGGCAGAATACCAAGTTCGTTCAGTAAATATTTGGAGAAACCAATGGCGTAAGAAGCATCTAAAATAGTATAAAAACGACGTGGAAGACCATATCTAAATTCCAACATAAAATCAGCCATTCTTTCAATATGCATATAAAACTTTTCTTCTTCTTTTTTAATGAAGGCTTCTGCATAATCTACGTCAAGAGCACCGAAGGCCACCACTTGCCTAAGAAACTTTGTTGTTTCTAGACCACCAATTGGTAAATACGAAAAATGAGTATAAGGAGTATCATATTTATTTTTTAAATGCTCAGCAATCTCAAGGCCCGCCCAGGCACTAACAACAATGTTGAACTCGGCTTGAGGGATTGTTTTCCACTCTTCAATTCCTTGAGACTCTGCCCCAAATAGAATATTGACGGTAAGGCCGATTCCTTCCAATATCCGTTTAATTTCTTCTAAATTTCCATTCCAAAAAGCATCTTGATAAGGGATGGTAGCAAATACATTGACTAACCTCTTAATTTTATGGCTTCCTACTTTAAATTTATCTACATATTGATCAATAATTCCTTTGACTACCGTTTCATGACTTACATAATTATTACTTTTAAAACCACCTGTTTCAACATAGACAATAGGCTTATCTTGTTCTTGATAGCGGCTCGTCACTTGTGCGACATCATCGCCAATAATATCAGAGGTACACCCAGTCAGTACGACATAAAGATCTGCGTCGATTACTTGAAAGGCTCCCTCAATAACAGTTCCTAATTTTGATTCTCCACCAAACACAATCTCTGATTCACTTGCGTTGGTACAAGGTACCGTGTTGCCACCTGCATAACCTTCACCTTGTCCTAGAAGCCTATTGATTTTGTCACCGCAACCTGGTCCTGAATGCAAAATAGGAACGGCTCTCTTTATGGCAATTATCGACTGTTGTGCGCCTAAAGCGCAAGAATAGCGAGGCTGTTCAATAAGTTTTGACATTTAGGTCACTCCTTAGAAAAGAAAATGGATCTTGATCTAGCCACCATTTGGTATAAGGCATTGTACTGTGTTTTGCCAAATTAATTACAAATTCTTTGTTATCAAGAGTCTCCAGAATCCTTTCCCCGTAATTTAGAATGCCCTGATAACCAAAGCTTAACTGCTCATCCCCAACTAATAGAGTAGGAATTCCTAGTTTTGCACCCCAAAGAGTCATACCACCGTGTCTTGCAATCATAATATCTGGCTTTATTTTGTTTAATACATTAACTAATTCATAGGCTTGTTTATTACAAACATTATAATTAGGAATATCACCATAGGTGTTTACCGCATGAGCTAAGGCATCAGAAGTGGTCGTACCATTATCATAAATTGGATCATGATGAAAAATTGCAGCACCTTGCACTTCTAGCCCTAATTCCCGCAGTAGAGCAATTAAAGCGTGACCATGTGCAGCTCCCGCTGTTAAATAGGCTTTTTTCCCTTGAATTTGCTCCCGATATTCTTGTAATTTGGGTAATATCCGTTCATGTTCTTTGACAATCAAAGCCTCAATCTGCTCTTGCCGATCCAAAACTCGCCCTAGCTCCCTCATCCATTGATCGGTTCCTGCTATACCATAGGCTGGTGGAGATTTGATTTCTGGCACGCCATAAACCTGTTCTAGAGCAGCACCGATATAAGTGCCAAGAGTTGGACAAATTTGAATGGTTGCTACCGCTTCCGAAATATATTTCAACTGTGCTGTAGTCGAAAATGGAATGATATAATCGGCTTCATATCCTAACGGATTCAATATTTCATCAAAAATGTGGCTACCCCAAAAATTAACGATATTCACCTTATTCGACTTTTTTTCTGGGGGTTTTACGAGTTTTCTAATGATGGAATGATAGGCCGCATCAAAACCGGTCGTCCAAATTTTCGATTTAAACCCTTCACAGAAACACGAGATAATAGGAATGCCAAGTTCTTCCGTTAAATCATTGGCAACGCCCTCCACATCATCACCGATAATTCCTGAAGCACAAGATGTTGTAATAAAAATTGCATTAGGATGTATTCTTTCATAAGCGGTACGAATGGTATTTGCAAGTTTTTGTGTCGCCCCAAAAATAGTATCCTGTTCCTCAATATTCGTATTAAAATAGCGCCCAATCACTGGAGGCAAGTTTCTTTCCATTTGACCTACTCGGTATACAAAATTAAACGTAAAAAAATCTCCTGCACACCCCACTGGAGCATGATTGACAACAATGGCATCTTGTATCATAGACAGCTGACAAAAAGCATTGCCAGAACTGCACCCCATACATTGGCTAAAACTTCTTTCACTCTCTTTTAGCGTACCAGCTCGAGCGCATCCAACTAACTCTCCAGCAGTGCCTGCAAACCCTGTAATCGACCCCAGACGTGATTCTCGAGTTTGGACCTCTGAAGCATTAAGATTAATTTTACTCATCCTTACCTCCCTCGCTTAACACATTAATTTTATGATTTTTTAAAAGGCTGGTCAGAATTAAAACCTGCCCAGCCTTTACTTTTATAATTAAAATGCAGGAACTACAGCCACTCCATACTTATCCTGGATGAATTTCTTCACATCAGGAGAAGTTAGTATTTCTCCTATTTTCTTAATTTCTGGCCTACTTTCCTCACCTTTTCTTACAAATAAATCATTTGCATAAGGTGAATTCGCATCTTCTCTAAAGAGTGCCGTTTTAGGATCTATTTTTGCTTCAAGAATGAAATTAGTATTGATAATTGCACCATCAACATCAGGTAGTGAACGGGTTAGTTGTGCGGAGTCAACTTCAACAAATTTCAGTTTTTTCGGATTTTCTACAATGTCTCTAGGAGTCGCCGCAAAATTAGCAATCCCTTCTTTTAATTTAATCAAACCCTGGGATTGTAATAAGACTAGAGATCGATACTCATTGGAGGGATTGTTAGGAATAGCGATGGTAGCACCTTCTTTCAGCTCATCTTTGCTTTTTATTTTTTGTGAATATAAGCCAATGGGTTCTACATGCACTTTCGCAGCTACAACAAAATTATACCCCTTTTCTTTTGCTACAGATTCATAGTAAGGAACGTGTTGAAAATAATTAGCATCAATTGCTTTTGTTTGCAATGCAGGATTTAATTGCGCCTCATCATCCAGCACAACCACTTCAAGATTGATCCCTTCCTGCTTCAATTTAGGTTTTATAAAATTTAAAATTTCCGCATGTGGCACTACTGCTGCTCCCACTTTTACAGTTACTTCTGATTTACTAGTACTTGCTGGGGCGCTTTCCTTTTTAGATGAGCATCCAGTAAATAAACCGGCAACCATGATAATACTGATAACTCCAATGATAATTTTAAAGAGAATACTTTTTTTCAACATACAAATCACCCTTTTTCCTATATTTTTAATCAAATTTATACCTTTTCCCATTAATATAGTTAGCTAAAAAATCACCACCAAACTGCACACCTTGCACTAGAATAATCAAGGTTATGACAGTAGCAATCATAATATCATCTCGATATCTCATATATCCAAACCGTATGGCAAGGCTCCCCAAACCTCCTGCCCCAATTGCCCCAGCAACTGCCGTCATACCTATAATTCCTACCACTGCAATGGTCAACCCGCGGATGAGAGAAGGCAGAGCTTCAGGAATAAGTACTTTTGTAATGATCGTTAAAGGGTTAGCGCCAATGGCCGTCGCCGCTTCGATTTTACCAAAACTAACCTCCTTAAGGCAGTTCTCAATAATTCTAGCAATGAATGGTGCGGCTCCAATGGCTAAGGGTACAACTGCTGCCGTAGCCCCCAGGGTCGTTCCCACAATAAACCTAGCTAAAGGAAGTAAAACAACAATAAGAATAATGGTTGGAAATGAACGTACTATATTGATAATTGTCCCCAAAGCTTTATTGATTTTGGGGGCTTCCAACACATTGCCTTTTTCTGTAGCTACTAATATAATTCCAAGTGGCAATCCAATCGCGAAGGCAATGAGAGTAGAAAGGGTTACCATGTAAACTGTTTCACCAAGACCAGTGAGTAGTAGCTCTAATACATCGTCGTTCAAATCCCACCACCTTCCTTATATACACGCTTTGCTTCAAACCCCTGCAAAATGCTAATAAATCGTTTCGCCGTATCACTCTCAGGATTTAAGAAGAATTTTTCAACTGGGCCATTTTCAACAATTCTTCCCTGCTCGATAACAGCCATATTGTTGCAAATATGTTTCAATACATCAAGTTCGTGGGTAATTAGGACAATTGTTAAACCCAATTTCTTATTGATATCTTTTAGAAGTTCCAATATGGAATAGGTTGTTTGGGGATCAAGAGCAGACGTCGCTTCATCACTAAGTAGCACATCTGGCTTATTGGAAAGAGCCCTAGCAATACCAACTCTTTGCTTTTGTCCTCCACTTAATTGCAAGGGGTATGCTTTGGCTTTATCTGCCAAACCAACTAACTCAAGAATTTCTTCCACCCGATGCCTGATTTGCTTCTTAGGATATCCGGAAACCTTCAAAGGAAAGGCAACATTTTCAAAAACATTTTTTGCATCAAGTAAATTAAATTGCTGAAAAATCATACCTATTTTTCTTCTAGCCAACTTTAAATGCTGTTTGTTCATAGCTGTAATGTCTTGCCCTGCTATGATAACCTTACCTGAATCAGGTTCTTCAAGGCGATTTAAACATCTAATTAAAGTTGATTTACCAGCTCCACTAAAACCGATAATGCCAAAAATATCGCCTTTTTCAACTTGCAAATTTATATTACGCAAGGCATTTATCCTAGCATGAGGCGTAATATAATCTTTATTTAAATCCTCAATTGTAATCATTCAGTCCACCTTCCTTAACCTTTCTATTCGGCAAATAGCCAATTATAAAAATAAAGAGGCTATATTCCATTATAAAATGGACTATAGCCTCTAGTTCTTCGACCAGTCGGCAAGGTTCTACTCTAGAATCTATTCGTTTTTTCTAGACATAATGGCCATTGATAACTCATTTTATGAATCTACCATCATCTTTTGTATGTGAAAGTTTATGTATACTTTTTTCGAACCACCCAGTCTTTTCAGTTTCTCTGACATCAAATTTTGGTACATAAGGTTTTATATCTAATAAAGGAGTCCCATCGATAGTATCTACATCCTTAATATACAGTGTATTGCCTTCGACCTTAATCAGACGTACAACTGATATGCCAATTGAGTTAGGTCGACTTGGTGATCGGGTAGCAAAAATTCCGTGCAGCTCATTATCCAGAAAAGGTTTTACTAGCAAAGAAGACTCCCTAATCAAATGAAAGTGGTACAGCAACATAAGATGAGAAAACCCCTCAATATCTTTTAAGCCTGCAACGTATTCTGGATCTAATTCAATACTACCAACAATCTCCTGGGCTGCAACAGCTTGAATTGGTGTCCCCTTTGCCTCTTTAAAGGGCGAGTGAATGATACCTATCGGCTTATAATCAATCATCTGTTTCCTTCCTTTGTCTTTACTAAGAAGCAATAATTTGACACCTAATACTACTAAAAATTAATTCTTCTATCAGCTTATAAACTCAAGTTACATTTAAGGAAATTTGACCTACTCTTACTCATTTACATCTATTCGAACACCCTAAGCCACCAGATGCCTGGCATCCTTTTATTGTCCCTAGTAGTGCATTATTCTTGATAAACTTTCCTCTTTTTGCATAAGCGCTAAGGGCTTTATCAATGGTACCAGATACACTTAAGGCAATTATCCCCTCACGTCGCAATTCTTTCTCCGCTCCCGGGCCAATTTTGTTAACTAGTACAACTTCAACATCAGCAAGTAATTGAACTGTAGTAGCATGATCGCCTTCAGATTCTTCAAGCGTTTTTTTTCTACGTTCAATAAATTGGTAAGCTCCCCCTTCATTGCTTTCATAAATCCAGAATTCTTCCGCTCTACCAAAATGCTCATTAATGGCTATTCCATCAGTACTCGCAACAGCAACTTTAGACATACTATACACTTCCTTTTCTCTTATTATTAACTTTAGTAATACATACTTAAAATAAAAAGGCAAAGATTGATTCCTTCACAAGGAACCTTTCTTTGCCTTCAGTCATTACTACTGATCAGCTTTACGTTCTAATTTGTTTATATAATATACTTGTTTATAGCACTTTGTCAAGATGCGATTCGATCAGCTTGAGCGAGTTCGGGAAATAGTTTTATCCATAGAATAACAACCAATACTGTGCCAATACCACCAATCAGCAGTGCAGGCACTGTACCGAAAAAAGCTGCCGTTACACCAGACTCAAATTCTCCTAATTGATTAGAAGTTCCAATAAACATTGAGTTGACTGCACTCACTCTTCCCCGCATTTCATCTGGCGTCTGCAATTGCACTAAGGAGGAACGAATGACAACGCTGATGACATCTGCAGCACCAAGGACAACTAATGAAGCGAGAGATAAAGCAAAGGACGTTGATAAGGCAAATACAATGGTAGCCAGTCCAAAAACAAATACAGCGCTAAACATCGTTCGACCGACTTTACGTTTAAGAGGATAATGGGCTAAAAGACCTGACATCAATAAGGCACCTACGGCTGGTGCTGAGCGTAAAATCCCCACTCCCTCTGGCCCAATAAAAAGCACATCTTTAGCATAAATCGGCAATAGAGCAGTTGCTCCTCCTAACAGTACAGCAAAAAGATCCAGGGATATGGCACCAAGTATTGTGGGTTTTCGACGAATAAAAGTGATCCCAGCAAATAATTCTCGTAGATTAACAGCATGGACTTTCCGTATTTCACGTTGAATTTTAATTCTAGAAATAAGAAGACTGGCACCTAGAAAAAGTACACTAATTGTACAATAAACATAGCCAGGACCTGCAGCATAAAGTAATCCCCCAATTGCCGGCCCTATGATATTGGCTGTCTGATTTGCCGAACTAACAGTCGCCAAAGCTTGCGGAAAAATCTTAGCCGATACCAATCCAGGCATAAAAGCTTGCATCGTCGGTCCCTCAAAAGCCCTGGCTGCGCCGATCAGAAATACAATGGTAATGATACTTTCTTTGCTAAGCCAACCAGTATAACTTCCGATTGCCAACAAACCTACCCCCACGCCTTCCGTTATTTGACAAATACAAATAACTTTCTGACGATTAAAACGGTCCGCCACATGCCCAACAACAAGAGTTAGTAAAAACATTGGCAAAAACTGAGCAAGACCAACCAACCCTAAATAGAAGGGACTATCAGTCAACTCGTAGACTTGCCACCCCACGGCAACAGCTAGCATTTGATACGCCAGAGTTGTCAGAACCCTAGAAAACCAAAAATGTACATATGACTTGCAGTGAATGAGGGAAGAAACTTGCGCATTCTTATTATGTGTTTTCAACATATAACATGAGTCTCCTTGTTTGTTATACAACCAATGTCTCACCAATTAAATAAAAGAGATCAAACCACTTTCATTTCAGAAAGAGCTTGACCTTTTTTCATAGTCATTCATCCTTGAAATTGACAATCTTTAACTTTTATTATATTCAGCTTGGTCACTTTGTCAATATAGTATGACATTTTGTAAAACCTTTTATTAAATTTTACTTTGACTTACTTATTTACCTATGTTAATATTATTCATAAATTAATATTAAACTCTTATCTAGAGAGGTCGAGGGACTGGCCCTATGACACCCGGCAGCCGGCAGCAATGCAACGGTGCTAATTCCAGCAGGAGCAATCCTGAAAGATGAGAGGAATGTGCGGTTTAAAGAGCCCCTTTCCTCGGAAAGGGGCTCTTTTTGTTACCCTACTTGATTAGAAGAGCATAACAGCCTTCTAGCGAGTTTTTATAATATCAAAAAAATGGAGGAATGCACTATGCCTATAAAAATTCCTAACAATTTACCTGCTACCAACATCCTGGAAAGTGAAAACATTTTCGTAATTCATGAGAACCGAGCCTATACCCAAGATATACGTCCTCTTAAAATATTAATTTTAAATCTCATGCCTATCAAGATTACTACTGAGACTCAATTACTCCGCCTGCTAGGTAATTCTCCTCTGCAAGTGGAAGTTGACTTCATGTATACTGCTACTTATTGTCCTACCAATACATCACAAGAACATCTGATTAAATTTTATGAAACATTCGAGGATATAAAATCTCGCAACTATGATGGCATGATTATTACGGGTGCACCTGTCGAACAAATTCCCTTTGAACAGGTAGCCTACTGGGATGAACTTTGCGAAATTATGGAATGGAGTAAAACCCATGTATATTCTACTCTCCATATTTGCTGGGCATCCCAAGCCGGACTATACTACCACTATGGTATTCCAAAATATGATCTTCCACAAAAAATATTTGGAGTTTTCCCCCACAAAAAGAATGATACGGAACAAGTCAAACTATTCCGTGGTTTTGATGATATCTTTCATGTTCCCCATTCCAGACATACTGAATTTAAACGGGAAGATATCCTAAAAAATCCTAAGCTGCGCATCTTGTCAGAGTCTGATATTTCCGGAGTGTATGCTGCCGCTGATCTAACAGGTAGACAATTCTTCATCGCAGGCCATTCAGAATACGATCCTCTTTCTCTCAAGGCTGAATATGATCGGGATTTTGCTCAAGGGTTATCAGTTCAAATCCCACAAAATTATTACCCTAATGATGACCCCACACAAACACCAGTAGTCCTCTGGCGAAGTGCTGCCAACCTGCTCTTTTCTAACTGGCTCAACTACTATGTTTATCAGGAAACGCCTTTCGATCTATCTTTATTATAAGGTTCTTTACTTACTCTCCCTTGCGGTAATCTAAAAACATGTAGCAGAAAAAAAGACTTAAGAAAAAAGGCCAGACTTACCCCCTAGGGTAAATCTAGCCTTTAGTTTTCCTAACCAGCCTAGATATAATTGGCTCATTCACTAACATCCAATCTTAACTCTATTTTTAAAATACAACGCTACATAATTCCCCATTTACGCCCATACTCTAGAAATATTTGAAATTCTTGATCAAGAAATCCATTTCCCAGTAAATATTCTTTTGCCTCTTGCCCTTCCATCACCGACGAATCAGCAAAAATAGAACCCTGTTGAAAATGAAAAGAAAACTCTTTTGCCGCCAACAATTCCATCATTAAAGCAACCCGTTCCGCTCTGTGCTGCAATTGTAAGCCAAAATTTCTTACTGCCTGGGCATCAACTACATCGTTCTTTAGAAAGTGACCACTAAACAAGGGTTCCTCCACGGGTTTTAAAATAATTCGGGTCAGATGATTTACCATTGATTTATGTGATTTACCCGTGATTTTTCCCTCCTCTGGCAATTCCTTGCTAATTATTCTTAGTTCCATGAAACTTAATTTATTTAATGTTCAACCAATAGTCTACAAACACTACATTTGATAGCCAATAACCAAGGGGCACATTGATTAGCACACCAATGGTAAATGCCACTAACGGTTTCCAACCAAACGAAGTTAACTCACGGAAACGGGTGGTAAATCCAATACTCAGAAAGGTCCAAGTAAATGTCCAGCCACGTAATGTTTTAATGGAGCCTATAGCATCTTTTGAAAAATCCGACGCGGATTTCGGTTCCATCATTGCAATAAGCATTGTGACAAAGATTGAGGCTGCAAAAAAACCGATGATAAATTTAGGGAAACGACGCCATATTTCTCCTTTATCGATACGCTCCGCTGTAGCAGAACTTTTGTTTTCCCAAATTGTTACGGATAAAAAAGCAACCACCAACGCCCATACACCGACAAACATGTCTCGACCAACAACTTTCATTAGCGTAAAGGTTTTAACAGATCTTTCATCTCCCATTGCCTCAGCAGCCGCAAAGCCAGCTGCATCAGCAAACTCCGAAGTACCAATCCAGGCCCCGGCAGGTCCAGCCCCCATACCTAGTTGCTTTGCCCACAGAGGAAGTACAAATATCATTACTACGGCCCAAACAATGACCATAGATATCGCCACAGAAACATGCTCTTTTTTCGCACGGCAAGCACCACCAATGGCAATGGCAGCCGATACTCCGCAAATTGATCCACCCGCCCCTAAGCAGGCAGCAAAACGTTCATCCAGACCAAATAAACGGGTTGCAGCAAAGTAAATCACTCCGAAAGTGATAACAGAAACAATTGTTGCTTGCAATATTGCTAAAGGACCCGCTTGCATAATGATGGTAAAGGGTAAGGTGGCTCCCATAAGAACAATACCAGTTTTTACGTAGTATTCCGTTTTTAATCCAGCCTGGAACCATTGTGGCAGTGTCACAGTATTACCGATAATAAGGCCGAATAGCAAGGCAAGTAGCGGAGTCTCTAGCTGCCAATCTTTAATAAACGTATTGGAACCTAGGATAGAAATGAGCACACTCGCAATAAATAATACTGTGAAACCTGCGATAAATTTTTTAACATTATAACCCATTGTGCGAGCACCAATCGAAAAAGCTACAAGAAAAAACCCAAATAATAAAAAGATTCCAGTAATATTTTTACTCAGCCCAGCAGTAACTTTACTTACATCATTAGACCACCCAGGAATACTAACTGCCATTGATTTGAATACTCCTATCACCCCACCAAAAAACGCAGCCGTAATGGCCAAAACAAGTCCTAAAGCAATAATAATTGCCCAGGTATCTTCTCTTTGATACCAAGGAAGCGTAGATTGTGTTGTACCTGCCATTGAGTCATCCCCCTTCTTAATTTTTAAGTGATTGCAAATAAAAAAGGCCTCAGATGCCCCTCTCATAATGGGGACATCTTCGGCCTTTGGTTTTCCAATCAGCTCTTACTATTTATTTCCTTAAGAATATCACCAGCAATCTCATCTGTCAATAAGGAATAATTAAAAGAATTGAGACTGATAGAAATAGTATCTTATAATCTTTAACTGCCATTATATGCAGTTTTATCATTTTAGCAATAGAACCTGTAGTTTTTAAATATATTACTCCTTTTAATGCAAAAAAGCATTGACAACACAACCTAAATATAATATTTTAATTATATATTAGAATTATTATAAAGTAAAACTCAGGCACTAAATAAATATAATGATCTTTGGTTGACCGAAGAAAACGGAGACTAAGTCATCACCGCGAGGTGATACTTAGCCTTTTTTTTTTCATAAAACATGGAGGTGAAGGTCTCATGACCCTCAAAATCATCGCTTGTGAAGTAATGAAAGAAGAACTACTCGCAATAAAACCTGATAACCCCGTAGAATATGAGTTTATTTCCATGAAACTTCACCTCTATCCACAAAAATTACACAAGGAATTGCAGGATATTCTAGACCGTTCCTTAGAGCATTCAAAGATTATTTTTGCCTTTGGTCTTTGTGGCGGATCAACCAAGAATCTAAAAGCATCTGGTACTCCTTTAATCATTCCTAGAGTTCACGATTGTCTGCCCATCCTTCTTGGTTCAAAGGCAACATATGAAGATTTTGTTAAGCAAGAAAAAGGAACCTTTTATTTGTCCTGTGGATGGATGATCACAGAAAGAAATATCCTTTCCGAGCACCAACGAGTTTGTGAAAAGTATGGAGAGAAAAAAGCCTTACGAATTCTTGACCGAATGTATGACAGCTATAAAAAAATATTGTTTATTCATACTGGTTGCAATGAGGAAGAGGCTACGATGCAACAATCCAAGCAAATCGCCGAATTGCTTAAACTCCGTTATGATACTGTACAAGGCAATGATGCCTATATTCAAAAAATCGTAAACGGTCCGTGGGACGAAGAACATTTTGCCCACATTGCGCCCTTTGAACGAATCGAAGAAGATTTATTTGGAATTTGTGATAAGACTAGAGAAACCCTACATGATAAGAAAAGACTTGGCTTGTGCCAAGTCTTCGGACGCAGGCAGAAGCCTTAGTCGTTCTTACTTGGAATCAAGAAAGTGTTATACTTTCTGATTCCGTAAGAAAAAGCTTGGCTTGTGACAAGTCCTCAGATACAGTCAGAAATCTTAGTTGCCCTTACTTAGAATCGGAAAGTACTTTCTGATTCCATTAAAATGACAGGATTATTTCCAAGGAGCAAAATATTGATTTTGTTCCTTGGAAATAATCAATGCCTTTCTAGCAATTGATTACGTTAAATAAATAAGGGGGTCTTTAAATGTCAATAAATAATAAAGAAATTTTTCAAAAGCTATCTGATGCTGTTGTTGAAATGGATGATGATGAGGTCATAACACTTTCAAATGAAATTGTTGCACAAGGAATCGACGCCTATGACGCAATTGATCAGGGCCTTTCCCACGGTATGGAAAAAGCCGGAAAATTATTTGAGGAAGAGGAGTACTTTATTCCTGAGTTACTCCTCTGCTCAGATGCAATGTATGCAGGTCTTGATGTATTAAAACCACATATCAAAGCAAATACACATGGAGTAAAACATAAGGTCGTAATCGGTGTTGTCGAAGGTGATACTCACGATATTGGAAAGAATTTAGTAAAAATAATGCTTGAGACTTCAGGATTTGAGGTTTTCGACCTAGGCAGAGATATTCCACCTCAGCAATTCATTGATAAGGCCAAAGAAGTCAATGCAGATATTATCGCATTAGCAACACTGATGACCACGACTATGGATGGAATGGATGAAGTTGTGCATCTTTTGAAGAAGGAAAAGATAAAAGACCGATATAAGGTAGTCATTGGTGGCGGACCCATTTCCCAAAGCTTTGCAGATAAAATAGGAGCTGACGGCTATGCTGTAAATGCTGCTGATGCTGTAAAGCTTGCGCGAAGACTCGTGAGTGATCCTAGCGAAGTCGCTGTATAGTCTAAACTAATAATGGATCTATCCTAATAACAGTACTGTTTATCCGAATTTTGACAATCAACGAATCAGTAATGTAGCAGAGTATAATAAAATTGGACTGATTAACCCACGGGAAACCAAACGAATAAAAGAAATCATCGCTATTCGAGCAGCCTTGCAAAAGCTAAGAGCAATGAAGTCCTGACGAAGTACTCGAAGACGTATAAGAAAAAACAACAAGCAATATAAAATGCTTGTTGTTTTTTCTATAAAAAAGAATTATATTCCATCTCCATACAATCCCTCTAGTTCATTAACCCGTCTTTTTTCTGTTTTTTCAATTTGCTCAACTTGACCGTTATCAAGACGAATGACCAACTGTCCATACCTGATACTCTGTAATTCAGTCAATATTTTAGTTTGCAAGGGATGCTTTTTTAAGGGCTTATCTACTTTTGAAGATTTTGCATCTCGGCTTTTTGCCGAAATTATAAATTTTTCTATTTTTTCTATTTTGACAACAATTCCATCTTGTATGGCTAAAATGAGTTGTCCGTACTGTACCGTATATAAAAAGCATTCTATAATTTCAAATACCTGAGAGGATAACGGTTTTATTGAGCTCATCTTCCCCATGTTAGACCCTCCTCGCCTCAACTCTGTCACTGCATTTCGATCGTTTACAAGAAATTCCGCCATAAGAATCCTCCTTATATGATGAAAAGGCAAAGATTGCTCTTTTCAAAGCTAACTTTGCCTTCAGTTCATTCCTGATCAGCTATGCTAATTCTAAATTAATATATTAATGATTATCGATTAATAATCATAGTGCTAATCAAGTCTTCAATAAGGCGTAAACCTCCATGATAACCTGTATAACCTCGATCAATCACTGCCCGATTAGCTACAGGAAAACTTACACTCAAATGTGCTGCGCCTAGATCTGTAGCTAAAGGACGATCTAACGAACTACCAACGACAAACGCCGGAGTTAATGGATTGTTATATTTGCCGCCTTTCCCTTGCTGATTTGCCCAGTGCTCTTTTACTTGCCCTGCTATTTCTGTACTATTATCAGCGAAAATGATCTTAGGAGTTACCCTGGATGTGAGACTGGTCAATCTTGCCATGATGAATGACTGTTTCTCTTCATCTAGCACATCGGTAATCGCAACAACCTCAGGTAGCCAACCTAAATCCTCAGAGAGAAAACGTGCAATAGATACTGCATAATTAGAATCGCCAATCACAGCCGCATATCGCTGCAAATCCATGTCATTAAAGCAATCTGTCATGGGTTCAAGTAGCTGATAGTAGCGTAGATTTTCCTGAACAATCACCTTTTCTACAAATTCCTGGTCAAGATGTAATGCGCTGCCAACAGTACGTAAAAATTCATCACTAGCCGCAGGACCAATAGGAAGGTCAGTCATTAGATAAGGGATACCATGTATTTCACGACTAATTTCAGCTGTTTTTTCCCCTATTACACTCGAAACTACAATATTAAGTTCAGCCGAACCAGCCTGTTGAATACCTGCAAGACTATCGTCGATGGTAAAGAAGGTATTGACTTCAAGATCTAATTTTCTCAATAAGTTTCTTATTCCTTCTAGATTACCCCGCCAAAATACATCAAAGTAAGGTGCAATCCCCCATACATTAACACTGCCTTTCTTAGTCTTACCTTTTGAAATATATGTTCCTAATAAACTTTCTAATACTAATTCATATCCCAAATAGGAGTTCCCTTTAAAGCCTCCTGTCTCAGCATGGATAATATCGATACCTTTGTCTCTCAGCGGCCTAACAACGGAAGCAACATCATCACCGATGATATCAGTAACACAACTGGTCAATACAACATACAAATCCCCATCCATGACCTTTAACGTATTATTGATTTGTTCCTCTAACCGTTCCGTACCACCAAAAACAACTTCTTTTTCTTGGACATTAGAACCTGGTATACTAAGTCCACCACAATAGCCTCCTACCTGTAGACCGCATCCCCCTGCTTGTGTCCATGCATGATTGCCCGCGCACCCTGATGGGGCATGTAAAATGGGCACCCCCTTAGGCAAAGCAGTCACTGTAGCCATCGCTCCGCCCAATGCACAGGTAAAACGAGGTCGTTCAATAAAATTACTCATTCGCCTTGGGCCTCCCCCTTCTTGATGTAAGTAAATGGATCTTGATCATACCATCCTTGGGAATAGGGCAAGTTGACCCACTTACTAATATTTTGGTTAAAATTAGGGTTCGTTAATTGGCGATGTAAGCGGCGAGCCAATTGATAAGCTCCTTGATAGCCGACAAATTGGAGACCAACATTATAAATAACAGTGGTTGCCACACCAAGTTTAGCTGCCGTAGCATTGCCATTCATATGCCCAAGAAAGATGTCAGGTTTAACTCGGCGCAATAAATTTGCTTCCTCAAAAGGTTGGCAGTTCGCAATATTAAGCGGGAAATCTTTAGCCGTAATTTTGGCAAGTTTCTCATATTCTGTATCAGCAAATTCATCATGATGATACGACCGAACTGCCACAACCTCAAAGCCAAGCTCTGCGAGTAAGATTGCAGTTGAAAGTGCCCGAAATTCTCCAGCACTAACAAATACTTTTTTACCACTAAATAGTGGCTTGAATTCTTCTAATGCTTTTTTCAGTTCTACTTCTTCCTCTTTAATGAACTCCTCTACCTCGTTTGTCAAACCAAAAAACTCAGCAACACCACGTAACCACTCACCTGTGTTACTTATCCCAATTGGCATATGCTTAATGATATAGGGAATATTGTATTTCTCCTTTAAATAAGTGAGCATATAGTCATCGTGAGTAGGGCAAGTGCTAATTGAAAGATCAGCATGAGTCATAGAATACATTTTTTCTGGTTTTGCAAATACGGGAAAAATATTAACATTTAATCCGAGGGCTATAAGCAATCTCTCCAACTCTACTTCATCAATGCGTCCCATGGAAGAGACATTCATTAAATTAACTGTCGGTTTTTTTGGTTTTTCCGTAGAAATATTTTCTGATGTTTCCTGGAGCATAACCCGGCCAAGAGCATGATATACTGCATCGTAAGCCGTCGCCCATATCTTAGTTTTAAAACCTTCGCAATGAACAGGAAGAAGTTTAGCCGAAACTTCCGACTGGAGCCGCTGGGCTACACTATCAATATCATCACCGATAATTCCTGGAACGCAACCAGCCACAACAAAGATAATTGTTGGGCTATAACGACGATCTACCTCACGGATCGCTTCTTCTAACTTTTCTTCACCACCGCAAATAACATCCCGTTCATCAAGAGCTGTCGACAACCACACCCCATCTTTTACAGCACCCCAGCGATGAACATTACCAGCTCTCACTGCTGCATTGCCGCCATGAGCGGAAGAACCACAACCCACGGCACCATGCATTAAAACAACACTATTAGGAATACTGTTCATCATACCTAACGCAGGTAACAACAAGCATATACTATTCTGCGAAAAACTTCGTTCCCCATCGGGAATGCAGCATTTCATCTTACGGTTTGCCATATCAGCTAGAGTTCCGCCAGAAGCAATACAAGCATGTAAGCGATGCTCTCTACGTGGTGGTTCTTTTTGTTCAAAATTACTCATTTATTGCACCCCAGGCAAACATACAAATATTTTTTTCTTCAATTGTTCCACATCTGTACTCGCATCAAGGACCCCAATGGCTTTCATTTCTCTAACAGCATTGTCTACTGCTTTTTCGCCACCATCAAGGGATGGTATATAGTTATAACTTTTTAAAAGTCTTGCCACTAACCCTGCGTCTCCTGGAATATATTTTTTATCAATAATGAGCTTTGCAGCTTCATCTTGATGTTCTTGTACCCACTTAGCACCCTTCATCATACCCCTAGTAATTGCTGCTGCAGTCGCCGGATCTGTGCGGTATAGTTTGCCGCTGATTGTTGCCATGCAGCAATATTCATCATGATAAGGCATATCATGAGCGGTATCCAATAGCTTAATGCCACTTCCTTTGGCAATTACCATTTCAGCCATAGGGTCAGTTAACGCAATTGCATCAGCTTCTCCCCGGTTCAATACTCCCTCTAACTCAGAGGCGGGGTAGGCTTTCCATTGAACATCTTTTTTGAAATCCAAACCAGCATGAGCTAATGCGCGAGATGCTAGGATCATTGGCCCATCACCCATACCATTATTGGCAATGACTTTCCCTTTTAAATCAGTAATATTTTTTATATTGGAATTTTCCTTTACTAAAATTTGGATACAACCTGTATGAATACCTGATGTAAATACGGCATCTACGCCTTGTTCAAAAGGTTTTACCCACTTCATAACCATACCACTTGAAGCATCAATTTTTCCAGTTGCCAGGGATTCCTTCAAGGTATCAAAATCAACTTTAACCAACTCGACATCCAATCCTTCTTCCTTAAACAATCCTTTTTCAAAAGCACTGAATATAAATGCTTCACAAGCACCACCCGAGTAGCCGATTTTAACTTTTTTCGGTCCAGTTGATGCTGTCGTTGCTGCTGGGCTTTGACTACAACCAGTTATCAAGAGTGCTAATAATAATAAAATACAAATCAAGCTAGTAGCAATTAGTTTACTTTTCTTCATTTATAATATCGCTCCTCACTATCTAATTTTGAAAATATCATCTGTCATCACAGATAATATTCGGGCTTATTTTTGCCAGCAAAATGAAGTAACTCTAAAATTTGAGATCTTATTTCTACAAAATCTGGATAATTACGACTACGAGGCCTTGGAATATGAACATCAACGATTTTAGCGATTTTACCTGGCCGCGGTGTCATAACAACAATACGATCACTGAGATAAATCGCTTCATCAATATCATGTGTGACAAATACAATGGTCGTGCCTCGACTTGCCCAAATGCGCAACAATTCATCTTGCATATTCATACGGGTAAATGCGTCGAGTGCTCCTAATGGTTCATCCATCAGTAATACTTTAGGATGATTCACAAGGGCTCTAGCTAATGCTGCTCGTTGCGCCATACCACCAGATAATTGATATGGATATGAATTCTCAAACCCAGCTAAACCTACCAACCCGATATATTCCTCCACCTCCCTTTGACTTTGCCGCCCAATTCCCCGAGCATCAAGTCCCACCCCTACATTTTGCTGGATTGTCAACCAAGGAAATAAGGTAGGATCTTGAAAAACTAATCCACGAAAATAATGGGGACCTTCAACAACTTCACCATCAAGAGTAATACTGCCAGTTGTTGGTTTTTCTAGACCAGCAATTAATCTAAGCAGGGTTGACTTACCGCAACCACTAGGACCTAATAACGATACAAACTCCCCTGGTCGAATGTCTAGATTAACCCCTTCCAGTGCGATTACTTGGGCTCCAGTAGGATCAATAAATAATTTTTGTACTTGGCTAATATCTAAAGCTCCACCGCCTTCAGCAATTTTTTTTGCTGCGCTTGTTACCATTTAATCAACCCCTTCTGCCACACTAAGACTTTATCACGAACTTTAAACAGCACCGTAATAATACTCGAAAAGAGTATGGACATGACGATCAATGCCGCATATACTTTACTAAATTCAGCCCAGCCCTGTGCCCACGTAATAAACCACCCTAGACCCGCTTTTACACCTAACATTTCTCCCACAATTAAAGTAACAAATGCTACGCCCATACTCATAAATAACCCTACAAAAATGGATGGCATTGCAGCTGGCAGAGCAACCCTTGTGATTAAGTAAAATTCACTAGCTCCTAGACTGCGTGCTACTTCATAATACGCTTTATTTACATTTGCAATACCAGACCATGTCATCACCGTGATGGGAAACCAGCAAGCTAATACCAACAAAAAGATACTGGCTGTAAAACTACTTGGAAAAGCAACCATGGCAATGGGAATCCAAGCTGTGGCTGGTATGGGTCCAATCATTTTTAGAACAGGGTTCACCCAATAATGAAAACGGGGATACCATCCCATCAACACTCCCGTCGGCAATCCCAGCAAAGCACCAAGGCCATAACCGATGAACAATAATCGGAGAGAATATAGGGCGCTGATTCCAAGTGTCTCCCATTCATTAATCAATGCCGCCATCACCATACCAGGTGACGGAAAATATGGTAGCGGTAACAAAGCTAGTTTCAACGTCACTACATCCCAAACAATTAAAAATCCAGTAAAAGCTGCTAACAGTGGAGCTTTCGTTAAAAATTTTGACTGTAACTTAGGAAAATAGTTCCCTAGAAATCCAACAACAATAAATAGAATGCTAAAAAGTGCTATAATCCAAGTAAAGTAAGGTTTCTGAAAAAATGGCTGCTTATTAGGAAGCAGTGTATGTTCTGCTAAGAGCAAAATAGTAAGGATCAAAGGCAACAACATTGGAATCCACTTAAAGGCATAAGAACTTTTACTGACAGCAGTCTGCTTAGATGACACATTTATTGTTGACGGGGTGATCATAGAATTTGGCATAAGAATACCTCCTTTGAAAAGTTTGTTCTCTAACATTCAACTCTGATCAATCCTAGTATTTAATATAAGAAATTCCCCTTGCTTACCCTAACTCGCTTACGTTAAAACCAGCTAGTTTATCCTGTAATGAACTCCAAGATCGATTCGCAAAAATGAGCGGTACGCCTTGGGACTTAGCCATATTTTTAATATTTTTAGCTGTTGCATGATTGATATAGTCAATAAAAATCACAATTAAAGCTGTCGATAATGAGCATTTAAATTTTTTTCGATCGCTAACATTTCTGCCAGTTACATGCTCAATTCTATGAATTCCCATCATCTGCAGATTTTTCTCAATGTTGCCCAAATGATCTGCGCCAACTAGCATAACTGACATATTCTCACCTCCTTTATAATAAAAATGAGACTGGTTTTTTCCTATGAGAAAAAAACCAGCCTCTGGTTATCCAGTCAGCTTTTTTTTAAAAAATAAAGGCTAAAAGAATCCCTTACCCAGGACTCTTTTAGCCTTCATTTGTCATGATCAGCTAATACATGATTTAATTAATAGTAATATAACACCTCTCATTACCCTTGTCAATCATTTTTATTGTATCTAACTAAATATAACTTCTGATAAATTCAAAAATCTTAAGATTAAAAAAACTACATAATACCTCTTCAATCTTTAAATGTGACTGATCAGTTCGTTTTTTATCTCTATTATTCTTTTGAACCTGTCTGTAATTCAACATCCCCTATATAATCGTGCGCACCCCTAATAAAAGCTTGAACGTTTTCTAACGGTACACTAGGTGGAATATCACAACCAGGCATTAATACGAATTTTCCTTCTTGCCCTGCTTCCACTATACATTCTCTGGCTGCTACCACTACCTCTTCCATTGATCGATCCCTTAATATCATGGGATTTACATTTCCAGCCAATGCTACTTTATTAGCCAAAACCTCCTTTGCATATCGAAGGCTAACTTTATAATCAACAGACAATAAATCAACACCTAGATGAGGAACCACAGATAATCGATCTGTAATATTTCCACAGATATGAAGCGTAATGACAGCGCCTAATTGTTGCAAACGTTCATTCACTTTCGTCAAATAAGGTGCAACAAATTCTTCAAAATGACGTAATGATATTAAATCCCCAGAAGCTGTTGGCTCAGCAATTGATAAGATGGATGCACCTTTTGCCACTGTAGGTGCCAAGTATTGAAAACACACTTCACTGGCAAAATCCAACAAAGCATGGATGCTTGCTTTATCTTTGTATAAACCAATCATCAGTTTTTCAACACCCAAAAACTGCCCAGCCAGCGTAAAGGGCCCCCAACTTGATGTCCCAACTAAATATTTTTTACCTGCGGTTCTATCTGTAGTTTCTATCATCTGCCGAACTGAGGCTATCCACCTATTTTTATCTAAAGAACCAATCTCGATACTATCAAGATCAGCGATGCGATGTAACAATGGTTCTATTACGTCAATATTCCCTTGAGGACGAAATTTAATGCTCCCCCCCAATGCTTCAACGAGTAAATTATGATAACCTGATCCTGGCCAAACAATGTCAGAACCTACTTTTTGATTTATTTCCACAATCGTTTTCGCCGCTTCCTCAGGTACGTCTAACCCATCTCTAAGAGTTAACCCCTTCTGACGAAAGGCCCATGTCCCACCTGATAATAAAGCTGTTGAAAGAGGATAGCCTTTCAACTTTTCCGTTGTTTTACCACTTACTGTTTGTAAAACAACATTCCGCCTATTCATAGTAGCTCCTCCTTTTTCTGTTTAACTAGCTTACCATTGTAAAATCTAAACATTTAACAAATAATCGATCAAAGTTATCAATCGTTGCCAGCTCCAATACGGCGATATCCTCAACAATTTTCCTACTCTCTAATCGAGAGGTTTGATTGAGAAGTAACTCTTGACTACCACTCTTGGAAGTATTGCCCAAAAATTCTATTTTTCCTCTGAACACCTCAGGCAATAAGCCAATTTCAATTAAACTTTCCGGATTCAAGTGGTAACCGAAAGACCCAGCTATCAGCACCCTATCTACCTCTGCAGCTACTAACCCTTGGTAGTCAAGAAGGGCTTCAATCCCCCCACGTATAGCACCTTTCGCCAATTGTACTTGCCTTACATCTGGCTGGGAAAGGAATACTCCTTCCGCTACGAAAAAGACCATCTTTCCATTAACATCAGTCAGTAAAGTACTTAACTGCCCAGTGATATTCTTATTAAATTTTCCATTTTTACCAATAATTTTTCTTCTCACCATAGCAGCAACGATATCCAATAGACCGCTACCACATATCCCAACAGGTGCCTGATCTGCAATACTTTTTACGATACTTTCCCCCTCTGAGGTCAGGTCAAACCCCTCTACCGCCCCCGGGGCAGCCCGCATGCCACAGGAAATATTCATCCCTTCAAAGGCCGGCCCAGCAGCAGTTGAAGTAGCAACAAGTTTTCCATTGGCAGCCAATACAATCTCTCCGTTCGTTCCAATATCAATAAACAAGCTAGTACCTTCACTTTTAGCCAAACGAGAGACAAGAATACCTGAAGTAATATCACCACCCACATAGGCGGAAATAATCGGTGGTAAATAAGCCTGTGCAATGCCTGCAAGGCTAAATCCTAAATCACTCGCTGATAGAGCGTTTCCACCTCGGATAACCGGAGTATATGGATATTTACCGAGAGTGACTGGATTGGTGTTTGTGGCCAAATGCAACATGCAAGTATTACCACTTAATACCAACTCATAGATATAATTAGTAGAAATGCCAGCCTCTATCGTCACTTGTGCAATCATCTGATTTAGTTCTTCAATAAGGAGTTGATTCATTTCGAATAAACCTTGTTCATTCGAAGCATATCTGATCCGAGATAATACATCTTGCGCCAATCGGCTTTGAGGATTAAGTGCTCCTGCTACTGCAAGTTCTTGACCTGTTAATAGATGAATTAGCGCAACAACAAGAGTCGTTGTTCCAATATCAATAGCCAAACCATAACTATCTTGTTCTGTATCACCTTGTTCGCTAGCAATGAATTGTTCATTGCGATAAACATTAGTTCTACCTGTCTCGGCAATATATTTTTTATTGATCACACCGTCGATCTCTACAATTGACGCTAAACCCTCATGCTTGATTTGAAGATTCCCATTGTCCTGACGCTCAATAATTTCCACCGTTACATCATTCTGAACATTCGTGTTGCAGGCTAGCACCGTCTCTGTCTGTTCATCAAGTACCGATACTTTTACTTTGCACTTACCGCATGTTCCATTGCCGTTACAGGGTGAATCTAGTATCACCCCTGCTTGCCTCGCAGCCGTCAAAATACTTTCACCAGCATGAACGATAATACTTGTCGTCTGCCCAGCGTGGTGAAATGTAACCTTCTTCATCATGTTATCCCTCCTTGACAGCATCAATCATGGTCTTGATTAATTTTAATGAAGTCGATGTACTTAGTCCACAAGCAGGGGAAATAATATCCACCCCATCCTTAACTAAACGACGAGTCTGGCTAGCCACCTTTTCAGTTGTTCCAAATTGCAATAGATAGGTACTCACATTCCCCATAGTCGTAAGCCCAGGAATATAGGCTTTGAGTTCTCGCAAGTTAACAACCGCATCCGTACTAATCGCATCCGCTCTAATTTCAGATATAAGAGAACGTACAGTGTTCATATTGCCACAAATATGAAGCAATATAGGAATATTTTTTTCATGCACGGCATCAACAATGCGGTTAATATAAGGAATGGCAAATTCTCGAAACATATTAGGCCCTAAGATTTCACCCGTAGCTGTCGGATCACTAATGGAAATAATTGTAGCGCCATTTGCAATCATTTGCTTAGCAAAACCAATTAATAGATCAGTAACATAATCTAATACCCTGTGGCAATCTTTTGGTTTTTTTCGAAATTCTTTCAATAAGGACACTGGATCTACGAGGGAAGCCGCCGTACTAACAGGTCCAGTCAAGTTACCAATAATAGGTACATCAGGATAACGTTTGGCTAGAATCCCCACAGCTTCCACCACTGTTCCAACGCGTCCACTACCCAACATTTCATTGACATCCCGCATTATGACTTCACTAGCAGTCAGAAAAACTTCTTTAGTAATTTTAGGCTCACAGGCTAATGTACCATAAGTGACTTCACTCCCCAAAATTTCAGCTTCAACTGTCATACAGAACGGGATTCCAATATTCTCAAACCCAGTTTGTTCATAAATGGCAGCAGCAAGGTCAGCCATTAATTGCGGATCACTGTGAGCTTCTGGCAAGGTATGGCCTGAATTGTTCATAATCTCAACAGTAGCTGCGTTCATCATTCCCCCTGTACATATCACTGGTGGACGATCTACTTTATCTCCCCTTAGTACTGTAAGCAATCGTTCCTTAGGATTTATCACATTAAATCATCTCCTCTTTTAATTTATTTGCACATATGAATAAGAAAATATAAAAAAAGGCTAAAGAAACGGTCTATGCCGTATCTCTAGCCTTCAGTTCTTTGATCAGCTTTAACTCTATAATTTTGCTGTAATTATATTATTTTTTACCATTCCTGTCAATCGTTAACAATGCCTTTTCGATTCGATGTAATGCTTCTAGCAATACACTTCGTTGCGTCGCAAGATTAATGCGAGCAAATCCTTCCCCTTGAGTGCCGAAATTTGCACCAGAATTCAAACCAACTTTTGCTATATGCACAAGGAAATGCTCTAACTCTTTTGCATTTGTGAAATAGGCTCGAAAATCCAGCCATGCCAAATAAGTCCCCTCTGGCTTATTTACTTTAACTCCAGGTAGTCTTGTTTGGACAAAATCAACTAAAGCATCCGCATTTTTTTCTAAATAGGAAAGTAGCGCATCTAGCCATGCATCACCTTCTTGATAAGCAACTTCCGTGGCAAGTACACCAAAGAGATTATTGCGGTTAATATGCAACCTATGCATCCACCTTTCAATCAGAGCACGTCGGCGCTGGCAAGGGATAATGATAAAAGAAGAGTTGAGCCCTGCGATATTGAAGGTTTTGCTAGCGGCCATAAAAGTGACACTTTGTTTACAAACAGGCGTGCCAAGAGAAGCAAATACAGTATGCTTATGCCCAGAAAATACTAAATCATTATGTATTTCATCAGACAAGACATCCACCTTGTATTTTTGACATAGTTCATAAACTTTTCTCAGTTCTTCTTCCGTCCACACACGTCCAACCGGATTATGTGGGCTGCATAATAACAGTAACTTATTTTTCGGGTTAGAAAGTTTTACTTCTAAATCTTCAAAATCAATTTCATAACGACCATCTTTTAAAAGAAGAGGATTTAGAACTATTTCTCGCTCATTATCTTTGATCGTGGTGAAAAACGGTGGATATACAGGAGGTTGAATGATAATACCATCACCAGGCTCTGATAGGGCAAGAATGGAAAGAGCAATGGAGGGAACAACCCCAGGAGCAAGCAAAATCCAGTCCCTTTCAATTTCCCATCCATGACGAACCTTAACCCAATCGACGATAGACTGATAGAGTGATGGTTCTTGTGTATTATACCCATATATGGGATGACTAGCACGCTCATTTATTTTTGTAATCACTGCTTCAGGCGGCGGAAAATCCATATCAGCAACCCATAGAGGCAATACGTCTTCACTGCCAAACACTTTTGCTAAGGAATCCCATTTAGAACACCCTGTAGCATGACGAGGTATTATTTGATCAAAGTTAAATGTTGTATTTTCTTTTGTCATTGTACGATATCCTCACTTATTTTTTGTAGTAAATAACTTTAAAACAGGTCAATTTCTTTTAGTCCTTCTTCTGCCGTAGGCGATTATAATAAGAATGTGCTGTATACAATGCTGCCACAGGATTGTGTCCTGTAACTCGATCTTTAGTAACCAGAGTGGTCACTAGTGCATCTGAGTATTTTGTAAACAAGGAATCATGCCCAACACATAATCCAACCACTACGTTCAAATCTGTTTTCTGGTAATTCAGGATGCGAGCTTGTAAGATAGGGTTACACATAGATTCATGAGTACCTGGTCTTATTTTATGTTCTTCTAGTATTCCAATTTCCGCCTTATCCACTGAACCCACTTTGCAAATAGCGCTATAAGATTCTAAACCTTTAGCCTTTAAAATCTCCGCAAAAATTTTAGCTTCTTCAATCAATCCAGCACAAGTAGCAATACCAATTTTTTTCGCATCAATACGATTCGCAAATTCAATAATTTCCTCTACTCTAGTTAGCTTTCCATAAAATAAGCCTTCTACTTGAGCCGATGCTCTAGCTACGACAGCGTCCTGTTCATCCCCTTGCAAATGAAGCTTAATTTCTTCAATATCATCCGCAATAGAATGTCCTTCATTATCTTTTGTAGTTAAACAAAACCCCGGAAATTGTTTACTTCTGTTTCTACAATTGTAAATACTGCAATCTGTACAACTTAAGTGATTCAACTCTTCCTCTTTACTCATTATAATGCCTCCAATTAATTACTGTTATTTATCATAAGAAAGGACTTGGCCTGTGCCAAGTCCCTGGACGCAGGCAGAAGACTTAGCCGTTCTTACTTGGAATCAGAAAGTGTTATACTTTCTGATTCCGCAAAAAAAGCCGAAAATGTATAAAACATTTTCAGCCTTCAGTTTCTCTGATCAACCAAAATAATAAACCTTTATTTATATTGTCCAGCTAATTACATTCTAATTGCAGCTAAAGGCTGAAATCAAAAAATTTTATTCTTAATCTATCATATTAGCAGTTTACTGTCAAGTTATATAATATCATTTTATTAACGGAATTTAAACTTCTCCACGGTATAATCGCTTGTAAAGTTAAAGGACTAGTTAGTGTCATTCTAGCGATTGCTATAGTAGATTTGACCATCTTTGTACAACGCCTGATTATCATCTGGACTAGGCCAGCTATGATTATGTCTATGCCAACCAAATCTATAATTATGCCTATGATTATGCCTATGCCAGCCATCTCTATCATTAAATCTAGTGTCAAATCTATTGCCATTGTTATACCTAGTATCATAGTGAGAACCGTTGTTATCTCTGGTATCATAACTAGCACTAGTATTCCTGTTATCATACCTAGTATGATAGGTAACGTTATTGTTATTCCGAGTATCGTATCGAGTGTCATAATGAGAGCTGTTATTATTTCTAGTATCATACCTAGCACCATAGTTAGAATGACTGGTAACTACTGTTTGTTGCTGTATAGGATGAGAATTTGCAGGATTTTCTGCAGCAAAGGTAGTTGCAGGAATTGCTGCTCCTGCTCCTGTTAGTATAGCAGCACCTGCTAAAGCTGCAGCATAGTGTTTATATTTACGACGAAGCATTTTTCTTTTCGATAATTTTCTTTCCATACATATCCTACCTCCTTTTTTTTTAGTTTTCCATAAACTCACCTCGAGCATCCGTGGAAAATTAACCTACATAAATTGAATTAAGTTTTTCTAAATTGACAGCAGTCTTTGTAACAGATCGTAACCTTGCTAAATAAGAAATTAGTTTTAAAATTGTTTTTACATTAAGAAATAGGCTGCCTCAAATAAAAATAAAATTTCTATTTTGGGGCAGCCCATTTTTATTGCTATATATGACAACTATATATTTTTATTATTTCTAAGTTGGACAATAGTGTCCAAAAGCAATTTTATTGCTTTTCTAGGACTTGTAGCAACAACAAAATAGCAATCCTTTGGCGTTTTAAGTAATAAAAAAGGCTTCGTAAATGCTTACGAAGCCTTGAATTTACTGGTGGAGATGAGCGGGATCGAACCGCTGACCTTCTGAATGCCATTCAGACGCGCTCCCAACTGCGCTACACCCCCACACGATCAATTGTGTCATCAGCAATGCTAACATTCCTGCCGACATGAATTATATTATCACAGATAGTTACATAATGTCAATAAGATACATAAGATATTTCTTCTAATTACAAACACTTATCATCCAAAATGCCTATCAATTGGACAATTTCCGGTTTGGAAACTTGACCATCTGCGCCAATAGCTTCACCCTTGCGACGCATTTCTTCATTAATTAAAGAAGAGAAAATCACTACAGGTAATTTTGCCAATGCTCTATCTTCACGAACTCTTTTCAGCAGGTGATGACCATCCATTTGCGGCATTTCAATATCGGTAATAAGCATATGTACATTTTCTTCAATAGGTGATCCTGATTCAGCTAATGCGTACAAAGCATCCCAAGCCTCTTTACCATTATTATAGGCAGTTACATTCAGATAACCTGACTCATGAAGGGTTTCAACTAATAAATCTCTTAGCATTTTAGAGTCTTCCGCTATGAATATTTTTTTAGTTTTGCGCTGTTCTTTTGCAGCATCTGTACTTTCAGGTAATGTAGTTAACTTAATGTTAATCTGAGGATTAATCTCAGCAACAATCTTTTCAAAATCTAGGAGTATAACTATTTTTTCTCCCATCTTAATGATACCAACAACCATATCAGAGTTAGTAACATTCGGAGGTGGTTCCATAACTGACCAGGACACTCTATGGATACGGGATACCTCATTTACTAAAAATCCGATAAAATAATTATTTAATTCACTTACAATAATATTCTTAGTATTTGATTCTGAATTCTCAGCTCCTAAACAGCGAGGCAAATTAACAAGGGGCATTACCCTTCCACGCAATGTAAAGATACCATCAACGTAAGGGTGAGAATTTGGCATTTCGGTAATAGGAACTAAATTAATAACTTCTCGAACCTTTGCTACATTAATTCCATAATTGACCTTGCCAACTGTAAATTCTACAATTTCAAATTCATTTGTACCCGTCTCTAATAAAATTCCCTTTTTAGCATTTGCAGCATCGCTCATAGAAACGCCTCCAATTTTTTATACTGACTCACCGCAACGAACTTGCGACTGCCTATATTTTTTAATTATCTCTTAATCCTTAATTTTCTCGAAAAAACCAATAATTCCTTCTTTACAAAAGGTCATTTTGACAAAATTACGCTAAAAAGAAAGATTATTGTCACTTTTATTGACAATAATCTTATTTAAGACCTATTCCTCTGTATTATCTAATTCTCGAAGATATGTCCATCCTTCTCTCTGCTCTACATATCCTGTTCTAATTAGATTACCCAGGGCTCTTTTAAAGGCCGATTTACTAATATGAAACCTTTCCTTAATGATTTCAGGCGAAGTAGCATCACTATATGGCATTTTACCATTACGAGAATGCAAGAGGGAAAGAATCGCATCGGCATCTGCACTAATCGCTTCGTGCTTTAAAGGACGCATGGAAACATTGATCCGTCCGTCTTCTCGAATATGCGTAATACGCGCCGTAATCTCATCTCCTACATTGGGTCTCGTTGTAATTTCACTTTTATGCATAAATGCAATATAACGTTCTTTTGTAAAGAGGAAGGCACCTTCTTCATTGTAGTTGTAAACTGAACCTGTTACCATATCACCAATTTTAGCCTCTGTTGCTGGAACAGATGCAATTCTAAGTTCATCTTCTACTTCCATACTAACCGCAGGTCGTCCTGATTTATCGATATAGAGTTTCACCCATACTTTATCACCGCGCTTTAGATTACCGCGCATGCCAGCAAAAGGCATAAATACACCACGTTCGGCACCAATATCGACAAAAGCTCCATCACGAGTGGTATTAATTACAGTAACACGAGCTACTTGTCCTACTTGCATCTTAGGCAACTTCAGACTAGCAGTAAGCCGGCCCTTAGGATCAAGATACAAATAGACAGGAATTTCATCCCCAACCGCTACTGTTTCTGTTCCTTGCTGTTGTTTATGCAACAAAATATCATCGTTTGTATTACCCGTTCCAGCGTCTAGAAATACGCCAAATTCACTTGCTCTAACTACTTTAAGTGTTACTACACTACCAGGAGTTAGTTTACTTGTATTTTCTATTTCCATTCTAACTACCACCTATACCAACAGTATTTCGCCACATTAGGCTAAAACTGTCAGCAATTTATTCATTTTCATTTAATTGGTCTTGCGTCAATTCACCACTCCGTGCATTACCCCACAGACGCTCCAAATTATAATATTCCCGCTCTTCTTCCAAAAATACGTGGGCAATGCAAGTACCAAAGTCTAATAAGATCCAACGTCCTTGACGATGCCCTTCTTTGTGTAACATATTTATCCCTTGTTTTTTTAATTCATCTTCAATATTATCAGCAATAGCCTGAACCTGGATCGTTGATTTCGCACTGCAAACTACATAAGAATCAGTAACAGAAGAAACCCCACCCACGTCAAGAATTACAACATCTGTAGCTTTTTTATCCTCGGCAGCCACCACAATCTTTTCTGCTAAGGTCTTAGTTGTGTCACTCATAAAATCCTCCTATTTTTCAAATAAATTATCATCTTTATTATTGTCCCCATTTTTTAATTGGGATTTACCGAAGTAGAAAATATTCCACTCATTTTAGCATCTTCATTAACAAACATACGGTCTACCAGTTGTTTTGTCTGTTCTTGATTATGACTCCAAAAACTGATGCCATCAATTGTAGCGAAGTTTCCTGGCAGCATGTCCGCGTGCAAATCGCCAGTCTTATATGATTTAAGAACGTTTGCCAGTTTTATCATTTTGAAGGTAGTTATATCTGTTGTTACATATTGCCCCATAGTATGTAGTAAGGTAGGTACTTTTAAAATTGTACTAGCGTGCATTGTCCTTTCCATCATAGCTTTTAAAAAACGCTGCTGGCGCTGCACACGACCAATATCACCTAATTCATCACTACGAAATCTAACGTACTGTCCTGCCTTATTACCATCTAAATGTTGGTACCCTTTTTTAAGATGAATTGCTAAATTGGCATAAGGATCTTCATAATTCATGTCAGCTTCCACATAAAGATCAACCCCGCCTAGTATATCAACCACTTTTATAAAGGCCTGCCAATCAATGACCACATAATAATGGACGGGCACTTGCAATAGTTGCTCAACCGTAGTAATGGCCAAGGAGGAGCCCCCATAGAAAAAAGCATGGGTAATTTTTTCTGCACCCTTATGCCCAGGAATCGTAACTCGAGTGTCCCGGGGAATGGATAATAGATTTACAGTTCCATTTTCCTGATTGACACTGGCTAAAATCATAGTATCAGATCGTTGTGGCGCATCAGGGTGCTCATTATCACCTTCGTCAACACCCATTAGCAATATATTGATGTATTTACCAGTGACCTCTGGCTTTTTGCGGGTTTCAACATTGCTACTGGCAACGGGTACAGAAGAAAATCTTTGGTAAGCATATACTGCGGCCCAAGATAAAGATACCAAAAAGGCTACTAATATAAACAATAGCAAGTACAATCTTTTCCAACGTATTTTGCGACGCTGAGGACGCAGCTCTGACATGCGTTTTCCTCCTCTCTAGAGCATAACCTAAAGAATTTCTAAATAGTGCATAACATTTTCAGGAACTCAATCTATATTAAGTCTTCTTTATCAGTAGTTCATTCCGTGCTTCAATTGTAGCTGGATGCAGTAGTCCGCCACGTTTTAAAATATACTGTATGCTTTGATCCAATGTCATTAGTAATGCCTTGTCCAAATCGATGCGAGCTATCGCTCTAAGTTCTTCCAAATCTTCATACTGACGACCTGGCTCAATGGCATCTGCCACATAAATAATTTTATCTAACAAAGACATGTGAAGTCCGCCAATCGTATGCAAACAAATCGCTTGAAAAATTTCCGCATCATTAATACAAAAATCAGACTGAGCTAACTTCGCAGCAATAAAAGCATGTAACAGAATTGGCTCTGCTCTTTCTATATCACTCATTACTATACCAAAGGCCTCAGCTCTTGACAAGAGTTCATCCACTGGTATCTCCCGCGCTACATCATGCAAAAGCCCTGCTACCCTAGCCTTGCCTTTGTCACAGCCGAATATTCCAGCTAATTCTTCCGCTGTTTCACTTACACCAATTGAGTGCTGCAATCTTTTTGGCGTTAAGATTTTTGATAATTGGGCTATCATCTGTTCATAATCCATTTTTTCACCACAGTATTTTTATATTTAGAACCATTCTTTCCCCAAACAACTAATTATATGTAATATAGTAAAATTCGTCAAATTATATCATTTTCCTGCTAACAAAAAAATAAAAGCCTTCATCAGAAGGCTTATTTGTTACTTATTGTTCTCGTGGTCTGGCCTCATTGACTACCAGTTGTCTTCCTCCAAATTCACTACCATTCATCATAGAAACCATTTTTTCAGCATCATTGTCATCTACTTCTACAAATCCAAAGCCTCTAGAGCGACCTGTTTCTTTATCGGTAATTATACGACTGGAGACTACATTACCATGTTCTCGAAAAGCATCTGCTAAATCGCTATCATTCGTTGACCAGGGCAGGTTGCCCACATAGAGTGTTTTTGACATTTGGAAATTCACCTTTCTTTTGCTAATTTATAAAGATCTTTCTACTAACATTATGGTACGAATGGCTAGTATTTATGCCTAACTTTATTTGCCAAAAGAAAGGATAGTCTCCACTACTTACCTTACTAAAATCTTTTATATAAATTTTCTTTTATAATATAGTTTTCTACGCTTTCAGGGACGATATATTTAATAGATCTCCCTTGACGTACTCGTTCACGTATATCCGTCGAAGATATTTCTAGTTCTGGAGTCTCTAATGAGTGAATACGCTGACACCCCTTCACGCCAAAATGCTTAATAATATCTTCTAATGTATAACTACACCCTGGACGGGTAGCTGCAATAAAATGACACACCTCCAAAAGCCGATCCACGTCTTTCCACGTTGACAACTCCTGAACTGCATCAGAGCCGGTAATAAAATAAAACTCTGTGTTATTTCCATATTGTTCAATTAATTCCAATACCGTATCAATGGTATAGGAAAGCCCTGCTCTCTCTAGCTCGATGGGCGATACAAAAAAGTGAGGATTGGAATAAGTAGCCATTACAGCCATCATGTAGCGATGCATTGCCGTTTCCACTTGAAAATGTTGTTTGTGAGGTGGATTGGCTGCAGGAATAAACAGAACCCTCTCAAGATCATATTCAACACGTACAGCTTCCGCTATAACCAAGTGCCCCGTATGAATAGGGTCAAAGGTACCACCCATTATACCGATCTTACGTTTCGTGTCTGCCATAAAGATTCTCCTATGATACATTTAGTTTGTATCATTATATCATACCCTATGGGGTATGATTATTTTTTTCTGGATTAACTAGGGTTACATGTTAAATAATGTATTAATTAAGATGCGAATTCCGATCATCACTGCTGCCATAATCAAAATTGCTCGAATATAATCCAAACAATCATGTCTTCCCTTATCTGTTTTTAAATACTGTACTAACGAATAAAAATATCCCATACCTTTCTCCTCATATATCTAAGATAAAAATATACTTCCACATGCTGCCATTTTTTATTCATAACGCAATGCATCAATTGGATCCAATAATGCAGCTTTTCTTGCAGGATATATGCCAAAAAACAACCCAATGGCTACTGAAAATCCAAAAGCCATCAAAATTGACTCAGCAGAAATAGAAGTATTCCAGCCAGCAACTGCCGAAATGCCATATGCTGCGCTAATACCCAAACCAATGCCAATCAGACCACCTGTTACACCAATCACAATGGCTTCTATAAGAAACTGCAATAGAATATTATGATACGTAGCTCCTAACGCCTTACGAATTCCGATTTCTCTCGTACGCTCTGTAACAGATACTAGCATAATATTCATAATACCAATCCCACCTACTAACAGCGAGATTGCCGCAATATTCCCTAAAAGCAATGTAATGGTACGAGTCGTTTCTTCCGCCGTAGCCATTACTGCAGCTAAATTACGTACCGTAAAATTATCCGGGATATCTTTTGCTAACTTGTGCCGTGAACGTAATAAGGTTGTTATATCATCCTGCACTTGATTAATCACGTCTGGAGTTGCAGCCTGTACGCTTATGGTTTGCACGTAACTAATCCCCATCATACGTTCTTGTGCTGTTGTAAGAGGAATCACGACAACATCATCTTGATCCATACCACCAGCTGACTGTCCTTTCCCCTCAAAGACACCAATCACAACGAAGGGGGCCGAATTAATACGAACCGTCTGGCCAACTGGATAAATTTCACCAAATAGATTGTCTGCCGTAGTTTTTCCGAGGACGACAACTCTCATCCTCGTATCTAAATCTTGGTTGCTAAAAAAATGTCCTCTTTCAACATTAAAATTACGAACACTTACAAACTCGGGCGTTGTCCCTTGCACTGTTGTCATCCAGTTTTTGTTGCCATACACTAATTGGTATTGTTTGCTAACACTAGGGGCTACGCCACTGACTCCTGCAATTTGCCGGCCAATGGCCACAGCGTCTTTATTGGTAAGGGTAGTACTAGAACCAGCTGCTAGTTTTACGCCAGAAGGTGATGTAGCACCAGGAGTAACAATAATGAGATTACTCCCTAAACCGGCAATCGAACTTTGTACTTTTTCTCTAACGCCCATACCAATTGACACCATTGCAATTACAGCCCCCACCCCTATGATAATCCCTAACATAGTCAATATGGAACGCAGCTTGTTCGCTCTTAACCCTTCTAACGCTATCATAATGCTCTCAAAGAACATAATATCACCTCCTTATCGTCGCTCATCACTGACAATCAGACCATCGCGGAAATAAACCACACGCCTTGTATAGGTAGCAATTTCTGGCTCATGCGTAACCAAAACAATGGTCCGCCCTTCCTGATTAAGACTCGTAAAAATATCCATTATTTCATCCCCAGACTTGCTATCAAGATTACCTGTGGGTTCATCTGCCATGATAATGGTAGGATTATTCACTAAAGCCCGAGCAATGGCTACACGTTGGCGCTGTCCCCCGGATAACTCATTCGGGCGATGCTGCATACGATCTTTTAAACCTACCATTCCCAAGGCTTGTGCTGACAGCGCATCCCTTTCCTCTTTTGTTACTCCTGCATAAACAAGAGGCAAGGCCACATTTTGTTGTGCTGACATGCGAGGCAGCAAATTAAAATTTTGAAAAACAAAACCGATTTTCTTGTTCCTAGTAATAGCTAATTCATCATCGTTTAAAGTAGCAACTTCTTCACCATCTAGTATGTAAGAACCACTAGTAGGCCTATCTAGACACCCTAAAATATTCATTAAGGTAGACTTTCCTGATCCTGAAGGTCCCATAACGGCAGTAAATTCTCCCGCAAGAATTTCTAATGAAACTCCCGCCAAGGCTGCAACCCGATTATCCCCCATTTGATATATTTTGCTTACTTTGGAAAGTACAATACTCATTTCATCCTCTCCCTTAGCGACCTAATGCACTGCGCATTGTACTAGAACCTTTAGCAGCATCCGATGCTTGCGGCATTCCTTTAGCCTGTGGCAATAAAATTTGATCAGTATCTGTTAAACCACTAAGAACTTCTACCTTCTCATCCCCTGATAGGCCAATTGTAATATTGATATTTTCTACTTTACCATTAACCATAGTCTGGACATAAGACTGTCCTTTGTTTTCTTTAATCGCGGCAAGAGGCACCAGAATTGTATTTTTGCTTTCCCCAACATGAATTGATACTCTAGCAGTCATAGTTGGTTTTAACATAGTTCCAGCTCCCTCTACGTCAATTGTTACGTTATAATACACTACGTTTTGCTGAATATTCGCCTTCTGCGAAACATTAGAAACGATACCATTAAATATTTTCCCAGTATAAGCATCAACCGAAAAATCAACTTTTTGTCCTATTGAAATTTTTCCGATATCTGATTCATCCACTTGGGCTTCAATTTGCATTTTTGACAAATCAGCTACACTCATCAGTACCATTGGAGTGGAAATACCAGGGGCTACCGTTTGACCTGCTGGAATAGGCTTACCAATAATAACACCGTCAATCGGTGCTTTGATGACAGTGTCATCTAATTGTGACACTGCGTCATCATAAGTCGCCTGTGCCACACTATAATCCATACTGGCAGCATCTAATTGCTGGTTAGAAACAGCACCAATACGATTTAGCTGCTGATTTCGCTCATAATTCGCTGCTGTATTAGCCAATTTCGCTTTCGACTGGGAAACTTGTGCCATAAGCCTTTTATCATCTAATAAGATTAATATTTGCCCTGCTTTTACCTGCTCATTCTCGTTCACCCTGACTTCTTTTATTAGTCCAGTTATCTTCGAACTAACATCCACCATATTTACAGGTTTAATCGTGCCCGTTGCTGACACGAGTGATACAACATCACCTCGTTCTACTGATACAAGTTGTCCTGTCATTACTGGTTTGTTTTTGTCTGCATACATAGCTATTCCAAATTTCCCTGCCACAGCTACTATCAGCACTAATAATATTACTTTTTTATATCGATACACTTTTTTCCATAATTTACTACTCTCCATGAGGCACCTCCATAAAATACATCCAAATATTACAATTCTATTGTATGTTGTTTCGATTGCACGGTCAATTAGCCTTCTATGAAAAGCCCTCAGGAAAGCCTTTAATCCCATTAACCAATGCCTTGTGTTTTGCATACCATATAATAGTAAAAGTTCTTTTAAAAGATTTAAAAGGAGGGGCTTATAAATGAATTCTAATTGCGATCGTTTCAGACCTGGCCAAAGAAATAACGGAACGGGAATTATCGTCATTGTTATAATCATTTTATTGTTTTGCTTCATAGGTTGCGATGATGAGTCGTCTTGTACCTTCTTCTAAAAAAGCTCACGAAATTAACCCCATGTTATGAATATCATATTATTTTTTACATAAACCGCCTCCTTATTGGGACTGCGGTTTATTCTTTCCAGCAGATTTTTTACTTCTACCTCGCTGAATTATCATGCTTTTACAGTGTAAAGGACTATTAATAGAAGAGATGCAGCATCTGTTAATATCCTGATTAATAAACCAGGTAGGTGAATGATTTTGATGACAATCAGTTTATGCCTTATTGTGAAAAATGAGGAACAAACCATAGCTCGTTGCCTTGAATCGGTTAAATCTGGCGTCGAGGAAATTATTGTGGTAGACACGGGATCAACTGATAAAACAAAAGCAATTGCATTAACCTTTACAGACAAAGTATATGATTTTAAATGGATCGATAACTTTGCCGCGGCACGTAACTTTGCCTTTAGCCATGCCTCGCAGGATTACATTCTCTGGCTTGATGCAGATGATGTACTACTTAAGGATGATTTACAAAAACTGTTATTCCTAAAACAAAATTTCGATTCTCGTGTAGACTCTTATACCATGAACTATAATCTATCTTTTGATGAAAGTGGAAACGTGGTTACAAGTCTACGCAGAAACAGACTAGTCAAACGATCAAGAAACTTTGAATGGATCGGTGCCGTGCATGAGTATCTTGAAGTTGGCGGATTTATTATGAATAGCGATGTAAGTGTGACTCACAAAAAGGAACGACATGATACTTACGACCGTAACCTAACTATCTACGAAAACCGTCTTAGTAAGGGTGAAACCTTTTCCCCTAGGGATCTGTATTACTATGCCAATGAACTAAATGACCATAGAATGTATGAAAAAGCTGCTGAATATTATCAAAAGTTTTTGGATACTGAATTGGGTTGGGTAGAAGACAACATCGCTGCATGCGGAAAATTAGCAGATTGTTTCAACGCACTTGGAGATGAACAAAACAATTTGAAATTTATCTATAAATCCTTCGAATATGATACCCCACGAGCAGAATACTGCTGCCGCTTGGGGTACCATTTCTTGAGCGTAAAAAAATACTCCCAAGCTATATTTTGGTATAAACTTGCGACAGAATTAGAAAAACCAAAACAACACATCGCTCTCTTGAACAATGCTTGCTGGACGTGGCTACCTCACCTTCAATTATGTGTTTGCTATTCCAATATTGGTGAAGTGGATTTAGCCTACAAACATAACAAAATAGCAGAATCCTATGCTCCCAATAATCCTAGCGTTCTTTTTAATAAAGATTATTTTGAAAAATTATTAAAGGGATCCTCATAAGAAAGTCTGAAACTGCTTCTCATCTAGCAGGGGAGCAACTATGATTTTGTGTCAAGACATACTATTTATGTCACACCATTATCACCATTCTCATACGATACTATAGAAACAGATTTTTAAAAGGTGGCGAATAACAATATGGCTTTTAATGATCACCCAACGATTTGCGAATATTGCGGCGGAGAGCAAGATGGAAAGATCATAGAGAATGCAGAAACGCTTTGTAAGCGATGCAAAAAATGTCGGTACAGGCGCAAATGTAAGAGTAAATCCCATTCAAACTCTCATTCAGGTAAGCCTCCAGAACCTTGCCATGGCATAACTGGTCCTAAGGGAGCAACTGGTGCCACGGGACCAACTGGTCCTAAGGGGCCTACAGGAGCAACTGGCCCTAAGGGAGAATGTCATTGTAAGCATTGCCATCCATGCAAACATTCCGAATGCCATCCATGGGAAGATTCCCATTCTTGTGGACATTTTGAATGTCATTCATGGGAAGATTCCGAATGCGATACATGGGAAGATTCCCATTCATGTGAACATTCCGAATGTGATTCATGCAAGCATATTAAATGTTGCTGTGTAACTGGCGCTACTGGCGCTACTGGCGCTACTGGACCTACTGGTACTACTGGAGCTACTGGTGCTACGGGAGCTACTGGCGCTACGGGCGCTACTGGACCTACTGGATCTACTGGCGCTACGGGTCCTAGTGGACCTAGTGGACCTACTGGGCCTAGTGGCGCTACGGGCGCTACTGGACCTACTGGCGCTACTGGACCTACCGGACCTACCGGACCTACTGGACCTACCGGCGACACCGGCGACACTGGTGATACTGGTGCTACGGGAGCCACTGGTGCTACGGGTGCTACGGGAGCTACCGGGGCCACTGGAGCTACGGGAGCTACCGGAGCCACTGGACCTACCGGAGCCACTGGACCTACCGGAGCTACCGGAGCCACTGGACCTACCGGACCTACTGGACCTACTGGACCTACTGGCGCTACTGGCGCTACGGGCGCTACGGGAGCTACTGGCGCTACGGGTACCTGTGAATGCAATGAAGTAGCCTGTGCGTGTGAAGCGCAGATGGTAAATATTATACAGCAAATCATAGCAGCCTTCCCAACCTCAAACATTACCGTAAACTTCAATAATGGTGGTACAGCATCTGGAAGACCATTTGCAATCGTTAATAATGGTGTATTTGAATTAACAAATGGAGCCGGAGCCATTACCGATAGAATCAATATCTGTTCAATAGCCTTTATTAGTCTAACTGGTGAGGACACTTTTACCGGCTTCACCTTCTTACCACCACCTTCACCTCTTCCAACAGATTGCGCAGCACAATGCGAACAGGCGGTAAGAATTGTCCTACAATCCTTTGTAGGCGGCGCTAATGTAAATGTCAGGGCAGGTGGTTCCTCAACTGGTAGTAAGTCTGTCACAAGTACTGCATTTGGAGTTGCGATATTAGGTAATAATACTGCTGTATCAACATGTGCCGTAGAAAATATAACCTAATATCGTGTCTTATGGGAAGTATTATGCATTGTTTCTCTAGGTGCGATTAGATGCTTGGCGATTAATCTTCTCCTAGATTGTAGGGCAAACTATTTCAAGAGAGGATGAGTCAAAGGGAAACCTTTGACTCAACTTTTCCTGTAACGAACCTCTCATCCTCTAAAACTTTGAATGTCTCAAAATATACCTTTCAAACAATTTTGATCCGTAAATATCCATGCATATTCGTTCTTATTTTTTGATTCTTTGATCTCTGTATTTTTAGGTATCGAATTGGATTGCAATCATCATAACATAATTACATTTTCTCTACGTAAACAGCACACCATTATCATCATTCACATAGGATAGTATGGAAGTAAATTTAAAAAAGGTGGCGAATAATGATATGGCTTTCAATGATTATCCTACGACTTGCGAGTACTGTGGTCGTGTGCTTAATAGCAACATAGAGACTGCAGAAACGCTTCGTAGCTGTTGTAAAAAGTGTCAATCTATGCACAAATGTAAGAGTCACTCCCATTCAGAATGCCATCCGTGCAAACATAATCAATGTTGCCAATGTGCTACTGGAGCTACGGGACCTACTGGATCTACGGGGGCCACGGGAGCTACGGGGTCTACTGGATCTACGGGGGCCACGGGAGCTACGGGCACCACTGGCGCTACGGGGCCTACGGGGGCTACCGGGCCTTCTGGTGGGGCTCCTGGGCCTACTGGACCTACTGGACCTACTGGCAATACCGGACCTACCGGTAATACTGGACCTACCGGTAATACTGGACCTACCGGTAATACCGGACCTACTGGCAATACCGGACCTACTGGCAATACCGGACCTACTGGCAATACCGGATCTACTGGCAATACCGGACCTACTGGCAATACCGGACCTACTGGCAATACCGGACCTACCGGACCTACCGGATCTACCGGAGCCACTGGTGATACAGGCGATACTGGAGCTACGGGAGCCACGGGAGCCACGGGAGCCACGGGCGCCACGGGAGCTACGGGAGCCACGGGAGCCACGGGCGCTACGGGAGCTACGGGAGCTACGGGAGCTACGGGTGCTACGGGCGACACTGGCGACACGGGTGACACAGGCGCTACAGGAGCCACGGGCGCCACGGGAGCCACGGGAGCTACGGGACCTACGGGCGACACGGGCGACACGGGTGACACAGGCGCTACAGGAGCCACGGGAGCCACGGGCGCTACGGGAGCTACGGGAGCTACGGGAGCTACGGGTGCTACGGGCGACACTGGCGACACGGGTGACACAGGCGCTACAGGAGCCACGGGCGCCACGGGAGCCACGGGAGCTACTGGACCTACGGGCGACACGGGCGACACGGGTGACACAGGCGCTACAGGAGCCACGGGCGCCACGGGAGCCACGGGAGCCACGGGAGCCACGGGAGCCACGGGCGACACGGGCGACACGGGCGATACTGGCGCTACGGGAGCCACTGGCGCTACGGGCGCTACGGGAGCTACTGGCGCTACGGGAGCCACTGGCGCTACGGGCGCTACGGGAGCCACTGGCGCTACGGGCAATACTGGACCTACTGGACCTACCGGAAATACTGGACCTACTGGCGATACGGGTGACACGGGCGCTACTGGACCTACCGGACCTACTGGACCTACCGGACCTACCGGCCCTACCGGCCCTACCGGCGATACGGGTGACACCGGCGCTACGGGTTCTACAGGTGCTACGGGAGCCACGGGGCCTACCGGACCTACCGGTGGTACGGGACCTACTGGCGATACGGGCGATACTGGTGCTACCGGGCCAACCGGTTCTACGGGAGCTACAGGAGCCACGGGGCCTACCGGACCTACCGGTGGTACGGGACCTACGGGGGCTACTGGCGATACCGGCGCTACGGGACCTACGGGTTCCACAGGAGCTACGGGTGCCACTGGACCTACCGGACCTACGGGCGGTACGGGACCTACGGGGGCTACTGGCGATACTGGTGCTACCGGACCAACCGGTTCTACGGGAGCTACAGGAGCCACGGGGCCTACCGGACCTACCGGTGGTACGGGACCTACGGGGGCTACTGGCGATACCGGCGCTACGGGGCCTACTGGCTCAACAGGAGCTACTGGAGCTACAGGATCCACTGGACCTACCGGACCTACTGGCCCTACTGGACCAGGAGGAAGTACGATCTATTTAGGTTCAGATCAATCAGTTAGCAATAATGATTTCCTTGGACTAGGTACCTCATCTTCGTCGTTTGTACGAAATACCCTAGTCATACCACAGGGCACAACGATTACAGGCTTAGCTTTTAGTATCCGTGACAATGCTTTAGGCGCACTTGCTACAGCATCGGCTGAAATATTTCTAAGCACAGATTGCGGTGTTACGTCTACAGCCACAGGTATCATAGCAACGATAACCGGACCAAATCCGCCAAATTGTTTTGCATTTACCGCCTCTAGTCTCAGCGCTGCCCTAGGTAATCTAATATCAGTAAGGGTTACTACTGGTGGCGGAGCTCTTGCGGGTGGTGCAGCAGCCACTATCCTATTTTCTGTCCCATAATGAAGGGAAATCGGATCTTTATTTAATATTGATTATAGGGCAACTTTCAAGAAAGGATGAGTCAAAGGGAAACCTTTGACTCATCTTTTCCTTTAATGCATCATTACATAATCACACTTTTTTTCTACATAAACAGCACACCATTATCGCCATTCACATAGGATAGTATGGAAGCAAATTTTTAAAAGGTGGCGAATAACGCTATGGCTTTCAATGATTACCCTACGACTTGCAAGTACTGTGGTCGCGAGTATAATAGTAACGATATAGAGACTGCAGAAACGCTGCGTAGCTGTTGCAAAAAGTGTCAACTCGTACACAACTGTAAGAGTCACCCCCATTCATGCAAACATATTGATTGTTGCCAAGGTGCTACTGGAGCTACCGGACCAACAGGCACCACTGGCACGACGGGAGCTACCGGGCCTACTGGCACGACAGGTTCTACTGGCGCAACAGGCACCACTGGCGCTACTGGGCCAACAGGAACCACGGGACCTGCTGGTGGACCTCCTGGACCTACCGGCAATACTGGACCTACCGGCAATACCGGACCTACTGGTAATACGGGATCTACCGGAAATACTGGACCTACTGGCAATACTGGACCTACTGGCAATACTGGATCTACTGGCAATACCGGATCCACTGGCAATACCGGGCCTACTGGCAATACCGGGCCTACTGGCAATACTGGACCTACCGGTAATACCGGACCTACCGGTAATACCGGACCTACCGGAAATACTGGACCTACCGGTAATACTGGTGATATAGGACCTACTGGTGCTACTGGAGCTACCGGCAATACTGGACCTACTGGCAATACCGGGCCTACTGGCAATACTGGACCTACTGGTAATACCGGACCTACTGGTAATACCGGACCTACTGGCAATACCGGACCTACTGGTAATACCGGACCTACTGGCAATATAGGACCTACTGGTAATACTGGACCTACTGGCAATACTGGACCTACCGGTAATACTGGACCTACCGGCAATACCGGACCTACTGGCAATACTGGACCTACTGGCAATACTGGACCTACCGGTAATACTGGACCTACCGGTAATACTGGACCTACCGGTAATACTGGACCTACCGGTAATACTGGACCTACCGGTAATACTGGTGATATAGGAGCTACTGGAGCTACTGGAGCTACTGGCGCTACTGGCGCTACCGGAAATACTGGGCCTACTGGAAATACTGGACCTACTGGCGATCTTGGAGATACGGGCTCGACGGGACCTACTGGTTCAACAGGAGCTACGGGTGCCACGGGACCTACTGGACCTACGGGAGGTACAGGACCTACTGGTGATATTGGCGACGCAGGGGCTACGGGACCTACTGGCTCCACAGGAGCTACGGGTGCCACGGGACCTACTGGGCCCACTGGCGGTACAGGACCTACTGGCGATATTGGCGATATTGGCGCTACTGGACCCACGGGTTCTACTGGTGCTACGGGAGTCACTGGCCCCACCGGACCTACTGGACCTACGGGATCTACTGGCGATATTGGCAATACTGGCGCTACGGGGCCTACTGGCTCCACGGGAGCTACGGGTGCCACTGGACCTACTGGACCTACTGGCGGTACGGGACCTACTGGCGATGTAGGTGATACGGGTGCTACAGGGCCCACGGGAGCTACGGGAGCCGCAGGAACTGCTGGCGCTACAGGAGCTACCGGGCCACAAGGATTATCAGCATATGCCTATATTTATAATCTAGCTGCTCAAGTTGTAGCGTTAGAAGCAGATGTGACTTTTAGTACTAACGGTGTCATTGTAGGCGGCATTACCCATGCACCAGGAACAGCTTCAATTACCCTTACAACTGCTGGCGATTATGAAATATCCTTCCTGGTGGCAGGTGTGGAGCCAAATCAATTTACACTCTTTCAAAATGGTGCTCCTGTTGCTGGTAGCACCTACGGATCTGGAGCTGGCACTCAGCCTAATCCAGGTACAGTAATTATCACTGCTGCTGCAGGTGATGTACTAACTGTGCGAAATCACACGAGTGCAGCAGCTGTTACCTTGCAAACCTTAGCAGGAGGAACGCAAACGAATACCAATGCCTCTATTAAAATTGAAAAAATAAGTAGTTAGACCATGGCTATCTCCTTAGGGGCACCCTTCCGTCTATATGGAATGGGTGCCTATTCTCTTTTAACAACATAACAACACAGCAATTATCTCATTGACATAAGAACACTTTTTTTGTATTTCGCATAATATACATTGGTAAAGTACTTCTCAATCAGTCAGTTTTTCGTGATGCATAAATATTTTGGAGGTGTACCATTTTTATGACTAATCCTGAATTTGATACCTTGTTCCGCGCAGATGGCGCTACTGGTCCAAGTGGCCCTACAGGTCCTACTGGGGCTACTGGTCCTACTGGCCCAACTGGTGCTACTGGACGTACTGGCGCGACTGGCTCAACAGGAGCTACTGGTCCAACTGGTTCTACTGGCATTACTGGTCCTACTGGTTCCATTGGTCCAACTGGTGCTACTGGACGTACTGGCGCGACTGGCCCTGCTGGCAATATTGGGCCAACTGGTACTACTGGTCTTACTGGAGATACTGGTCCTATAGGTCCTACTGGTGCCACCGGACGTACTGGTGCTACTGGCATTACTGGCGCAACTGGTCCTACTGGTTCTACTGGCATTACTGGTCCTACTGGTTCCATTGGCCCTACTGGTCCTACTGGACGTACCGGCGCGACTGGCGCTACTGAAATTGGTCCTACTGGCACTACTGGAATTACTGGTCCTACTGGTTCCATTGGTCCAACTGGCGCTACTGGACGCACTGGTGCTACCGGTACTACTGGTGCAACTGGCCCTACGGGCTCAACTGGTCCTACTGGAGATACTGGTTCCATTGGCCCCACTGGTGCGACTGGACGTACTGGTGCTACTGGACCCACTGGTTCTGCTGGCGTAGCTGGTGCTACTGGCCCTACCGGTCCTAGTGGAGCTACTGGTGCTACTGGGTTAGCTGGCGCTACTGGCCCTACTGGCGCTACTGGTGCCACAGGGGCAACAGGCGCAACAGGCGCTACTGGTACTACTGGAGCCATTGGACCCACTGGATCTATTGGACCGACTGGTGCGACTGGGGCTACTGGTGATATTGGTGATACTGGTCCTACAGGTGCTACTGGCGCTACTGGACCAACCGGCACTACTGGACTTACTGGAGATACTGGACCTACTGGCGCGATTGGTGATACTGGTGCTACTGGCGCTACTGGGGCTACCGGCGCTACAGGACCCACTGGACCGATCGGACCTACTGGAGGTACTGGGGCTACTGGTGATATTGGCGATACTGGTGCTACGGGACCTACTGGCTCAACTGGAGCTACTGGAGTTACTGGACCTACTGGACCTACTGGTGGTACTGGACCTACTGGGGCAATTGGCGACACTGGTGCTACGGGACCTACCGGCGCTACTGGTGCTACTGGAGCTACCGGAGCTACTGGTGCTACTGGTGCTACTGGTGCTGGCTTAGCTGCATTCGGCTACGTGTATGAACTTGCCACAATTGCTGATGCAACAGTTGTTGGTGGAGCAGATGTTCCGTTTTCTAATAACGGTCCTTTAACTAATATATCTCATACAGCAGGTACTACTACTATAACCGTAGCTACTGCAGGCGTATATCAAATTGATTATGGTATTAATATAACTGCTGGTATAGGATCTCAAATAGCAATTGCTGTAAATGGTACTGTTAATCCATCTACTCCTATCTCTGCACTTGTTGCTGTTGGTGAAATATCAGGCCATGCAATGCTGAGCCTTGCTGCTGGTGACGTAATTACTCTACGCAACAACTCAGCCATAGCTCTTACTTTGACCTTAGCTCCTTCAGTTGGTGCACAATTAACTATTATAAAGTTGAATTAACTTCGACAACTGACCTTCTGCTGTAATGCAGAAGGTCTTCTTTCATAAGCACTACAACGAATATTACTCAAGGAAGGTGTGTAAAAATCAATTTTAAAGTGAAAAATGAAATTAATCATAAGCAATCGGGCCATGACTTAGTCACGGCCTGATTGCTTATGTAGAACTTACCTTGATAAATTATGTAGCGATGATTTCATCCTAGCTAGCAAAATGATCTTAATGAAACCAGAATTTCTGCAGTCATTTGGATTACATAATCACACTTTCTACATAGTCATCATATTATACATTGTTGATAGATGATTCAGTATACAGGTTTAAAATGTATACAATAACATGGAGGTGTAATGTTTTTATGGAAGGTTCTGAATTAGATTATAAACAAGCGCTGCTTCTTCGTGCAGATGGCGCTACTGGCCCAACTGGGCCTACCGGTCCAACTGGTCCCACAGGGGCGACTGGAGCTACGGGCCGTACAGGATCTACGGGAGCTACAGGTGCCACGGGTGCTACGGGCGCTACGGGTGATACTGGTCCCATTGGTCCTACTGGTGCTACAGGTCGTACTGGTGCTACAGGACCAATTGGGGTTACTGGCCCTGCTGGTGCTACTGGAGTGCAAGGTCCTACAGGTGCTACGGGTGCTACGGGTGCTACGGGACGTACTGGCGCTACCGGCACAACGGGAGGCACTGGCCCCACTGGTGCTACCGGTCTTACTGGCGATAGTGGACCTATAGGTCCAACAGGTCCTACGGGGCGTACTGGCGCAACAGGACCTACTGGCTTTACTGGACCTACTGGAACCACTGGTGCTACTGGTGCTACCGGCATCGGTGTTACTGGCGCTACTGGCCCTACTGGTGCTACCGGAGCAGGCGTTACTGGCGCAACAGGCGCTACTGGCCCGGCAATTACTGGCGCTACTGGACCTACGGGTGCAGTTGGTGATACTGGTGCCACTGGGCCTACTGGCACAACGGGCGCTACAGGGCCTACCGGTTCTACAGGCCCTTCTGGCATTACTGGCCCTATTGGAGATACCGGCCCTACTGGCTCTACTGGCCCAACTGGTATAGGAGCAACGGGAGCAACAGGAGCAACGGGTAGCACTGGCCCAACTGGTGACATTGGTGATACGGGTGCCACTGGACCAACTGGTTCTACAGGCGCTACAGGACCTACTGGACCTACGGGAGGCACTGGAGCAGTTGGAGCTACTGGTGACACAGGAGCTACAGGCGCTACAGGGGCTACTGGAACTACTGGTGCAACGGGAGCTACTGGTACAACGGGAATTACAGGTGCTACGGGCGCTACCGGCACAACCGGCGCTACGGGACCTACCGGATTTACTGGCGCTACGGGGCCTACTGGCAACACGGGTGCGGTTGGAGCTACTGGGGCTACTGGCGCTACTGGTGATGTTGGCGATGCAGGGGCCACCGGTGCTACTGGAGCTACTGGAGCTACTGGTTCTACTGGAGCTACGGGCGCTACTGGAGCTACTGGTGACATTGGCGATACAGGTCCTACTGGACCTACTGGAGATACTGGTGTTACGGGACCTACGGGACCTACTGGGGCAACAGGTGCTACGGGTGCTACTGGCGATATTGGCGATACGGGTGCTACTGGCCCAACGGGATCTACGGGCGCTACGGGTGCTACTGGCCCAACAGGTGCTACAGGCGCTACCGGACCAACGGGAGCTACGGGAGATACTGGTGCCACAGGTACTGGAAGTACCTTAGCATTCACACAAGCAACAACCGGAACTGCTCTTCCTCTCACTACAGAAACATCTGTTCTCTCCCTCGGAGTAACTACTACTGCTGGCCAAACATTAAAATTAGATTCTATGGCTGAAGTTGAAATTACAACAGGAACTGCCAGCCCAAATCAATATACGATCACCTATAGCCTCTTTTTAGACGGAACTGCTATTTCTACGGTCACGGCTGAAAAGGAACAGGATAATATAGCAACAACAACCCGTTTACTAAGTGAAATCCCTAATATGACTTGGATCGATACACCTGCTGCTGGCACTCACACTTACGAAATTCGTATTACCGTTACTGGCACAAATATTGTAAGTGCTACAGCGTTAACTAGAGCTCTCAATGCTGTCATCTTTGGATAAATCATGATATAAATCCTTATATCTCCTATGGTCTACACCAGCTTGGTCATACTAGAAAAAAACATTGACAGAGATCGATATATTTCAATCTCTGTCAATGTTTTTCATTTTATATAGTTTTTTCACTTTTTCTAATTCTAATATTACACTTAACTAGGCTATTCAATTGCATTATAATCCTTTCCTATTCCTTTTTCTCCTTTTATTTTTATCTCCTTCGTTTCGTAGCGTCTGCACCATATCTATCTCACAAGCTTCCGCTTCAATAATTGTCTGTTTCATTTCCTTGGACTGCCACCTTTGAGACAAAGTTGCTAAATCGCTTTTTACGATTGCAATCTCTTTGAAAAAAAATTTACCTTGCTTTTGAACTTCTGCACCTTGTTTTCTTATTTCTTCTAAAATCTGTTGAAAATGCTGCATACTTTCAATCAACTGTCTTTGACAACTCTCTATTTTTTTGTCTTGGTCCGCTGCAAATGATTTTTCTTGTACAGTATAATATTCCTGAGACTGTTGCAATGAGTTTAACTGCTCTTTCAGCAATTTTACTTCCTCTTGTATCACATGATCCTGATATTGTAATTGCTCTACTATAAATTCGAAATAGGTAGTAAACTCCCCTGTAATGCTCTGACGCATTTCCCACATTTCTGCTAGGAAATTAGTCTCTTGATCGATTAATTTCTTTTGCCATTCGGTTTCCAAAAGTCGTATTTTTTCCTCCTGCTTGCCTTGTATCTGAATAATAGTTGTAAGCTCATTCTTAATGAATGAAAGCTCTTGATTCACCATTATTTCCATCATCTTACTTTGTTCTACCGGACTATCACATACAGTAAGATTCTCAGCAACCTCATTATTTACCTCCCTTTTAATGATTGGTTGAATTTCTAGTGTACTTTTTTCTAATAATTCCATTTTTCCGGTCCGTAGAGCCCACTTAATTTGTTCTATGGTAAAAGGTTGTATAAAATCACCATTTTTTCCAATCACAAGTCCAACTCCCTCCGTGGCTTTCTTTTCACCGAACTCCATACACACACTTGGGGTGAGGTTCAATAATGTACTTTAATATATGTAACAATCCCAATTTTAGTGAGGCCATAAATAAAATGCCTCAAAACAGCAAAGCCACTGTTTTGAGGCGTTTATTATAAAACGTTATTATTCTCGTATCTGTCCATTTCCACAAATCGTATATTTACTGCTAGTAAGTTCTGCCAATCCCATAGGACCTCGGGCATGCAGTTTTTGGGTACTAATACCAATTTCAGCACCAAAGCCGAATTCAAACCCATCTGTAAAACGAGTAGAGGCATTCACATAAACTGCTGCTGCATCTACTTCATGCTGAAAACGCTTTGCATTATTAGAATCTTGCGTAACAATTGCTTCTGAATGACGAGTACTATACTCTGCAATATGTTCAAGTGCCTCATCCAGATCTGCTACTACTTTTATTGATAAAACAAAGTCTGAGTACTCTGTAGCCCAGTCTTGTATGCTAGCTGGTTTAACAGCGGAATGATACTTCTCAGTTAAAGGACAACCTCTAAGCTCTACACCAGCTTGCTGATAAACGCTAAGCATCCTTGGCAAAAACTGATCTGCCACTTTTTTGTGTACCAAAAGGGTTTCCATCGAATTACAAACTCCAGGTCTTGATACCTTAGCATTATAGGCAATAGCCTGTGCCATAGTAAGATCAGCCGATTCATCTACAAAAGTATGACAGATACCTGTACCCGTTTCAATAACAGGCACTGTGCTATTTTCAACCACTGTTTTAATTAGGCCCGCCCCACCGCGAGGAATAATTACATCAAGGTATTGATTAAGTTTTAGCATATCATTTACAGCTTGCCGATCGGTAGTTTCAATTAACTGAAAAGCTCCTATTGGAATTCCAGCATCATAGGCGCCTTGAGCAATAACTTTAATGATCGCAGTATTAGAGTGAATTGCCTCAGACCCTCCTCGTAGAATTACAGCATTTCCAGTCTTTAAACAAAGTCCTGCTGCATCAACTGTCACATTAGGACGTGCTTCATAGATAATACCAATTACACCTAGAGGAACTCGGACCTTAGTAATTTCTAGACCATTAGGCCTATAATTTGTACTAAGAACTTCACCGATTGGATCGGGCAATTCAGCAATTTGCCTTAAGCCATCCGCCATGCTTTGAATTCTACTTTGGGTTAGCAATAAACGATCTAGTAAGGATTCGGACAAACCCTTTTCTTTACCATTCTCTATATCTATCACATTAGCGGCTAAAATGGTTTCCCATTGTCCCTCTAGAGCATCTGCCATACTAACAAGGGCCTGATTTTTAACCGTAGTGGATAGGGTAGCAAGTTTTCTCGCTGCCTGTTTGGCACTCTTACCTTTAACTTCTAGTTCTGATAGATGTCCCATATAAACCTCTCCTCTTTATACTAGCAATACCATGTTGTCTCTATGGATCACCTCATCATATGGTTTTGATCCTAATATAGAAACAATCTCATTCGTGTGAGCTCCCATAATTTTTCTAGTATCCGCTCCATTATAATTGGCAATGCCTCTAGCAATTTCCCGCCCTTCCATAGTGACTACACTAATGGTATTACCATGTTCAAAGTCTCCCCTGACTAAAGTAACGCCAGCGGCTAATAAGCTAGATCCTCCTGATAGTAGTGCCTGTTCACAGCCTTTATCTATCGTTAGTATTCCTTGGGTACGAGCACCAAAGGCTAGCCACTTTTTACGTATTTGTAAGCGATTTTCTTTTGATAGAAAAATCGTCCCCACATTTTTACCACTTAACACCTCTCGCAAAATACCGTCTTGTAGACCAGAGGCAATGACCATCGTTACACCTGAATTAACAGCAATTTTCCCGGCTTGTATTTTCGTATACATACCGCCTGTCCCCCTTAGCGTACCAGCTCCACCAGCCAAAGCTTCAATCTCTGGTGTAATATCTGTTATTTCTCCAATTAACTGTGCATCAGGGTTATTTTGTGGATTATCTGTGTATACTCCTTCAATATCTGATAAGATAATTAATACATCCGCATCAACAATACTAGCTACCATGGCGGACAAGGTATCATTGTCGCCAATCTTTAATTCATCGATCGCAACAGCATCATTTTCATTGATTACGGGGATGACACCCATTTTGAGTAAGGTTAATAAGGTATTACGACAATTGGTATAACGAGTTCTTTTTACTGAATCTTCACGAGTTAACAGTACTTGTGCTACCACTTGTCCGCATTCACCAAATAATTTTTCATAAGTATGCATCAGCCTGCCCTGACCAACAGCTGCTGCAGCTTGTTTTTCTGGTATGGTTTTAGGTCGTTCTTTCAGCCCCAGAACGTCCATGCCAGCACCAACTGCCCCGGAGGTAACCAAAATGATTTCCTTACCTTGGTTGGCCAAATCAGCTAACTCTCGTACCAGTTTTTCAATACGCCACAAGTTTAGTTTACCAGTGTTATGTGTTAACGTACTGGTTCCTACTTTTACAACTACCCGTTTGGCTTTAGCCAAATTTTCTCTGGTAAACATTCCGCTCCCACCTATATTACAAATTTGACACTAAGCACGAAGGGACACAAAGGGAGTTATCATCCTTTTGTGTCCCTTTTATCTCATAGTTAAGGTAATTCGATTTTATTACTTTTTTGTGGATTGCGGTTGCGCTTATATAAAAGTCCATTACGTCCAATAACTTGTACTAATTCAGCACCAATTCCTTGTGCCAATTCCGCAATGATGTCTTTCGGTTCTTCACTGCAATTTTGCAATACACGTACTTTGATTAATTCCCTGGCAATTACCGCATCTTTTGCACTATCAAGCAGGGTTGCTGATATTCCTGTCTTGCCAATTTGTACAACAGGATCCATAGTGCTTCCCAGCGAACGCAAATAACGCTTTTGTTTTCCTGTTAATTCTGTAATTTCTTCCACTTATATTTCCCCTTATGTTCTAAATTCAAATTCCATTTCGCCAATACGTACCGTATCGCCTTCATTAACACCTTTTTCTTTTAACGCTGCTTCAATACCTATGCGCTTAAAGAGTTGTTGAAAACGGCGTACGCCCTCATCATTATCAAAATTAGTCATTGCCACTAACCTTTCAATTCCTCTGCCACGAATTAAAAATGCACCGTCTTCATCACGGCCTATCGTAAAGTCTTCTTGTGGTTTCGCTTCATAGACAATTGTTTCCGTCGTTTCTTCTGGTATTTCTACATGTTCTAATAATAATTTCGCAGTCCGCTGCATGAGTTCTGGTAATCCTTCACCAGTAGCCGCGGAAACAGGGTAAATTTCATGACCGAGATTTTTCATGTATTCGGCTACCCTTGGGTAATTCTCCTGGGCTTCCGCTAAATCCATTTTATTAGCAACAATCAGCTGGGGACGAGTGGATAAACGCTCATTATATAATTTCAGTTCATTATTTATCTTGTTATAATCTTCTATGGGATCACGACCTTCTATGCCAGATACATCTAGTACATGAAGAATCACTTTCGTACGCTCAATATGGCGAAGGAAATCATGTCCTAGGCCAATTCCTTCATTTGCCCCCTCAATTAATCCTGGAATATCAGCCATTACAAAACTATGTCCTTCATCAAGACTGACTACACCAAGCACGGGAGTCAATGTGGTAAAGTGATATGCTGCTACTTCCGGCCTCGCTGCAGATACAACGGAAATAATGCTAGACTTTCCTACACTAGGATACCCTACTAAACCAACATCAGCTAGTAGCTTAAGTTCCAACTGCAGTATCCGCCCGGCACCAGGTGCACCATTTTCAGAAAAAGTTGGTGCCCGGTTAACACTATTTACAAATCTAGCGTTACCACGACCACCACGACCACCCTTAACAATGATTGCTTGTTGACCTACTTTCGTCAAATCTGCTACTACTTCTCCTGTTTCAGCATCCTTGACTAAAGTACCTGGTGGCACTTTGATATAGGTAGGCTCCGCATGCTGTCCATGCATATTCTTTGTTTGTCCATTTACTCCATTAGCGGCAACGAATTTACGTTTATAACGAAAATCGATCAACGTATTGGTATTAGCATCTACAATTAATATGATATCGCCTCCACGGCCCCCGTCACCACCACTGGGTCCACCTTTGGGAACAAACTTTTCTCGACGCCAGCTAGACATACCATTACCGCCGTTACCAGATATCACTTCAATTTTTGCTCTATCAATAAACATCTTTTCAAACCCCTTTAGGTATATACCTATCTATAATTCATTACTATCAGTAATATATGTCATTATGTAACAATTTACACGCCAACTATCTTCTTTTCCATAAAGATTTAGAAGCATTAATAAGATTCACTTATTAAAAACCTCTATAGAATGATCAATAGTTTATCGGCGCTTTCGTAGACCTTGTCCACTTCAAAACAGTTATGTACCTTTAGCCTATCCCTTATGCAGGCAACCACATTGCTCTTCATAAGCCTTTAGCGTATCCGATACGAGCCCAGGATCTTTCGCTAACTCTTCAATATAAAGAAGTGCCTTTTCCCCGCGCCCCATCTGTAACATGGCATGAATTACTTGCAAATGGTTGACAAAATCATGCCGTTGCTTTTTTAATAAGGTAACAATTTCTTCACACACTTCATGCTTCTCCATTTTTATCATCCCTTCTACCATAAGGCCAAACCGAATATGATCCCTATAATTATACAACAATTCTGTGTGCTTTTATATGTTTTTTTATCGAATACTGTTTAAAACAACTGCTTTGAAGTAGACAATTCTAAAAAAATAATACCTGCGGCTGATTAAGCCGCAGGTGTATATTAGATAGCTTCTTCCGTTGCATATACGCTTACTTGGCGGTCATTACGGCCTTTACGTTCAAAAGCCACACGTCCAGCAATTTTCGCATATAAGGTATCATCCTTACCAATGCCAACATTTTGACCGGTGTGGAAATGAGTACCTCTCTGACGAACCAAAATGCTGCCAGCAGTTACTACTTCACCTGCGTGACGCTTAACGCCAAGGCGTTTAGACTCACTGTCACGACCGTTACGAGTACTACCTACACCTTTTTTATGAGCAAATAGCTGTAAATTAAAATTAAACATCTGTACTTCACCTCCTGTGTTCAGAAATACGAACACTTTGCGGATTTATTTTTGCAATTTCGGTTAACCCGATTAGCATAGTTTCCAACACAGCATCCGTTAATGGATCCGGATTATCTAATAAACACATCTTTAAATTACCACTGGCAATTTCAAGATGTATCTTGGTTCCTAGGTGACGATCCAATCCCAGCACAGCCGTTTGAGTCAATGCAGATATACCCGCGCATACTATATCTTGTCCGTGAGGACCTGTATTAGCATGTCCAGTAACGCTAAACTCAACCATACTCTGTTCTGAGTTTCGAACAATCTTTATCTTGATCATCTTATGCTTCGATCTTCTCGATCATAACCTTAGTGAACGGTTGACGATGACCTTGACGTCTACGGTAGTTAGATTTTGCTTTGTATTTGAAAACAAAAATCTTCTTGCCTTTACCTTGAGAAACTACTTTACCAGTTACTTTTGCACCAGCTACTAGAGGTTTACCAATTTCTACATTACCTTCTGTTACCAAAGTAAGTACACGGTCAAACTCAACAGCTTCGCCATCAGCAGCTTCAACTTTTTCAATGAAAACAACATCACCTTCAGAAACGCGATATTGCTTACCACCAGTTTCAATAATTGCGTACATTATTATATTACACCTCCCTCGTTCTAATACTCGCCGAGTACGGTATCGCTATAAGAGCGAATTTTGGAACCTCTTCGTGCGGTTTGGGACGTAAGCACAGTGGCCTACATTGAATGATAATAGCATATGAAGACAGCTTTGTCAATTACTTTCCAAGGTCACTCACCTTCATGTAGTAAAGAAAACATTTCTGGATGCATCTCTGCCAAAGATTCAATTCTGAGGGAACAGGCCAATTCTTGTTCCATACGAGGCAGCTCGCCTTGGCTTTTAATGATCTCAGCGACAAGAGGATGTACTTGGATGACAATACATCCTTGACGTCTAGACTGGCTCATAACATGGCGCATCTTACGCCATATATTAATCACTACCGTCTCTGGAGACTGCACTCTGCCACGTCCCTCACAACAAGGGCATTCGCTATAAAGTACACCTTCTACATTTTGCCGTGCCTTTTTCCTTGTAATCTCGACTAATCCTAATCCAGTAAAACCTAGCACATTTGTTTTCGTACGATCACGTTTAAATTTTTCTTCTAATGCTGCTACAACAGCTTGTTTTTGTTCTTCCTTATCCATATCAATAAAATCGACAATAATAATGCCACCAATGTCTCTGAGGCGAATTTGCCGAACAATTTCGCTGGCTGCTTCTAAATTGGTCTGAAAAACGGTATCCGATAAATTGGTAGATCCGACAAATTTACCTGTGTTTACATCAATTACAGTTAACGCTTCAGTTTTATCGATTACTATGTATCCGCCGCATTTAAGCCAAACAGAGCGCTGCCCAAGTTTATTTAATTCCTCATCAAGACCATAATGAGTGAAAATATCTTCTTTTCCCTGGTATAATCGAACCCTGCTTACTAGTTCTGGTGAAGCATACTTTAGCAAATCACAGACCCGCCCATAGGCTTCTTGATGGTCTAATATGAATTCTTCCACATCATCGGATAAATAGTCCCGTACAATACGGATCACCAAATCAACATCACGATATAATAAAATAGGCGCAGTAGCTCGTTTTCCTCTGGCAACCAATGCTTTCCACAAATTATAAAGATACTCAATATCTTTCTGCAAATCTTCTTCGCTCTTACCTTCAGACATGGTACGGACAATAACTCCCATACCTTCCGGCCGCACTTTCTCTACAATCTGCTTTAGCCGCACCCGCTCTTCTTCACTTACAATTCGCCTGGAAGTAGCAATGTAATCTACCGTCGGCATTAATACTACATAGCGTCCTGGCAGAGTCAAATGTGTTGTAGCCCGTGGTCCCTTTGTGCCAATTGCGTCTTTCACAATTTGAATCATAACATCTTTACCTACTGTTAAAGCACTATCAGCAATGGCCTGGGCAGCAACTTGAGGCAACGCATCGCCAATATACAAAAAAGCATTTTTTTCTCTACCAATATCAATAAAGGCTGCTTGCATCCCCGGCAATACATTTTTCGTTTTGCCCTTATAAATATTGCCAACATTATGACCGCTACGAGTTCGTTCTATCGAAACTTCAATAAACTCTTCATTTTCGAAAACAGCCATTCGCGTTTCTTCTGGTGTAATATTTACGATAATTTTTTTCGCCATTTACTTTCCTCCTTTCTTTCAATTTTAAAATCTAACTCCTACCGAATTTTGCCCCAACCCAACACACCTTTAGCATTCAATCGGAGATACTGTTCTTTTCTCATCACAAATATAAAGTCCAGTGCGATGAATTAATAGATTATCAATGTCTACAGGTAAGTCGAACATATCTACTAATGCTGCTACGACTTCACCTGGTTTAACGCTGCCAGTAGGTGTAATTTTTATATCAATCATCAAACGAACTGCTTTTTCTAAGATTATGATTTTGACGGCTTGCGCCATATACTGTTTAACTTCAATCTCCTTTCTTCCTTTAGGAGACTCGCGGGTATACGGAACTGTTTCTGCTTCATTAAACCAGCGGATGCTATCTTCAATAACCCCAATATCCTCCGCCAAGAGAGGCATCGTCACTTCATAAGTTGCTAAATTAACGATTGCCATTAAGGCGGGAACATTACCATACATATATCTGGCGCCCTTTATTTTAATCCCAGGTGGAAGGGACTGAGTTAAGCGAACTACCGCTTGGCTCAATTCTACTTCTTCTTTAAATTCAACATCAATATATTCGGCTTGACTTGTTACCCCTACCGCTAAAGCGGAGGCAAAAGATATTTTCATATGAGGATTAAAGCCTTCTGAATAAGCTGCCGGTAATTTAGCCCTGATAATCGCTCGCTCCATTGCACTAGCGTAATCAAGATGGGAAATATAGCGGATTTCTTCCCCTTTTGTAATCTCTAAACGTAATTTTGCCATTATGCTTTATTCCCCCAATCTAAAACCTCAACACCGAGTCCCGGACAAACACCGCAAGCACTACACTTTTCTCTCCGACAATCACAAGTCAGTTCTTCTTGTACCGCTTGCTGATACTCCCTCTGTAAAAAGTCTTTGGTAGCCCCTGAAGACAAATGATCCCATGGCATAACTTCCTCAAAGCTTCTTTCCCTTGTGGCATAGAAATAAGGATCCAGGTCAGAAGCCTTAAAAGCATCTATCCACACATCGTATTTAAAGTATTCAGACCAGCCATCAAATCTAGCACCATTTTGCCATGCCTTAAGTAATACTTGTCCCAGCCTTCTATCACCACGAGCAAAAGCTCCTTCTAAAAAGCTGGTACGGGCATCGTGCCAATTAAAGGTGATATTTCTGTCACGAAGTTTCGCCTTTAACAGTTGTTGTTTGCGTTCAAATTCAGACGCATGGTTCTGAGGAAACCATTGGAACGGAGTATGAGGTTTCGGAACAAAACATGAAACACTCACCGTTACCTTAGCACCCCTGCGTCCTGTAATTTTTTTATACAAATCAAGTACTTTATAAGCCAAATTCGCAATTTCAAGCACGTCTTCATCCGTTTCTGTCGGTAAACCCATCATAAAATATAGTTTTACAGTAGACCAACCAGCTTGAAAAGCAGCACTGACAGCATCTTCTAAGTTCTGCTCTGTTACACCTTTATTAATTACATCACGCATACGCTGGGAGCCAGCCTCAGGAGCAAAGGTTAAACCACTTTTACGTACCTGCTGCACCTTTTGTGCTAACTCAATAGAAAAGCTATCAATTCTAAGGGATGGCAACGAAACGCTCACACCCTGTTCTTTTAAATCGTCAACAAGAGATTGCACTAAGTCTGGCAAGCAGGAATAATCAGCAGAACTAAGAGAGGTGAGGGATATTTCATTATACCCTGTGCTATCGACCATTTCCTTCGCCATTTTTAAAAGAACCTCAGGGCGGCGTTCTCGTACTGGGCGATACAAAACACCGGCTTGGCAAAAACGACAGCCCCGTGTACAACCACGAAACAACTCTAGCATAATACGATCATGAACAATATCCAAAAAAGGGACAATTGGTCTAGTAGCATACTCTACAGTGTTTAAGTCTTTTACTACTCTCTTCGTGACAATTGCCGGTGCATCAGAGCAGTTAGGAACAATCTTAGCTACTGTACCGTCATTATGATAAGTCACATCATATAAGGAGGGAACATAGATGCCTTCAATTTTGGCTATTTTTTTTAACAGCCCTACCCTACCATCTGCTTTTCCTGATTGTTTCCAAGCTGAAACTGCCTCAATTAGGTCTTCCATGACTTCTTCGCCTTCCCCTAATATTAGACAATCAAAGAAATCCGCAACGGGTTCTGCGTTAAAGGTACAAGGTCCGCCTCCCACGATAATGGGCATCTTCTCATTACGCTCTGCTGTAAATAAAGGAATCCCGGCTAGATCAAGCATATTCAGTACATTGCTATAACTCATTTCATATTGTAAAGAAAAACCTACCACATCAAACTCACTGACTGGTTTTAAACTTTCTAATGTAAACAGTGGAATGTTCCGGGCTCTCATTTCCGACTCCATATCTACCCAAGGTGCATATACCCGTTCCGCTGCTGTATCTGTACGATTATTTAATATCTGATACAAAATTTTAAGCCCCAAATTAGACATACCTACTTCATATACATCTGGCAAAGACAAGGCCACTGTTACATTTACCTTATCGTGATCTTTTTTTATACTATTCCACTCATTCCCAGTATACCGAGCGGGTTTAATTACCCGATTTAACATGGCAGGATCTAAAGTTATCATAAATACTATTAACCTCCACAAATTTTGCTACGAAATTTATTATATAGTAAACCTATAAAGAAGCATTCCCCTTTTTAGGTTTTATATATTATATACTGCCCAAAAATATCCAACATTTAGTCAGATATCCTACCTAACGTTCTACATAATAAAAAAAAATCCTGCCAGAAACGATACATATTGCCAATAATGTTCTATTCTCATTTATTTACGATGGACTTTTACGGAGATATAAGTTCCCTAATCGTTGCATTTAGTCCTTTCTTCGGCAATTCCTCCCACATCTCAGTTTCCGTTATCGTCCCGCAAACCTTACACTCTGCATTTAAAACAAGCATAATATAATATTGGTCAGGTCTAAACAAACGAACAATATCCTTTAGTACAACCTCCTCCACCACAGTAATATGGGTAATTGGCATAACACCTCGCGCTCTTAGTAAGTTTTTTTTTTGTGCCATAACACGTAAATTACGAAAACCAGCTACTTTTACTTCACTTTTTGCCGTTGTATATAAAAATATAGCTGCTACTAGAAAGGTTATATTAATTGTACCTCCCACAATATACTGATACACCACAGTACCAACCAAAGAAATACTGCCCCATTGACTAATACCAGCTGCAATGGCAGTAGCCTTACAATAGTCTATTTTCAAGGCCAGCCAAGCCCTGAAAATACGTCCGCCATCAAGGGGCAAACCTGGTATCATATTAAAAATTACTAGCATTAGATTGGTCTTATAATAAAACTCCCCCATTTCACTCCAATCATTCAAGTAGAACATACCGCTATAAATAAGAGCCGCCAAAACCGAACTTGCTATGGGTCCGGCGGCGGCTATTATTATTTCACTCCTTGAACTAGCGATCCCTAGCCCTTCAATCCTTGCCACGCCTCCAAAGGGGAGCAGTTCAACCTCATGGACCTTAAACCCCAAAGCCAGAGCAGTTCCCGCATGTGCTAACTCATGCCACAACACTGCGCTAAATACCAAGCAAACTTTCACCAACATTCCCGCGAGGGCAAACAATAGAATCATTGCAATAAACCAATAATTCAATTTCAGTTCAATACCCGCAATAGTAGCAACCCGCAAACAATTCACTTCTCCTCTCCAACAGGAAAATCACCTTTTAATCTAGTTGCAGGATCAATCGGTTTACCTTTTTCTCTTACTTCAAAGTAAAGGACTGGAGTATTTATCATACCACTCTTGCCTACCTTAGCTACGACTTGCCCTTGGCTGATTAGGTCTCCTTGATGTACTAGCACTTCCCCTAAATGTCCATAAAGTGTCTCAATATCTTGGCTGTGTTCAATAATCAATACTTTTCCCAACTGCGCACTGTCTGTAATTATTTTAACCTTACCAGGCGCGACAGCCCTCACATTGGTTCCAATTGCTGCTTCAATATCAATTCCTTCGTGCATCATTTCTTGTTTCAGTACTGGGTGAACTCCCCAGCCAAAAGGAGCTATTATTTTCCCACTGACAGGCTTATTCATATACAATAAAGGATCCGCAGGTTTCGACACCGTTGTCTGCACTTTTTTTAGCACTGATAAATCAATGCTTGGCGGAACACGGCTAACGATTTGTTCTAGCACATAGTTAATATCCGTCTGTGTTGATAAAGTATAATGAATTCCATCATCTACCATCTTTCCAAGGGCAGTTTCTGATATATGAGCACAGTAAACAACAGTAAACAAAACACCTGCCACTACTGTCTTTTTTAACCAACTATAATCAGATGGCTCATCTTGATACTGCCATGAATAATCATACCCTCTATTCTCTTCTACTCTATTTTTTTTCCACTTACTCCACAGCCCCGCCATATAGGCACCCCCCGCACAGCACATACTACTACAAATATATATGAGCAGTGAAAGGTAATATATGCTTAGAATATAAGAAAAGACTTGGCTTGTGCCAAGTCTTTCAAACTTGGAATCAAGAAAGTGTTATACTTTCTGATTCTGTAAAAGAGATGCGCCAAATGGCGCATCTCTTTATCGCTAGGCTTTTAAAACATAATTTTCTGCCTACGCATATATATATTTAGTAGTATTCCAATACTAACCATATTGGTCGTAAGAGCACTAACTCCATAACTCATAAGAGGTAAAGGAATACCTGTTACTGGCATAATGCCAGCAGTCATGCCTACATTAACTAATACATGAAAGGTCAGCATAGAAGTAATACCAGTAGCTAGCAAGGTTCCAAAATTATCTTTCGCTGCTCCAGCAATTTTTACACCCCGATATAGCAAAATAAAATACAATGATAAGATAAGGATTGCTCCAATGAAGCCAAGTTCTTCCCCAATTACCGCAAAAATAAAATCCGTATGATTTTCCGGTAAAAAATTCAGTTGACTTTGCGTGCCGCCAAACAAGCCCTTACCAAATAACATCCCTGATCCAATGGCTATTTTCGATTGTATGATATGGTAACCAGAACCTAAAGGATCCACATTGGAATCAAGAAAAACAGATAGTCGCATTTTTTGATAGTCCTTTAAAAAATGCCAAAAAATAGGCAAAAAAGCGGCGCCTGCCCCAAAAATTATCATTAAATGCTTATTTTTAATACCTGCAATAAAAAGCATACCAAATAAAATTGCTAAGAATACCAGAGAAGTTCCAAGATCAGGTTGCTTTAATACCAATAAGAATGGAACTCCAACATACAAAAAGATCGGAATTAGATCTTTAAATGAATTTAGCTTTCCCGCCTTTTTATCAAGCAAATCTGCCAGGGCAATAATCATAATCAATTTAGAAAATTCGGAAGGCTGCAGACTAATCGGACCAATTTGTATCCAACGCTGGGCACCCAGAGCCGATTGGCCGATGAACATAACCGCTAATAACATGATTAAATTGATAAAATATAACCCATTCGCAAATTTCGATAAGATTTTATAATCAAAGTTAAGTATAACAAAAATGATCATAACATTAAACACTGCGAATAGACCTTGACGTTCCACATACCAGTACCGTTCTTCGCCGGGAGTATTTATGTGAGTTGCACTTCCAATAATTACTAAACTTATTAAGATAAGTAGAGTTACCGTAGCAATTGTAATAAAATCTAAATTCCGTAATAACCTGCGATTTAACATTCCTTACACTTACCTTCCATAGCAAAAGTCATTCCTATATTATAATATCATTTCCCAATTCCGTCCACTTAAAAAGGCACAGTATGCAATACCGTGCCTTGGTAATTTTTACTCAAAGAATAATCTTAACAAAAATACAATTTTGATCAATTAAATCTACCTACTCTTTAACCTTTTGGGGTTCCGCCTCTTTTCATACTCGTTACAGGAATATTAGCGACTAGGGTTACGGATGAATCCGTATGAGTAAGGCTAACCTCCATACACTTTTCATTAATATCCATATAGTTAGATATAGCTCTAAACATATCATCTTTTAATGTTTCCATTAATTGTGGCGAAACATTTACACGATCATGTACTAATACTAATCGTAGACGCTCCTTGGCAACATCTTTCGAGCAAGAAGACTCTTTGCCAAAAAGTCTTTGAATTAAATCAAGCATTTTCATCCCCCCTAAAAATTAAACATTTTTTTTAGTTTAACAAAAAATCCATCGTTTTCTTCAATGGACATTAAAGGCACATTTTCACCTGTTAAACGCCTTACAATATTTTTATATGCTGTACTTGCTTGGGATACAGGATTAGCAACTGCTGGTTCTCCTCGATTTGTAGAAACAACAATATAATCGTCTTCTGGTATAATTCCCAGTAAATCGATAGCCAAAATTTCGATAATATCATCAATACTCATCATATCGCCTTTTTTAACCATCTTGGGACGAATCCGATTTACAATCAATTTCGGATTATGTTTTCCCTCAGATTCTAGTAGCCCAATAATACGGTCAGCATCACGCACTGCTGAAACCTCAGGGGTAGTAACAATAATCGCCCGATCAGCACCAGCAATTGCATTTTTAAAGCCTTGTTCAATACCCGCGGGACAATCAATAATAACAAAATCGAAATCTTCTTTTAGTTCATCACACAATTTTTTCATTTGATCTGGAGTTACTGCATTTTTATCTCGGGTTTGAGCAGCAGGCAAAAGGTATAAAGATTCATACCGTTTATCACGAATTAATGCCTGCTTTAATCGACAATTCCCGTCTGTCACATCAATTAAATCATATACAATTCGATTTTCAAGGCCCATAACTACATCTAGATTACGTAATCCAATATCTGTATCCACCAATACTACTTTCTTACCTAACAGCGCAAAACCTGTACCTATGTTGGCAGTTGTAGTCGTTTTTCCAACTCCACCCTTACCAGACGTTATAACAATAACTTCCCCCATGTACATCCTCCTATAGATAGATTAATCTATCTTCTTTATAATTACAGTTCCATCTTCAATCAGTGCTACCTCTGCTTCTGTAGGATCCTCCAAATGATCTGGAGCCCTCGCTATTAAGTCTGCAATTCGGATTTGTGAGGCTAAAAGCCGCCGCGCCGTAATTGTCGCTCTACTATCACCATATGCCCCAGCATACACGAGCCCACGACAAGTTCCATTTATGACAATATTCCCCCCCGCTATTATCTTTGCACCGGGGTTAACATCGCCTTCAATAACCACTGAACCTTGGTGTATAACTTCCTGTCCGCTGCGTATCGTTTTACTAATGACTAAGTTTTGTATCTCTTGAGGCTCAAACGTAGTATTTTCCTCATCGGCACATTGCTCTTTTGCTTCATAAAAAACTAAACCATAATTAGCTAACACTTTACTTAAATCTTCTTGTTCCTCTGAAGAAAGAATACGCACTGCCTTTAGTACTTCTACCTTTGTCCCTTTTGTAAAAAAGTCAACTGCAGACTCCAACTTAGCCTTTAAATTTTCTAGAATGAGTTCAAACTCTACCGATTGATCAAGCACTAGCTGCAATCCATTTCTGCTGCCCTTAAATATTACATATTCGCGCATGTCCATCTCCCAAGTATTGTACAAGTTATATATTATCTGCCACTAAGAATTCGCGATTTTCGTCAATATTCCTGCCAAAAAAAACAAGTTAATTTAAGAAAGTGAAATTAGTAAAAAGGACTTGGCATTCGCCAAGTCCTTTCTTATAATGCAGTCTGCGGCTTATAGGTCTGAGTTGCTTCAACAGGAGCCTGATTAATATTAAAGGCAGCCTCCATAATTTTCCTAGCAATTGGAGCTGCAGAGCCTGCTCCGAAGCCCCCCTGTTCTACAATAACTACAACGACAATACTTGGATCTTCATAAGGACCGTAAGCAATAAACCAGCCATGATCGCTCCCATGAGGATTCTCTGCTGTCCCTGTTTTTCCGGCAATTGACACAGGAAAGTTTTGAAAGGCTTGGGCAGCTGTGCCTCCCTCAAGAGCTACATCTCTAAGAGACTCACGAATAAGCCCTAAAGTTCTGGGAGAGATCTGAATATTACCTACTTCTTCAGGCCCAAAGGTCTGAATCGTGTCCCCATTATCTGAACTAATCTTATTGACCACGTAAGGGCGATATCGATGACCGCCATTTGCAATTTCACTCAATAAAACGGCAACCTGCAGGGGAGTTACTAACTGGAACCCTTGGCCAATAGCAGCATCAAATGTTTCTGACAAATACCATTCCTCACCATATACCTTTTCCTTATATCGTTGGTTGGCTACCAATCCATCCGATTCTCCTTGCAATTGTATACCAGTTAATGCGCCTAATCCAAACATGCGAGCATATTTTTCTAAGTTGTCGATACCTAAGCGATTACCCATTTCATAAAAGTAAACATTATCTGATTTAGTTAGAGCCTCTTTAAAATTAATCCAACCTAGAGCCTCACCTTCAGCATTTCCTTTAGCAATAATCCAGTGCTTACCTGTATCCAGTATTTTTTCTTCGGGAGTGACTTTACCTAATTCTAAGGCTGCCGTACCCGTAACTATTTTAAAAGTGGAACCTGGGGGATATTCCCCGGAAATAACTTTATTATCCATAGGGTTATTAGGATTTTCATTTAACATCTTCCAATCCTTACTCGAAATCCCCCCTGAAAATAAATTAGGATTAAAGGCTGGCCTACTTACCATGGCCAAAATTTCACCTGTCTTAGGATTCATAGCAATAGCTGCCGCTGCTTTAGCATTACGAAATTCGCTCTTAGTTTGCAAATATGTAAGCTGTTCATCAATAGCGACTTCGGCTGCCTTTTGTATTCGATAATCAATCGTTAGTGTCAGGTTTTTCCCTGGTATGGTTTCCTTACGCCCTAACACATTTACTGGCCGCCCCGTTACATCAACCTCAACTTGATTGCCTCCATCGACACCACGTAATTCACGATCATACATCTTCTCTAAGCCAAATTTACCGACAATATCTCCTGTCTTATACTCATTGGCCTTTGGGTTTGTTTTTGCTTTTAACTTTGCCTTTTCTAGTTCGTCATCATTGATTTCACTCACATATCCAAATAAATGAGCCGCTAACTCATTGTTGACATAATTGCGAATCGGTTGAATTTCAATCACTACTCCAGGTAGTTCTGCCCGACGTTCTTCAATCTTTGTTACAATATCTTGACCAATATCTGATTTAATACGCACCGGCTCAAACTTTCCATTATGCTGGCTAAGTTTCGTCTTGATCTCATCGATGGGTATATTTAAAATACTAGCCACTTTAGCAATAATTTCATCAGGAACAGGTCCTGTAAGAGGCAGTATTGACACTGTAAAACCAGGGCGATTCGAAACCAGTGGAACTCCGTTCCGATCATAAAACATTCCACGGGGAGCCATAATAGGAGCTAGCCTAATACGATTTCCATCAGCTTTTTGTCCATAATACTTTCCCTGAACCACTTGCAAATATCCCAAACGACTGATCAATGCTACAAATACTAATATAATAATAATTGCCAATACATCCAGTCTGTAATTTGATCGTTTTACCAACATGATTACAACCTCCCTTCTTCCAGCTATTACAGTAAATAAACGTAAGGAAAATGTTCACGAATCTTTAACAATAGGATATTCTGAACCACAAAGACACAAAGGATATTTTTAGATTGCCCTTTGTGTTTCAATTAGCACATTGTGTCTTTGTGGCTCATAAAACCCCATATGATCACTTAAAAGGACTTGGCTATGCAAGTCCTTTACGCAGCTCTCAGGAAATGAAATCTATTGTTCCCTTTTTTATTCTGCTGTGAATTTAACCACTCGGTAAACAATATGGTGTACCGGGATAGCTATAATCAGATTATAGCCCATCAGCGGTACTATATTTTGCAAAAGTGCAGTAATAAAGTCAACCTTATGGCCTAATAAAATTAACAGTACAACCCCTGCTAGACCATTAAATAAAGTAGCAACTAACGTAGCTAATAGGGGTAATAGTACGTGCTCCTTAAACACTTTACGTTCAGCCAAACCAAATAAATAGCCTGTAGCCAATTTTGATAAGGTATTAATACCAAAAATACTTCCTGCAACTAAATCTTGTAATAACCCAGCAAAGAATCCGATTCCTACTCCATTTTCTTTCCCTGACAACAGGGCGCAAGATACAACCGTTACAAGTAACAAGTCGGGGTGGATCCCTTTAAAAGAAACTAAGGGCAGTAAAGTTGATTGTAAAATAAGGGCGATAAGAAGTAGGCTCAGCCAAATTAATATACTCATCGTCCTGCTCCCTGAGATGGTGCTGCTGCCTTTCCAGGAGCGGTAGGGGCAGGAATCGCCACAGGTGGCGGCGGTAGTGTAGGAATCGGTTCACGAGAACCTACGATGACTGAAACCTCTTCTAATCTATCAAAATCCACTGCGGGATTCAAGACAGCATATTTTAACAAACCACCCTCTTCATTGACAAGGTCTATCACTTCACCAATTAACAGTCCCTTAGGATAAATTCCACCAAATCCGGATGTAATGAGCTTATCCCCTTTGACAATATCGGCATCACGAGCAATATTTACCATTCGAGGTGTTAACGGTGTCCCACTGTGACCTTCTACAATCGCAGCAACCCTTGATTCAGGTCGTTGCACCAAAGCTCCCACTGCACTACGTGGGTCAAGAACTAACTGTACTTTAGCTACATTCGCATATGCTGTTACAACACTACCAATAAGCCCTTGTGGAGCCACTACAGCCATGTCTTTGGTGACGCCATCAGCAGTTCCACGATTAATAATAATAGTACTGGTCCAATTCCCTGGATCACGCCCCACCACTGCAGCAGTGACCAAATCAAACTGAGGCACCCCTTTTTTGTAATCCAACATGGCTTTTAGGCGTGCATTCTCTGCTGCAATTTCGGTCACATTTAAGTTGTTTTGACGTAGCTCATCATTTTCTGCCCGTAACATTTTATTATCACGGTATGCAGTCATCAATTCCCCAGTAGATAAACTAATAGTACGGAAAGTGAAACCTACATTAGAGACAACATATTCAACAGGTGCCAAAACAGTGGTAATAATTTTCTCCATAAAGGCAAATTTAACTTTACCTTGGGCGAGAGAACTAGCCAGCAAAAAGACGATTACTACAGCCACCAAAAGGATGACCGTCTTTTTGTGAAACAAACGCACTAGTGTAAGCTCCTCTCTATCCTTTTATCCTAATTTTTTGGGAGACATTAATACCCGTTTTAGTAAATCAATACTTTCTAAAGCTCGTCCCGTACCCATACATACACACAATAAGGCATCTTCAGAAATATGCACTGGCATACCTGTTTCCTTACATAAAAGCCTATCAAGTCCTTTTAGCAGAGAACCACCGCCAGTCATTACAATACCCCTATCCATAATATCAGAAGCTAACTCAGGCGGTGTTTTTTCTAAAGTGACCTTAACAGCCTCAATGATACTGCTAACTGGTTCACTTAAAGCCTGCTGTACCTCACTGGCTCTAATGGTTAATGTCTTAGGCAGACCGCTTACTAAATCACGGCCTCTAATTTCCATCGTCTGATCCACTTCAGGTACAATAGCAGCTCCAATCGTCACTTTTACTTCTTCAGCAGTACGTTCGCCAATCATCAAATTGTAGGTACGTTTAATATACTGTATGATTGCCTCATCCATCTCATCGCCACCTACACGGATTGAACGGCTTGTTACGATTCCGCCTAAAGAAATAACAGCTACTTCTGTTGTACCGCCACCAATATCAACTACCATATTACCTGTTGGCTCATGAACAGGTAATCCGGCACCAATAGCCGCAGCCATAGGCTCTTCAATTAAATACGCTTCCCTAGCACCTGCTTGGATAGTCGCATCAATTACAGCGCGCTTTTCCACTTCTGTAACTCCAGAAGGTACACCTACAATTACACGAGGGCGAATAAAGGATTTTGTATCGATTGATTTACGAATAAAGTATTTAAGCATTGCTTGGGTTACATCAAAATCAGCAATAACTCCATCTTTTAACGGTCTAATAGCCACAATATTACCGGGTGTACGGCCAATCATTTGTTTTGCTTCTTCCCCTACTGCCAGAACCTCACCTGTATCGCGTTGAATCGCGACTACAGAAGGCTCACTAAGGACAATTCCTTTCCCCTTCACATGTACCAACGTATTCGCAGTACCAAGATCTATACCCATGTCTCGGGAAAATGATCCAAAAAAACTCTTCATAATATATAGCCCCTTTCAATAAGCAAGTATATATATATCTTGCTACTTAACAAATTCATTCTATTATTCCCTTTTCTTTAAGGCTAACATACTTGTTATCGCCTATAATTACGTGATCTAACACGGAAATTTCTAAAATTTTCCCTGCATCCACTAATTTTCGAGTAAGTACAATATCCTCTGAACTCGGAGTTGGATCTCCACTTGGATGATTATGTGCTAAAATAACAGAAGCCGCTGCATGATGAATGACCTCGCGAAATAACTCGCGGGGATGCACAATAGAAGCATTTAAACTGCCAATTGAAATCGTTGGGGTCGCTAATACATGATTTTTAGTCGATAAGAGTAACACAATAAAATGTTCTCTTGATTCGTAGCGCAGCCTAGGCATCAGCAAATTAGCAGCATCTTGCGGGGAACGAATAATCACTTTTTGCGCCGATGATAAGCTATTTAGCCTTTTACCAATTTCAATAGCGGCTGCAACAGTTACTGCTTTTGCTGGACCGATCCCTTTTATTTTACTAATCTCCTGAGGTCCAATACCTGAAAGAGCAGCAATACCTAAGTCTTCATACTTTTTTAAAAGTCGTTCGGCAACTCGCAAAACAGAATCATTTTTTGTGCCTGTTCTAAGTAAAATGGCCAATAATTCGGCATTACTTAAAGCTTGAGCACCTTTTGTTAGCATTTTTTCCCTTGGTCTTTCATCTTGTGGCAATTGTTTTATCATGAGTGGCTTACTGTCATTCATAATAACGTGACACCAGCCTTTAGTAACAAATCGGATAATTTATTGAGTGGTAATCCCACAACATTCGCATAGCAGCCAGTAATACTTTCTACCATAAGTGCGCCTACCCCCTGGATAGCATATGCACCAGCCTTGTCCATGGGTTCGCCAGTAGCTAAATAGGCTTCAATCTGCTCACTTTTACTATCCCTCATTCTTACAGTGGTAATACCAAAATCAGTCCAAACTTGTTTCGCTGTAACAACAGCAATACCTGTAATCACTTCATGCTCTCTGCCAGCTAGCTCAGTCAACATACGCCTAGCATCTCTTTCATCTACAGGTTTGCCATATACTCGTCCATCTAACACCACTATCGTGTCAGCACCAATGACAACATCATTTTGCTGAACATTCGAAAATACATCTAATGCCTTATCTTTTGCCTGTAAAATGGCAAGCTCATGAGGTGGCAATTTCTGTGTATTATCTTCTATCAAGGTACTAGTAATGGCAATAAATTTACAACCAACTTGTGTTAAAAGTTCACGGCGTCTTGGTGATGCTGACGCCAAAATAATTGTCATGAGCAAGACCTCCTATGACATAACTCAAACACGTCTAAATAGCAAGAGAGCTACCACCATGCCTAGAATACTAATTAAATTAGGCTGCAGTGCAAAACCTAACATAAATCTTACAACATACAAATTGATAGTAACGGGTGGTACATCCAAAATAAGAAAGGTTTTCACTAAATAGGGAGCAAAACCAATTGCAATTTCTGAATGGGAAATGAGTTCTCCTAAAATACCACCGAAAACTGCACCAGTAAGCAAAACTAATATTAACATACCATATCCATTACTTTTACCGCCTCGCAATATTCTTACCCCCTGTATTTATTATAAGATAGTATAAATACATATGAACGATAGCAGTTTTTGCCTTTAGACTAGCTTTGGAGCCTTTCTTAAGAAATAAACCACTATCATTCCAGTAGCCCAACCTGTCGGCAAAGCAAATAGTAGAAGATAAGGTAAATACCATAATAAAGTTCCACTCGATACTATCAGAGCTGCAACCACAATTTGTGCTACATTATGCGCTACAGCACCCAGTATACTCATGCCAATAAGAGAAAAAGCGGACCGCCAATGTTGATAGACATAAGCCATAACAACAGTACTACCGACTGCACCACTTAAACTCATAGCAAAGCCTGGTCCTAAAAAAACTCCTCCAAACAAAGATGCTAAAAAGACACGTACGACTACCACATATATAGCATCACGCCACCCCAAAGTTGCAATTATAACAAGGGATACAATATTGGCCAATCCTAGTTTAATCCCTGGTACAGGGAGTGGAAACGGTATCCACGATTCTACTACATGCAATACACTGGCTATAGCTATAAATAAAGCCAATAGCACTAAACGTTTCGTTTTATTCATATTGTATCAGCCTTTGTTTTTATTACTTTGCAACCTTGTGAGTTAGTCTAGATTATTTTACCGCAAAAACCCCTAACATGCAAATAAGAACAGGGTAAAAAAACCGCAGAAGATGTAATCTTCTGCGGTTAGCTACTATTCTTTCTATTTTGCGCAAGATGCACAAGCAATGGCGATACTTTCCTCATCTTCTGTACCCGGTACAATTCCTGTTACAAAAGGACGAATAGCCTTTGTTGGGCATTTACTTAAACATACAGCATCTGAGCATTTTTCTTCACAAATTTTGGCATCTACAATAGCTAAATTATTTTCCATTTGTATAGCGCCATGTGGACATTGCCGCATGCATAAGGAACAACCAATACAGGCAACACTACATGCCTTTTTAGCTACAGCACCTTTATCTTTTGAACTGCAATTTACACGTACCCTCGCCCCTGTCGGCATAAGGGAAATAACTTTTTTCGGACATACTGTTACACATTTTCCACAGGAAGTACACTTCTCAGGATCAATGATAGGTAATCCATCTTCACTCATAACCATAGCATCAAAAGGACAGCTTTTTACACAAGTTCCCATCCCTAAGCAGCCATATTTACAATTTTTCGGTCCGCCGAAGAGTAAGTTTGCAGCAACACAATCTTCTACACCAGTATAGGCATAAGATTTTCCCGCTTTTAGATTTGTGCCGGCACATTGAACCTGAGCAATTTGCGGCTCCATCGGAGCTGCTGCTTTACCAGTTAGTTCAGCAACTATTTTAGCGACTGCCTCTTTACCTGGTGTGCATAAATTAGGGGCAACATCAGGGTTGAGTACAACAGCCTCAGCATAAGCCATACAACCGGCAAAACCACAGGCACCACATTGTCCTTTAGGCAAAACGTCTTCTACAATATGAATGAGAGGATTGACCTCAATAGCAAACTTTTTATTAGCAAAAGCCAGTATAAAGCCAAAAATTAAACCTAATGCTGTCAATACCAACAATATCAATAACGACTTATCCATTTATTCTCCCTCCGCTCTATTTTACAACAGTTTATAATACTATCTACTTATAGCGGAATCATGCCTGAAAAGCCGAAAAACGACAATGCCAGCATTCCTGCTAAAATAAAGGCAATACCTAATCCCTCTAGTGATTTAGGAACATCCGCATATTGCAATTTTTCCCGTAAGCTAGCCATTAAAATAATCGCTAACGCAAAACCAGCACCGGAACCAATGGCATGCACAATACTTTTTCCAAAAGCAAAATTCGACTCAGCATTTAAAAGTGGCACACCTAGTACTATGCAGTTTGTTGCAATTAGTACTAAATAAATACCCCACATATTATATAAAGCTGGCGCATGCTTTTTAATTACCATTTCTAACAATTGTACGAAGCTGGCAATGAGCACAACAAACACAATTGTAGTCAAAAAGGTAAGACCAAAAGGATGCAGAACATAATTATACACAACCCAAGCTAATATGGAGCTAATTGTCATAACAGACGTAACAGCCATCCCCATACCAATTGAGGCATTTAGACTTTTTGATACGCCGAAGAAAATACACAAACCAAGAAAACGGGTCAGTACAAAGTTATTCACAATTACCGCACCCATAAACAGCGTAAAATACTCACTAAACATTTCAGCCATTTACTGCTTCACCCCTTTGTACAACAGCTTTCGCATTTGCTGTATTCTTTGCTTTTGCCTTATCTTGGTATTGACCAATAATATTAAAGCTAGCAATTAGTAAACCAATAAGGATAAATCCGCCTGGTGGTAAAATCATAATTAACGCTGGATTATACCAAGATCCAAAAATTTGGTAGCCAAGGATAGCTCCCGTACCAAAGAGTTCACGAATAATACCAATAAAAACCATCGCCAGCGTAAATCCTGCTCCCATACCTAACCCATCAAAGAAAGATGGAATTACCGTATTCTTAGCAGCAAAAACTTCAGCACGAGCTAAGATAATCGCAAATACTACGATTAGAGCCAAGTAAATGCTAAGTTCCTTATACACTAATGGTGCATAGGCTTGCAGCGTTAATTGTACCAAGGTAACAATGGTAGCAATCGAAGTAATATAAACTGGAACACGCACTTTTGGGTTTACCCAATGACGAAAAAGAGAAACAACAACATTGTTTAATGAGATAACAACCATAACGGAAAGCCCCATTGCCAATGCATTTAATGTAGTAGACGTAACCGCCAATGCTGGACATAGACTTAAAGCCAGGCGGAATATGGGGTTTTGCTCAAATAAACCTTTATAAAAAATATCCCATAACTTCATATTCTCACACCTCACTTATTTTGAGAAGCTGCATAAGCAACAACTTCCTCTACAGCCTCTTTAATACCTTTGGTCACTGCACGAGACGTAATCGTTGCCCCTGTCAGTGCTTGAATATTCTTATCCGTCGGTACTTTTACTACTTCTAAATCCTCTGTAGATTTACCCGCAAATTGATTTTTAAATTTTGGCTCACTTGCCTTATCACCAAGTCCTGGTGTTTCATTATGCTGTAATATCTTGTAATCCATTACTTTTCCCTCAGGAGATATTGCAGTTACCATTTTAATAGCTCCGCCATATCCCTTAGTTTCAGCGGGGACAACATAAGCAATTACTTTACCATCTTTCATAGCTGTATACCAGTCGGTCTTACCAGCTATTGGTTTGAAATCTTGCGCCTCAGCGACTAACTCCACCATAGCTTTATTTTTAAGATTGATCCGTTCTTGCGCTGCTACTGGCTCAGTTACTGCATATGTGGCAGCAATGATTCCGCCTGATAATAAACACGCCAAGGTTAAATTAATTCCTATTTTAAAAATGCTATCATTTTTTTCATGTCCATCATGTGCCATAAGTCTTACCTCCTTGCCCCGTATTTTACGGGTTTTACCACACGATCAATTAGTGGAGTTACACAGTTCATCAATAAAATGGCATAACATACGCCTTCAGGATAACCGCCGAGTAAGCGAATTAACACAGTCAGCGTACCAGCTCCAACTGCAAATAGAATTTGTCCCTTAATTGTTATCGGAATGGTAACCATATCAGTAGCCATATAAAATGCACCTAAAATAAGTCCGCCTGACATCATATGCAAGATAGGATCGCCAGTGAATAATCCTGCTTTTCCACCAAATGCAAAAGTTAAAAGTCCAACAGTTCCAATCATAAATACAGGAACTTGCCAGTTGATATATCCACGATAAATAAGAAAGATTCCTCCAAGAATTAAAAGTACTGCTGAAGTTTCTCCCATACTACCGCTACGTGTACCAAAAAACATAGCTGTATATAAATCAGATTTGTCGCCAAATATTTGTACTAATTTGTCATAGCCTTGCAATTTTAAGATTCCTAGTGGCGTTGCTGATGTAACACCATCTAATTTACTAGCCATACTAGGCCAAGTCGTCATAGCAATCGGCCAAGAGGCTAATAAAAATGCACGACCAACTAATGCAGGGTTATAAATATTGTACCCCAAGCCCCCCATTGTGTGCTTTGCAATCCCAATCGCCGCGATAGAGCCGACAAGTGGTATATACCAAGGCACAGTAGCTGGAATATTCATAGCTAATAGTAAACCTGTTAAGAAAGCACTGCCATCATTAATTACCATAGGTTTTTCTTGCCATTTTAATATCAGATATTCAGTAGCTACTGCTGCTATAATGCAAATTAACATGTTTGTTATAGCAGGTAGACCAAATTGATATACTGAAAAAAGCGCCGCTGGTGCTAATGCTCCATTTACGCTCCACATAATTTTCCCGATCGACTCGTCACACCGGATGTGCGGTGATGCCGAAACCGTTAATGTACCTACATCTATTTTTGCCTCTGCGCTCATGCCGCCACCTCCTATTTCTTAACCGCCACAGCCGCATTTTGGGCTTTGGATAATTTAATATAATGTACAATATTGCGTTTTGCTGGACATACATAGACACAAGATCCACATTCTACGCAGTCTAATAAATCATATTCTTCTTTTGCAACTTGGAATAAACCTCGTTCACCTACTATGCTGAGCATACTAGGTATTAACCCCATTGGACAGGCATCTACACAACGCCCGCAGCGAATACAAGGACGTTCTGGACCAATATTCACATCCGTTTGACTTAATGCCAAAATACCTGAGGTTCCTTTTATGATAGGTACATCGAGAGTACGTTGCGCCATGCCCATCATAGGACCACCCATAATAACTTTAGCTGGCACTTCCGTAAATCCACCACATAGTGCTGCAGCTTGGGAAAAGGTTGTACCGATCCGAAGCAGTAAATTTTTAGGATTGGCTACAGCGCCACCAGTTACCGTTGTCACTCTTTCAATCAATGGTATCCCTTTTTCGACTGCATCTGCAATGGCTACTACAGTACCTACATTCTGCACGACTACTCCAACGTCCATTGGTAATCCGCCTGTAGGAACATCCGTTCCACAGATTACACCGATTAACGTTTTCTCTGCGCCCTGAGGATATTTTGTTTGCAATGCAACTACCTCAAGACCAGTAATTCCACTACAGGCCTTATTCATAGCAGCAATAGCATCAGGTTTATTTTCTTCTATTCCTATATATCCTTTAGTCACACCTAACACTTTCATTGCTATTTGTACACCAGTTACAACTCTTTCTGACTGTTCTAGCATTACTCGATGATCAGCTGTAAGGAAAGGCTCACATTCTGCTCCGTTTAAAATAAAGGTATGAATCGGTTTCTCAGCAGGTGGTGCCATTTTTACATGAGTAGGAAAGGTTGCTCCCCCCATACCAACCATACCTGTCTGACGAATAATTTCCTTAATTTCCGTTATTTCAAGAGTTTCCCAATCGCGTTGTAAAGGTAACCCTTCAACCCATTCATCTTGGCCATCACTTTCAATAACTACAGACAAGCAAGTGCCAAAAACCGGATGTGGATATTCTGCAATCTCTACTACTTTACCAGAAGTAGATGCGTGAATCGGACTCGAAACAAAAGCTTGTGCCTCTGCAATAACCTGTCCTTTTTTAACTAGATCTCCAACCTTTACCGTTGATGAACATGGTGCACCAATGTGTTGTCTCACAGGAATAATGACTTTTTCAGGTATCGGAGCTATTTCGATTGGTTTACTTGCCGTATACCTTTTTCGGTCGTCAGGATGTACACCCCCACGAAAGCTTTTTGCCATAATTTCACCCCTCTTAAACTACTAAATGCTCTTTATTTCCCTAGTTTGATAGAATGCGTATAATAATCGGCTGCATCTTAGCATCTGATCTAGCATTAGAATCAAAGAATTTAATATACAATACTGATAAAATAAAGGCAATTATACCACCTGCAATCTGAGGTCCTAATAGTGGATAACCGAAAGATTCTGCACAAAATCCTCCTGCTACCACACCAACGAAAACCATAAGAAGTGGTAGTATATACACTATAAAAGCAGCTTTTAGCATATTAATCTCTTTTATCTCTATTGCTACACGCTGACCCACTTTGGCCCCTATATCATTCCTAGCATCTAGTACTAGTGCTGAATTCCCTGGACAAGCGCCACAGTTTTCACAATCATTATGGCGACTGGTCTTAACCCTTGCCATATGATTGCTAATGGCCTCAATCACGATACCCTCCTGCTGCTTATCCATATAGAACTCCTTTCTACACCAGTTTCGATTAGAATATAAATCACATAAACTTACTCTACACCAAGTAATTAGACTCTGTCAATATTATGAGAACAGTTACTTTTTTCACGTTATTTCTACATTTTACCCTAATTTCACAATCAAATTTAACTGATTATTTGCGCAATTTCCGGTTACCAGCTAATGGTTAAATAATTAAATTTACTTATATAAAAAAACCAAGGTCTGCGCAAGCCTTGTAGGTAATAGAATAAAAAAATAAACTTATAAGAAAAACGCTACGCGTCCTTTTTGAACCACAAAGACACAAGGGTCACAAAGGGGTTCTATCCATTTCATTCCCCTCTTCTTTGTGTGCCGCGATAGCGGCATTGTGTCTTTGTGGTTCAATCTTTTTAACTAGATACTTATAAATTCTGTGATACCACAAAAAAAATTGTGCAGTTATAAATAACTGCACAATTTCCTCTTTTATAATTTATGTTAAATAAATTATATTACTTAATAACAGCTAAAACTTCGTTAGGTTTTACGCTTTGGTCAGCAGCAACATTAATTGATTTTACTGTACCATCAACAGGAGATGTAATTTCATTTTGCATTTTCATAGCTTCAAGAATCATTAATACATCGCCTTTTTTCACTGCTTGTCCAGCTTGAACAAGAACTTTTACGATTTTACCAGGCATTGGAGAAGGAAGACCAGTTTCACCGGCACCAACCACAGCAGCAGCAGGAGCGGCAGCAGCAACAGGAGCAGCTGCTTTAGGAGCGGCTGGAGCGGCAGCTTTAGGAGCAGCAGCTGCTGCTACCTTAACTTCTTTTACTTCTTCTACTTCTACCTGATATGCAGTACCATTTACAGTAATATTAAATTTCTTCATTGTACAAACCTCCAAATTTTTTTATAAATTATATTTATGCGTTTTTACGACCATCGACAGTCCATACTTCACTGTCACGTCTAATTTTTACAGCCTGAAAGCCTGTACCCATCATTTCATAAATAGCCGCAGTAATTGCTGCTACTACTTGAGGGGAAACACCTTTTGCATCTATTGTCATACTATTCCACACCTTTCTTTAAGACTGTCGCAAAACATCCATCTGCGTCGTTGCTCCTGCGCGTTCTACCCGCAAGGGGTAAGCCGAAGTTCTAAGGTGCTGAAGCACCAAGAACTACGCATTCCCTCAACGTACGACCTGTACGATTTCGCTCAAATGCTCGTCACGCCTAGCATCTGAATATTTTTCCCCAGTCTAATTACATTAAGGTTCTGTGTTTTACAACACATTCTTATTATAGCGGAATATTGCCATGTTTCTTTTGTGGCCTTTGCTCGCGTTTGCTAGCCAACATGCTTAAAGCGGTGATAATACGTGGTCTAGTTTCTTTTGGTTCAATAACCTGATCAACAAAACCACGTTCAGCTGCTTTATAAGGAGTGGCAAATTCTGCTATATATTGCTCAGTTTTAGCCTTTACATCTGGATCTCCACGGAAAATGATATTAGCTGCACCAGCTGGTCCCATTACCGCAATCTCAGATGTTGGCCATGCCATTACTTGATCAGCGCCCAAATCTTGGGAACACATAGCCAAGTAAGAACCGCCGTAAGCTTTACGAGTAATTACCGTTATTTTTGGTACAGTAGCTTCTGAATAGGCATACAGCATTTTAGCGCCATGGCGGATAATGCCGCCATATTCTTGGCTAACGCCAGGTAAGAATCCTGGAACATCAACTAAGTTAAGTAAAGGAATGTTAAAAGCATCACAAAAGCGAATAAAGCGTGCTGATTTATCAGATGCATCTACATCCAGACAACCTGCCATTACGGATGGTTGATTTGCAATAATACCCACTGTTTGTCCATCAAAACGAGCAAAACAAGTAATGATATTTTGTGCAAAGAACGGTTGTACTTCGTAATATTCGCCATTATCCACTATAGATGTAATAATGTCCTTCATGTTGTAAGGTTGATTTGGATTGTCAGGTAAAAGAGTATTTAATGATTCATCCATACGATTAACATCATCTGTGTTAAGTGCAACTGGAGAACCTTCTAAATTGTTACCTGGTAAGAAGCTCATCAAGCAACGAATTTGTTCTAAGCAATCATCATCATTTTCGGCAACAAAATGCGCAACACCAGAAGTAGTATTATGAGTCATTGCTCCACCTAATACTTCAGCTGTAACTTCTTCACCGGTAACGGATTTAATAACTTGTGGGCCAGTGATAAACATTTGACTGGTGTTTTTAACCATATAGATAAAATCAGTCAAAGCTGGAGAATACACTGCGCCACCAGCACATGGTCCCATAATAACTGAGATCTGAGGAATTACCCCTGATGCCAACGTGTTATTATAGAATATTTTGCCATATCCAGATAAAGCATCAACTGCTTCTTGAATACGTGCGCCACCGGAATCATTAATACCAATAATAGGTGCACCCATTTTCATAGCTAGTTTTTGTACTTTAACAATTTTATTCGCATGCATTTCTCCTAAAGATCCACCTACTACAGTGAAATCTTGGGCAAATACATACACCAAGCGTCCGTCAATTGTACCATAACCAGTAACAACGCCTTCAGCAGGGGCTTCAACGGAAGCCATATCAAAATTTACACAACGGTGGGTAACAAACTGATCTAATTCCACAAAAGTATTAGGATCCAGTAATTTCTCCACACGTTCACGAGCAGTTAATTTGCCAATCGCATGTTGCTTGTCAATACGTTTTTGACCGCCACCTTGCTTTATCTTTTCCTGTCTCGCTTTTAAGTCTTCGATTTTCTCTTGGACTGTAGCCATTTTACACCTCCAACAACATTCAAATATTACTATATAGTAAGCCTATATATTATGCAATATTTTCTAATTGTATACATCTTATTAATCTACACAAACCTTATTTGCGCTGTGATAGTTCAAGCAAAATCCCGCCTGTAGCTTTTGGATGAACAAAAGCAATACTCGCACCACCAGCACCATAACGAGGTGTTTCGTCAATCATACGAACGCCTTTTGCTTTAAGGTCAGCAATGGCTGCTTCAATGTTGTCTACACGAAGGGCAATGTGTTGCATGCCTTCGCCATTTTTTTCAATGAACTTAGCAATTGGGCCGTCCGGTGAGGTAGATTCAAGTAATTCTACTTCACTATCACCGCAAGGAATAAAGCAAACTTTTACTTTTTGTTGCTCTACTGTTTCCTCACCCATTACTTCCATACCAAGCACTTCGGTATAGAATTTTTTTGCTTGTTCTAAATCTTTTACTGCAATACCAATATGGTCTACTTTTAATGTTTTAAACATCAAAAATCCCTCCTAACCTACTTTTGCAAAATAGTGGCCATTATATCATTGACAACACCATATGGATT